>CAIRWM010000086.1 GCA_903882285.1 uncultured cyanobacterium
CACCTACGCAGGAAACGATCTGGTTCGCGGTGGAGCTGGCTCCGACACCATGACCCTCGGCCTGGGTGCCGACACCATTTACTACACCGCCGATCAGCTTCAAGACAATGATAAGGATATTGTCACTGACTTCGGTGTTGGCGGGCCCGATGTGCTTGCTATTCAGGCTGATCGGGTTGTCGCTGGTGGCCTCCAAGGTATTGGTGGCAATGAGCTCAAGATCACTGACATTGATGGCAGTGTCACCACTGTTCAGGCTCAGACTGGCTATGCTTGGAAAGAGGCTGACATCTTCTTTGTGGTGTGATCTCCGATCGCTGGGCTCCGGTATCCCTTGGACGACGTAGCTTCAGTTCGCTGGTTTCATGTTGAGCTGAGGGCCCCATCCCCCACCTTTGGGGTTCCACTTCAGCTCAGCCTCACACTTCACGACGGCTCTACAGCTCACCACACACTCCGTCTGGCCGATCAGGCCACCTCGGGTTGTGTGGTGTTGCCATTGGCTGCCGAGCCCCTGGGTGGCGACGTCCTGATCGCCGATTGTCCCGGCATCACCGTGGGGGTGACCTGGCGCTCGATTTCAGCACGCTTGGCCCGCCTCGCCATGGCTCGCCAGCTTTGCGCCGAGGATCCGTCCACCCTCTTTTCTGAACCTCTGGAGCTCCATCACCAGTTGGAGCCTCTCACTCCTGAGGCGGCCCTCAGCAGGCTCTGGCAGCGCTATCACGTCTGGCTTGCCGATCGCACCCGGCCCTTGTTGGCCTCGGTCCGCCTTGAGGGTCGGCCGCTGGCCGATGGCTGCTTCCAGCCGGCGCCGTCGCAGGAGTCGATCGCCCGCATCCGGATCCTCTGGTCCTTGCTGCTGCAGCGGCCTCGGCAGAGCCGGCGCGTCAGCGTGGTGCTGCCGATCCACGGGCAGGAAGCCGTGACCCTGCGCTGCCTGGAGAGCCTGCTCCAGGAGCAGCTGCGGGAGTCGCAGCCGCCCGCTGATCTCGAAATCGTGATCGTCGACGACGCCTCTCCCGCGGGCTCCATTGACGCTCTGGTGGCCCTGGTGGCTGAGCTCGGCAGCCAGTATCTGCAGCTGGTGCGGCAGCCCGACAACCTCGGCTATCTGCGCACCTGCAATGGGGGCGCTGCGCTCGCCACCGGGGAGCTGCTCTGTTTCCTCAACAACGACACCGTCGTCACCCCGGGCTGGCTCAGCGAACTCATCGCCACGCTGGATGGCTTTCCGGATGCTGGTCTGGTGGGCCCGATGCTGCTCTATCCCGATGGCCGCCTGCAGGAAGCCGGCGGCATCGTCTGGCGCGATGGCAGTGCCTGGAACTATGGCCGCGATGGTGATCCCAACGACCCGTCCCACGGCTTCTGCCGCGATGTCGACTACGTCTCCGGGGCCTGTCTGTTGATGCCGACCGAGCTCTTCCGCCGCATCGGCGGCTTCGACAACCGCTATGCCCCCGCCTATTACGAAGACACCGACCTGGCCATGGCGGTGCAGGATCTCGGCTACCGCGTGCTGATGCAGCCCCTCGCCCGCGTGATTCACTACGAGGGCATCTCCAGTGGCCGCGATCACGAGAGCGGTATCAAACGTTTCCAAGACCGCAACGCCCGCCTGTTCTGCAGCAAATGGGAACGGCGTCTGCAGGCCCATGCCAGCAACGGCAGCGCCGTCTGGCACGAACGCAATCGCGGTCGCGTGGGTCGCATCCTGGTGATGGAAGCCAGCCTGCCCAGCCCCGATCGCGATGCCGGCTCGCTCTACATCTTCCACCTGCTCACCGATCTGCTCGCCCTCGGCTGGGATGTCAGCTACCTCCCCGCCGACAACCTGCTCTGGCAGCCCGACTACGGCATCCCCCTGCAGCGCCTCGGCGTGGAGGTGCTGGTTCACCCCTGGGTGGCGTCGGTGGAGCAGCTGCTCCAGGAGCGCGGCGATCACTACGAGGCGATCCTGATCGCTCGCCCGGAGGTGGCCGACCGCTGGCTGGAGGCCGTCAAGACCCACGCGCCGCTGGCCCGCCTCCTTTACTACACCCACGATCTGCACCACCTGCGCATGGAGCGTCAGCAGGCCATCAAGCCCGGTGCCGTCAGCCCCGAGGCGATCGAGCGCATGCGTCGCTGTGAACAGCGCATCCTCGATGTGGTGGATGGGGTGCTCTATCTCAGTGACGACGAACAGCGTCAGGCGATCGAGCGGCTGCGCCCCCGCGCCGCCGGTTTTGTTCTGCCGCCCCGGGTACGGCGGGAGGCCCTGGCCCGCCCCTTTCACGAGCGTCAGGGGGTGGTGTTCCTGGGAGGATTTGGCCATCCCCCCAACGCCGATGCCGTGCTCTGGTATGTGCATCAGGTGATGCCCGTGATGCGACAGCTGGCGGCCTCCCCCGCCGCGGTGCCCCACTTCCACGTGGTGGGTGCCGCCCCACCTGCCGAGATCCAGGCCCTGGCCGGCGAGGGGGTGACCGTCCATGGCTACGTCCCCGATCTGGCCCCGCTGCTGGGCCGCCTGCGCCTCTGCGTCGCCCCGCTGCGCTTTGGTGCTGGCGTGAAGGGCAAGATGCTCACCGCCATGGCCGCTGGCCTGCCGCTGGTGGCCACCGGCGTTGCCGCCGAGGGGCTCGGCCTGCGCCATGGCATCACCGCTCGCCTGGCCGATGATCCCGAAGCCTTCGCCCGGGAAGTGCTGGCCCTTCATGCCTCCGCTGAGCTCTGGGATCGCCAGGTGGAGGCGGCCAGTGCCCATTTCGAGGCCGGCTGGGGGGAAACGCTGGTGCGCGAACGCCTGGCGGCAGCCCTGCAGGCCGTCGGCTTGCCTATCGCCGCCGTACCCAGGCCCTTTCCGCAAGAGCGGTGGCCGCTGCCCCTGGGCGCGGGCCCGGAGGGATTGCTCAGCTTCTACAACCTCCAGAGCGCCTCATGAGCCGGCGTGCTGCGGGCGTCTGGATCCCGCTCGACCAGCTTCTGGCCCTGCCGCTGCCGGCCGAGGCGCTCGCCACCCTCTGGCGGGAGTCGCTCCGGATGCTCCCGCCGGAGGCCTCCCGCGAACGTCAGGCTCTGCAACAGGTCCTCCAGGACCACGATCGGCGCCGGGTGGAAGCTCTCTGCGAGGCCGGCGACATCCAGGCCGCCCTCAGCCTGCTGGAGGGGCTGGCCGCCTCTCTCGATCCTGAAGCCCTGGCTGCCCTGATCGGCCAGCTGATGCCGGTTCTGCATCGGCACCTGGTGGAGCGGGCCGGGCCCGACCCGGCCCCCGAGCTGGTGGCCGATCCGCAGCGTGCCGACCAGCTCTGGATGGCCGATCGCTGGATGTGCCGCCTGGAGGGGTTGCCCCATTCAGACTCAGATCTGAGGCGCTTGACGGCCGAACACCTCTGCCGTTACGCCGCGATCGCCTGGATGGCCCAGCCCGGCCCCCCGGCCCGATGGCGCGCCGTGACCCTGTTGCAGCGGTTGTTGCAGCTCTTGCCCGAGTCCCGGGAGTGGGCGCTGCCCGCCATCCGCGATCGGCTGCTGCAGGGGGTGCAGGAGCTCGAGCGCGCTGAGGCACTAGCCGACCCCCAGCATCTTGCCCATCTGCTCCAGGCCTGCGCCGCCATGGAACACGACCCGCAGATGTCGCCGCAGGCCCGCGAGGCGCTGCAGCTGGCGGTCTTCCGTGGTCATGCCGCCCTGGAGGTATGGCAGAACCTGCAGTCGATCAGCCCCCCAGCTCCTTGATCGCCAGCTGGAGCTGTTGCAGCAGACACGCTTGCAGCACGCCTTCCAGCTGCGCGATGTCGGCGCCGTCGCGTCCCGCCTGCATCAGGGCCAAGGCAGCCTGCTGGCGGCGCACCTCACCCTGCAGGCCAGGGGTGAGAGCGGTGAGGTGATCGAGAGCCTGAGCGAGCCAGTCGTCCGCAGCGGTCATGGTTCCGGCCGGAAGGCAGCCGCGGCGAGGCTGGCCAGATAGGGGTTGAGCCGGTGCTCGCCGCGATGGCCAGTATGGCCGTCACACAGGTCGATCACACTGCCCACATCCAGCCCTACCCCACCCTGGGCCTGGATGGCGCCCACGTAGATCTTGCCGAGCAGGCCACCGCCCACCAGCACCAGTTGGCCTGGTCGCACCGTCTGCTCAATCCACTCCAGCACCTGTCGGTACACCTGGGGGTAGTGGGCGTGCGGACGCTCTGTGCCACGCCAAAAAGGATCCTCCCCCGGCAGCGGCAGGAAGGCCACGCCGCTGTCGCGCAGGGCCGGCGGCAGCGCCGCGCCGATCACGGCGTCGACCCGATCAAACGGCGGGCGCTGGAATGCACCATGCCGCAGCAACTGCAGATGCAGATGCCAGCCACCGGCCAGCACGGTGTCCGGCTGGAGCGCCAGGTTGGCCGCCACCTGCAGGCTTTGCTCCGGACCCTGCAGGCACTGCCAGAGATCGGGGATGGCCACCACATCCGCCTGTTGCAGCACCTGCCGCAAGCGTTCCAGGAGGTCTTGATGCTGATCGTCACCGAGGTGTCCACCGCTGGCCTCCAGCGCTGGATCGCGGACGTCGCCGTTGCGGGTGGCGCCCTCCAGATCCTGGGTACGACCGGCCAGGAAGCAGCCCTCGCCATCGCCGAGCCGGATCAGGCCGAATCCCTGCGCCGCGTCCAGGGCAGCGCTGATGCGCTGCACCAGGCCATCGAGCTGGGTGGGATCCGCCACCTGCGGATTGTCCCAACTCTGGAAGGGGCGCCTCAGGCTGGGGCCGGTTCGGCTGTAAAACCTGGCGGCTCGCTGGCACGCCTCAGCACCGGCCTCAAGGCCTGCGTCCAGCAGCCGCTCGACCAGCACCGCGGCCGTCTCGGGCGCCATCGCTCTGCCCTGCAGGAGCGCCAGCTCCTCAGGGGAGAACTCCGGCAGGAACTCCGTGAGCTGAGCAGGATCCAGCTCGTCATGAAGCAGGCTGGCCAGCAGCTGGCGGTTGCCGGCATCCAGTTGCCCGGCGTCGGCCAGCAGGGCCAGGGCTGTCTCCCGCTGCTGCGCACCGGCATCGCCTCGGGCGATCTGGAGCCGCAGACGATGCAGCCGAACCCAGTGGTCGTCGGCCGGCAGGAGGTCCAGTTCCTGCGCCGCCGCCGCGAGATGGTCGTGATTGCGGGTCAGGCAGGCGGCGTCGCAGAGCGTGAAGACAGCGCTGCGGCTCTCCCGTGCGCTGCCCATGCTGCTCTGGGCCAGCTGCGTGAGCGCCGCCATCGGATCCGCGGCATCCCACACCGCCGTGACCAGATCCAGGCGGGCGCTGGGCGGCGCCTCCAGGTGAGGCGCGAGCAGCTGCTCGATGGCTGCGATCGTGGCCAGTGGATCGCTGGACGCAAACGGTTGGTTGCGCTGGTCGGCATCGCCACTTTGCTTGCTGTGCACCAGCAGGCCCACGGGCAGCACATCGAGCTGGCTGCTGCCCTCACACTGCGCCCGATGCCAGTGACCGATCGCCTCCGCGTGGGGCCCCGCGACCAGGCAGACCCCGGGAATTTCGGGATAAAACCAGCCGATCTTGTGTTGGATCGTGCCCTCATGGGTGACGTAAACGCTGGCCTCCGCCACCCGGGGAAGATAGTCCTCGAAGCAGAGTCCATGCAGCGATTCCAGCGGGATGCCTGGACAGGCAGCCTGGATCAGGCCAATCCGTTCGGCGATCGCTGCGGCGCGCGCCAGGCTGGTGGGCTGGCTCAGGTTGTTGTGCTGGAAGGTGAAGCCATCCAGGGCAATCCTCAGGGCCGGCCACCGCTGATGCAGGCGATGGATCAGCTCATGCAGCAGCGTCACCTCATCCTGCAGTTCCCGTCGTCCGGGTCCGCGCACCCCCAGGATCAGCAACGGCGCCGTGTCGGTGCGGCGGCATGCCGTTGCCGGTGCTTTGAGCCTGGCCAAGGCTGTGCTGCGAGCGGTGGCGCTCACCCGCATCGCGCCGAGATGAACGCTGGGACGCTGCGTCAGCACCGCGGCGGACAGACGTTCCACCCCAGGCAGGCTGGCCAGATCCAGAATGCTGTCGCTGTCTTGCACAACCGGCAGCCGTTGGCCGTTCTGCCGAGCTTGTTCGAGCAGGTGCAGCAGAGGGTCCAATTCGTTCCAAAGAAAGTGGGCGAAGTTGGGGTCGCCGATGCGCAGCACCGGATCCTCGCTGGCGAAAGGGGTGGTGGCGAGGGGCTCCGCCAGGGGCTGGGGACGCCGTGTCGACAGGCTGAATCCGCTCCCGCAGCTGTCAGAAATCAGCTCAAACGCTGCCCCGTCATCACGCCGGCGCAACTCCAGGTGATTGGCGCTGGCCGTGGTGCGGCAGCGTTGAAAGGTGTAGACGACCTCGTCGCATTGAATCGCGAAGGGAATCCGGTTGATGATCCACTGCTGGTAGCGCTTCAGGCTGTGATCCAGCACCCAGGCATCCAGCTCCTCCAGGGATGCAACGGGGACTCGCTCCTGGGGAGTGTCGTGGGTCCTGGATACGCGGCGGGAATCCCTGTTGTGGAGGACCAAACTCCGCAGTTGCGTTGAGAGCCAGCCCACAGACTCAGGCAGTCGCTCCGGCCGGAATCGGTATCGACCCCGTGGGGCATCCTCGAGATCTTCGCAGCCCTCCGCAGGAAACCAGATCGGTGCCACCTCTCCCATGCCGCCCCAGGGGTGTGTGCCGCCGGTGTTGCGATGGCTGTTGGAGTGCACGATGCCGGGAATCGTCTCCTGAAACCAGCCGATCTTGTGCTGCACCGTGCCTTGGTGCATGACGTACACGTCGGCGTACTGCAGCAGATGCAGGGCTTCCAGCAGGGGCCTGCCGGCGCACACGATCTGTTCCACCTCAACTCCTTGCGAGACCAGGGCGGCGCTCAGGTCGCGGATCTGCTCCGCCTCGGTGCTGATCAGCTCGGCCATCGGGCAGAGATAAGGGGGCACAACCGTGGCACTGGAGGCGCCGGTGGGGGGGGAGAAGCCATCGATCAGCAGGAGTGGCAGGGGTCCCTCCTCGGCGAGGGCTGCCAGCGCGGCGCTGATCAGCGCGTTCAGGCCCTCCGCCACGGCACCTCGGGCCTTCACGCTCACAGCGAGCACCCAGCCTCCACCGGCCTTCCAGACCCGGAGTCGCTGCTCCAGCGCCATGGCCTCCTGGCTCAGGCTTGCCGCGGCTTGGTGGCGCAGATGGCGCCGAAGTTCAGGGCTGATGCGCTCCGGCCTCTGACTCAACGGCAGTTCAAACCAGGTACCGCGGTCAGCCTCGCCTGGCTGGATCCAGCCCACCGCTGGAAACAACGCGCTCAGGGGCCCAAAGGCTTCGGGGCCGTCGCTCAGCACCGGTCCGAGCTCTGCCGCTGCCGCCCCGTCCAGGCAGGTGAGGCCGTTCAATAGCTGGTGGGCAAAGTTGGCGTGGCCCTCCAGCCACAGACGGGTCTGAGCCTGGGGCGCCAGGGGATCCGGCAGGGCCGAGGCCCGCTTCAGCTGGGTGGTGAGCCGTTGCAATCCCACCGCATACCAGCTGGCTGGTGCCACCGACACCGGGGCGTGCAGCCACAGGTCGTCGGCCGGCAGGTAGAGCGCTTCCAGTTCATGGCCGTTGCTCATCAGCCCGGCGAACACCAGCGCTTCACGGCCCTGGGGATCGCGCAGCAGGTAGGCCAGGTGGTTGTGCTGGCGCAGGCTGATGCGGGTCTCCAGGAGTTGCTCGTCCCAGGGGGAGGGGAAGCGCAGCCGCTGCTGCCGGAAGGCCTGCCCCTGCCAGCTGTCGGCCCAGCGGCGGCGGTCGTGGCGCTCGCGCCAGGCCTGCCAGCGCTGGCCAAAGCTTTCCCAGCCCGGGGGCAACAGGATCGCTGGGTCTTGGTCCGTGCCGCTCACAGTTGGGTCCAGACGTTCAGCGCTTCTGCCAGCACCCCCTCCCGGCAGCGGCGCGCCAGCGCCGGATCGATCGGGCCAGCGCTCGCCATGCCCTGGTTGTGCACCGGATAGCTGCGGCCGGATGGCAGCGCATGGCCGTCGAGATTCAGGAAGGCCAGACACCGCCGCACCACGCGCTCGGGTGCCAGAGCCAACTCCTCAAAGCGCAGGATCAGCATCTGCGACGACGGCCACACCGCCAGCCAACGCCGCAGCTGGTGGGCATAGAGGCTGCCACTGAGGGCATTGGGTCGAAACCAGCCCAGCCGGCTCACTGCCTCCTCCTCCATGGCCTCCAGCGCCTCGGCCTCCTCCCGCAGCAGCGTCTCGCTATCTCCCTGCAACCCGATCAGGGTGCGCATGTGACCGATCCAGCTGAGGGCACGGTCGAGCGGTTCCCGCAGCAGCACGATCAGTCGTGCGTCTGGAATCAGGCTCCGCATGCGCTGCGGCGTGTCCGGATGCTGCAGATAATCAGGCGTGGCCTCCAGCCGCAGCAGCCCCGGGCTGCGCAGCGGTGGAAATTGGGAGCGGTACCAACCCTCACCGCGCTCCCAGTGGTTGTCAAAGAAGTGCAGCTCCTTGAGCGGATGCAGCCAGAGGCCAGGGTGGCCTGCCAGATAGGCAGCCAGGGACGTCGTCCCTGATTTCGGGGCTCCCAGGATCACCACCTCCGGCAGCCCACCGGCTTCGGCCGCCGGGCCCCCTCCTGCTGCCAGCCTCCACGGCGGCAGCCCATGGCGAACAGCCTGGCGATGGAGGCTCAGGGCTGCCGCCGTGTCCTCGTCCCGCAGCCAGTGCGCCAGGAGGTACTGGGCCAGCGGATGGGGCGGCGCAGCCTCGATCAGCCCACGCAGCGGCTGCAGCAGCTCCTGGCGGGCGTCGCTGTTGAGCTGGAGGTAGTACAGGCCTCGCAGGCTGCTGGCGTCACTGGGATCCTGTTCCAGCACCTTCAGGTAGGCGGCGGCGGCTTCTTCGAATCGACCATTCATCCTTGACTGCGCCGCCGTTGCGAGCCAGTTCGCCTTGCTCTCCCTCATGACGGCGAGCTTAGGGAGCGATGTTCACCGGCTGACGCTCAGCTCTGCAGCATCTGCCGCAGCGCCGCGGCCACGCGGGGAGGGTCCAGCACGATCGGCTCGGTGATCGGTGCCTCAAACACCAGGTGGTTGTAAAGATCCGGTGGCGTGATGGGTTGCACGCAGCGCACAAGATCCAGCGCCCCCGCCGCGGCCAGGGCATGGCCGTAGGGAGGGGCATAGCGCGGTTGGTGCAGCTCCAGAACGTGGGTGCCGGGCCGGGCAAAGGCCAGCCCCGCCAGAGCGGCGCCATGGGCCAGCACCAGCACCTCGGCGTCGGCGATCCGGCTGGCCTGCTCCGCCAGCGGCAGCCCCTCCAACACGGTGGCTTCCAGCCCCAGCCCTTCCTGCTCCAGGTGGGCCAGCAGCTCCGCCTCGCCGAAGACCGGTCGGCGCGCCGAGGCGCCGCGCACCAGCCACAGCCGTTGGCCTCCGCCGCTGCGGGGGGCCATCTGGTCGGGCCTGAGATAGTGGCGCCGCAGCCAGGCGCGGGCGCGGCGTGAGGGCCAGCCGAACGGATGCAAGGCCCCTGGGACGAGCAGTCTCTCCGCCTTCAGATGGGGATGGCGATGGGCGTCAATCAGACGGTCCGGCGGCAGGCCCAGATCCTCGACCAGGCAGCGGCGCACCCGCTCGCTGCTGCCGCCGTTGTGCCATAGGTGCCAGGTCTCCGGCCAGCCGCCCTCGCCGTGCAGCGTCAGTCCCAGGCGTGGCAGGCTGTCGAGCAGCCAGTGATAGTGGATCTCAGCGGAGAGATCGGCCAGCGCCAGCACCGTGCCGGCCACCTCCAGGGGCTCGGTTGTCGGTGGAGGTTCGCTGATGCTGCATGGTGAGGGGCAGCCTGGCCAGGCTTGCGGGTAGCGGCGACACAGGGCCAGCACTGGCCGGCCCTCGGCGTCGGCCACGGCCAGGCCATGGGTGGTGCCCCAGGGGTTCGCTGCCGCTGGTCGCAGCCACACTTGTCCATGGCGCAGCTCATGCAGTTCGAAGGGTGGCGTGCGCCAGCTGGTGCGGGTTGGTTGTGGCGCCTGCCAGCGCTCCAGCCAGTCCGGGGGTTCGCCGCCGGGTAGCGGCAACCGTTGCCGCCGCCAGCCCTGGGCCTCCAGGTGAGCCTGCGCGCAGGGGTCGCAATCGGGTCCACGGCACGCCGTTCCTGGAGCCGGCAGCGGCAGGCCGCCAAACCGGGTGGCGTCGTCGGCATCGTGAGCTTGGATGGGCAGCCGCTCGGCCAGCTGCGCGAGGGCCGCGGCACCCCAGGGGTAGCGGTCAGTTTCCAGCCGCGCAATCGCCCGGGCCAGTTCGGCACCGGGCTGCAGATCAAAGGCTTCCTGCAGACGCTGGCTGGCGGCTTCGCGGTGCTCCGGCCAACTGATCAGTGCCCAGCAGCGCAGCAACTCGGCCAACTCCCCGGCCAGCTCCTTGTGCTGATCCATTTCATGGCCCGTTGACCCATGGCCCGCTGGGCCCGAGCCCAGCCGCAGCAGCGTTTCGCACCAGGCCAGCCCGCGCAGGCGCAGCTCCGCGAGGGGGTCGGATCCGGTGGGGAGAGCCTGCCACCACGCCCTCAGGGCCGCTGGCCTCCAGAGCGGGTCGCTCCCGGCCAGTTGCTCGCCCAGCCGGATCGCCAGGGCCTCCAGCCTGGGGCCGTTGCGATTGGGCCTGAGCTCGAGATCCTTCACCACCTGGGATTCAAGTGTTCGCCAGGTGGGATCGTGCAGCAGCTGTTCGGGTTGCAGACAGCGGCCAATACGCGCGCAGCTTTGGGCCACGTTTTCGCTCAGGTGTAACCAGGTGTGGGCGTCGCCATGGGGGCGCGATCCCCAGGCGGTGCGCCACAGTTCGAGCGCCAATTCCGGCTGCTGTGCATCCCAGGCCTGCCATCCCGCCCAGGCCCGGGTCCCGAACAGCAGCACCTGCCGTCGTGCCTGCAGCGGGTGTCCCGCGGGCAGAGCCCCCAGCCGGCGGTTCATGACCCACAGCAGGCCGCGGGCCTGATCGCTGACGTTGCGACTGGCTCCCTGTCCGTGCACGCGGTAACCGCAGAGCACCTCCTTCAGCCACGCTCCGCGATGGCCTGCGGCAGCCAGGCGCAGCAGCAGATCCACGTCCTCGGCATGGCGCAGCGACGGATCAAAGCCACCGCTACGTTCCAGCAGGGAGCGCCTGAGCATCCAGGCACTGGGAAGCACGGCCTTGTGCTCGAAAGCCGCCTCCAGTCCGCAGTCAGCCCCCTCCAGCCAGGGACGGACATCCTGCAGCGGCTGGCCGTCCGCATCCAGGCGCTGCCAGCCACAGAGAAGGTGTTCCAGCCCCGGGTCGGCGTCGAAGCGGGCCGCCTGGCGGCCAAGCCTGCCGGGCAGGGCGATGTCGTCGGCGTCAAGAAAGGCCACCAGCGGTGCCCGCGCCGCAGCCCAACCGGTGTTGCGGGCCGTGGACACGCCTCGGCCGGGCAGCTGGATCAGCCGCACCGACTGGGTCCTGCTGGTGGCCCAGCTCGCCACCAGGGCCGCCGATGCATCCCGACTTCCGTCATCCACGGCCACCAGCTCCCAGGCCTCCTCCTCCTGCCGGGCCAGGGACGCCAGGCAAGCCGGCAGCCAGTTCGCGGCATCGCGGAACGGAACGACAACAGTGATTCGTGGCAACATGGCGCGGCTTGGTGGCTGCTGGTTGGGATCCATGGGTGTTCGCACAACTCTGATCCGCCTGTTGGGCGGTAGGGCCGACCACGCTGCCTCGAGGGAAGCATCCTCTCTTGACCCTGTCTCCGTTCCACTGGCGTCTGCTGGAGCGACAGCCCCAGCCGGAATGCCTCCCGGCCTCAGCGTCCCCCTTGGCTCAGAGCAGCAGTTCCTCTACGGCGAGGAGCTCAACAATCAAGGGCGTCCCGATCTGGCGGTCTCCTTCTACCGTCAGGCCTACGTGATGCTGCGGGGCATGGCCCTCCCCGGGGCTCCGCTGCCTTCCGGGGTGCCCCAGCGTGCCTTGCCCGAGAGCACCGCAGGGCTGCCCATGCCCGGAGCGCCCATGCCTCGCCAGCCGTTGTCCGCCCCGGCCAGTCCCGCAGATCGCCTGTCCGCTTTGCGCGAGAAGCTGACCAGCGCGACGGCAGCTGAGGTGGAGCAGGAGTTGAGGCAGTTGATCGTGGCCGGTGCGCGCGGTGCCGATGCCTTCAGCCTGCTGGGTATGTGCCATCTGCTTCAAAATCGGCCTGCCGAGGCGGAGCGGGCCTTCCGGGAAGCTCTCAAGCTGGATGGTGGTCATTACCGCAGCCTGGTGAATCTCGGCGGTCTCCTGCTCAAGGCCGGCCGATTGGAGGAGGCGGTGCCACTGCTGGAGAGTTCCATGCAGCACACCCGGGAGGGTTCGCCTGAGTCCCTAGCGGCTCTGACCAACCTGGCCGTTGCTCAGACGCAACTCGGCCGTCCGATCGATGCCGCCCAATTGGTCCTGCGGATCTTCCGGATCAAGCCCGATCATCTCCAACCCGACAAGCTCGTGGTGGCAGCCAGCAGTCTGGAGGAGATGGGTGACGATCCCGGAGCGATCGAAGTCCTCCAGTATCTCCGCTCCCGTTTGCGTGATCCCGGTCTGAACCGCCGCCTGGCTGAGCTGCTGGAGCGTCGGGGGGATTATCAGCAAGCGGCGCTCGTCTACCGCGAGTTAACGGGTAGCGGCGCCTCATGAGCGCCTTGCTGCCGTCCCATCTGCAGGACCTTGGCGCGACCCTGCCTCTGCCCGATGCTGATCAGCTGCGGCTGCTGGCACGCCATGAGTTGCTCAGTGCCTGGCTGCAGAGGCGTCTCCTGGAGGAGCTTGCCGCCATGCCCCTGCCGCCGGAATCGGAGGCCGATCCCTCCTTGCCCGCATCCCATGACCACGACACCCTGTACCGCGCCTATGCCCAGCGCTGTGGCTTCGACACCCTGGATGAGCTGGAGTCCTGGCGCCGTGCTCGCGGCCTCACCCTCGACGACCTGGAGGCCCTGGCCACCTTCGACAACCGGCTGGCCCGGAGCACCCACTGGATCTGGAGCCAGGAGATTCCCGGAATCTTTCTGCAGCGGCGGGGTGAGTTTGATCAGGTCGTGCTCACGATGGTGCGCGTTCGGGATCCCGACCTGGCCACCGAACTTTTCTTCCAGCTGCAGGAGGGGGAATGTGCGTTCCACGAGGTGGTGGAGCGCCACGCCGATGAGGCCGACCGCCTGCGGCGCGGCGTGGTGGGTCCGTTGGCCGTGAATCGTCTCAATCCTCTGCTGATGCGCGTGGTGCGCCGTTACAAGCCGGGCGAACTGATTCCCCCGCTGGACATCAATGGGGTCGTGCACCTGATCCGGGTGGAATCTCTCCAGTCCTGCCGTCTCGACGACCGCCTCCGCGCCCAGCTCCTTGAGGAGTGTCGCAACCGCTGGCAGCGGGAGCAGCTCTTGCTACTGCGTGATCGTCTCCTGCACCAGTCTCCATCCCTGGAGGGCATTTCCTGATGCGTTTTGACCAGCTTCTGCGACGTTCGGCTCTCCTGGCCGACCTGCCTGACGACCTGATCAATCGCCTGGCGGCCGAGGCCACCATGCAGCAACTGGCCGTGGGCCAGCCCTTCCAGCGCGCCGGTCAGCTGCCTCCGGGAGCGGCCCTTCTCCTTGAGGGTCGAATCCGGCGGCTTCAGCTGCGGCCAGGTCAGACTCCCCTGAGCCTGGGACAGGCGGGTCCAGGGACCTGGCTGGGTTGGACCTCCCTTTGGCGTGGTGAACCCGAACTTGGCCTGGTGGCCTCCCAGCCTTGTTCGCTGTTGGTCGTTCCGGCCGTCCCGGCTCTGCGGCTGCTGCAGCAGGAGCCTGATCTGCGTCGCGCCGTGGGCAGCCGCCCCTCCCTGGAGGAGCTGGCCAGCCTGATGGAGCTGTGGTGGCAGTCCCAGGGCAAGCAGCCGGAACGGCCCCAGCAGCAGCTGGAGCAGTTGCTGGGGGAAGCCCAGCTGCTTGGCCCGGACGATCGGCTGCCGCCGGGCCATCTGCTGCTCTTCAGTGGCCCACGCCGGTCCGATGGACTCCTGCCCGGGGATCTGCTGCAATCCGATTCCGAGGGCTGGCGCGGGCTGGTCAATCAGCTTCCGCCCCGGGTTGTGGCCATTCCTGAGGCCGCTCTGAACGCCACCCTGCCCCAGCAGCCCAGCACTGCTCCGGTGCCCGTATCCGCTGGGTCAGCCCTGGTTCCCGTCGATCCGCTGGAGCTGGGTTTTGCCGAGACCCGCTCCCGATCGCAAGGGGCGAGGGGGACCATGAACCCGGCGGCCGATCGCGTCGAGCAGGCCTTTTTCTGCATTCAGCAGCTTTGCCAGGCGAGGGAGGTGGTGGTCTCCAGTGAGCAGCTGATGCGCAACCTGCGCGATGTGGAGGAGCGCCTGGGTGCTCTGAAGCTGCCCCAGGTGGGCCTTCAGATGGAGGCCCTCGGCTTCGACACGCGGCCGCTGCGGGCCCGGGCCTGGGAGTTGGCCCGGCTGGAGCCACCGGCGCTCCTGGATCTTGAAGGTCAGTTCGTGCTCCTGTTGGTAGCCGGCAGGGGCAGTGGGGTGCTGATCGCCGATCCCCGCCGAGGGCCGGTGCGGCTCGGCCTGGCTCAGCTGGAGCAGCGTTGTCCCGATGGCCTCGATGTTCTGGTGGTGCGGGAGGGCCGGGCCGGTCGTGACGATGTGGAGAAGGTGGGCCTGGGCTGGTTCACCAGCGCCTTCTCCCGCTATCCAGGCATGGTCGGCATGGTGTTGCTTTCGGGCCTCATCTCCCAGATTCTCGACATGGTGCTGCCCCTCAGCGTGATGGTGGTGCTCGATGCGGTGGTGTCCCGAAACAATCCGTCGCTGCTCATGCCGATCGTCTTTGTGCTGGTGACAGCCAACCTGGTGAATGGCGTGATCGGCGGACTGCGTGCCCTGGTGACCGCCGATCTCTCCGATCGGGTCGATGTACGCATGGGCTCGTCGGTGGTGGAGCACCTCCTGCGCTTGCCTCTGCCTTATTTTGAGAGCCGCCAGGTGGGGGCCATTCTTTATAATGTCAACCAGCTTTATTCGATCCGTAAATTTGTGGTCGACGAGGTGCTTGGCTCCGGCCTTGATCTCGTGCTGGGGCTGTCTGTTTTCGTCATTCTTTACTTCATCAGTCCCACGCTGGCGCTGATCGCGATGGCCGTGGTGCCCATCATGATTGCGCTCAATCTGATTGGCACGCCCATGGTCAATCGCAACCTCCAGATCAGCAACCGCTACATGGCGGATGCCAATTCCTATCTGGTCGAGTTGTTGTCTGGCATGCGTACGGTCAAGAGCCAGAACTTTGAGGTGGAAGCCCGCTGGCGCTGGCTTGATCGTTATCGACGCTACACCAATTCCCGCTTCCGACTCACCCGCCTGGCCACCCTGTTGCGCCAGGCCGGCACGACGATTGGTGGCCTTGCAGATGTGTTGCTCATTGGCGTGGCTTCGGCACTGATGCTTGCCAATCAGCTCACTGTCGGGGGTTTCTTCGCCATTCGCATCCTTTCCAATCGCGTCGTCAATTCGATGGTGCGGTTGGGCTCGCTCTGGCAGGGAGTGCAGGAATTGCGTATTTCTCTCGCTGCCCTCAGCCAGGTGATGGAGACCATGCCGGAAGCGGGCGCAACCGATCAGCAGATGCCTCCCCTGCCCCCCGTGCGCGGTGATCTTCGCTTTGAACAGGTTTCATTCCGCTATAGCTTGCGTACGCCCTACCTTCTTGACGAGCTGGATCTCACCATCAAGGCTGGACAGTTTATTGGGATTGTCGGCCTGAGCGGCAGTGGCAAGAGCACCTTGGTTCAGCTGATCGACCGCCTTTACCTGCCCCAGAAGGGCAAGGTGTTCCTCGATGGCAATGACGTGGAGAAGGTGCAATTGGCCAGTCTGAGGTCTCAGGTGGGTTATGTGCCCCAGGATGGCCTTCTCTTTGAAGGTACCGTGCTGGACAACCTGCGCTTGAATAGCCCCGATGCTGATATGGAGGCGGTGATTGCAGCTGCCACCGTCGCTGCGGCCGACGACTTCATTCGTGCTCTCCCCAATGGCTATGCGACGAGGCTGGGCGAGCGGGGAGCGGGTGTGAGCGGTGGTCAGCGTCAACGGCTTTGCCTGGCACGGATGGTATTGCAAAACCCTTCTCTTCTGATCCTGGATGAGGCCACTTCAGCTCTTGATGCGGAAACTGAGCGCGAGGTATTTGCTAATTTAAGGCATCGCTTCCGAGGGAAAACCGTACTCTTCATCACCCATCGACTCACGACCCTCGGTGATGCCGATCGAATTCTCTTTATGGAGAAAGGGCAGATTGTTGAGGACGGCCGCCATGAGGATCTACTGCGCCGCGAAGGCCCCTATGCCACGCTGTATTACCAGCAGGTGGGAATCCCGTTCAATCCAGCCCAGGGTGCAAGAAGTTGAGAACATCCACTCCCTGCCACCCCCAGTCTTCAAGCGCCTGATCCTCTTAAACATCAGCTCAATGCTTGTGATCAAATCCCCAAAGGTTTGATGTTTTTGTCCTAACAACGTCCCGTCCATGGCTCGCATCACTCCGCCCAAATACCTTCGAACACTGCTGAGGTCATCCTTGCCAGGGCGTGCCGTTGAGAACGTCAGCTCCATGGCGGACACCGGTTTTGCTTCCGAGGATCTTCGTCTTGAAAGCAGGCCCCCGTCCTGGATGCCGGTGGTGATCGGATCCTCCCTTTCGCTGCTGGTGCTCACGCTGTTTGCCGGAGCCGCTCTGATCAAAGTGGATCGGGTTGTTCCCGTGCCTGGTCGACTGCAGACCATGCGCTCAACCCAGGACGTGGCCGCACCGGAACAGGGGATCATCAGCCAGGTGCTGGTGAAGGAGAGCCAGTCGGTGCGAGCCGGCCAGCCCCTCGTTGTGCTCGATACCGAAACGCTTCGGGCCGAAGCTGCCTCAATGGTGGACAAACAGCGCTCCCTTCAGACCACCTCCCTTGCCGAAGTCCAGCGTCTTCGGGCTGCCATCGCCGAAGCCCAGGCCCGCCTGGCCGGTGCCAAGGAACAGCTCACCATCACCGATAATCAACTCGCTCGCCTGCGCCCCCTCGCCCAGGAGGGCGGCTACGGTCAGTTGAATGTCCTTGATGTCGAGAAGACTCGCGCCGATCTGGCCTCTCGCATCCAGTCCACCAGGGCTGAAATCGGCAAGCTCCAGGCCGAATCGGTACAGAAAGAGGCCCAGGTCTCCAGTGACCTCGCCGCTAATCGCGCCAGCCTTATTGCCACCCGCAGCCGCCTGCGTCAGATCGTTCTCAAGGCTCCCTTCAACGGCACGGTGCTCGATCTCTCGGCGAAGCGTGGCCAGGTAGCCATCAGTGCCGAACCCCTGCTCAAGGTGGTACCCATCGATAATCTCCAGGCTCAGGTGGATATGCCGGATGCTGATCTTGCTTTCGTTCGTCCTGGTCAGAGCGCAGAACTTGAGTTCCCTGCCTATCGTCGCGACAAATATGGATGGTTGCCTGCCAAAGTGATTTCCATTGGTACCG
>CAIRWM010000087.1 GCA_903882285.1 uncultured cyanobacterium
CCAGGCCATGGCCGACCGCATCGTGGAGGAGGCCAACCATGCCTTCCACTGCAACATGAAGATGTTCCAGGAGCTGGAGGGCAACCTAGTGGCCGCGATCGGCAAGGTCCTGTTCGGCTTCCTCACCCGTCGTCAGTGGGCCGGCAGCACCGAGCCGGTGGCCGCCTGAGTTTGCGTCCCGTCCGTTTCCTCATTCCTGGCACCACCGGCCGGTTCCGCTGCGGCGGCCTGCTGGTGGAGCTGCAGACGGCCCGGCTGATCCAGGGGCTGGCTCCCACCGAGGTGGTGACCTACCGCCAGCGGCAGAGCGACCATCCTTTCCTCGATGACCTGCTGCAGGAATCTGCCCCGGGCGAGGCCCTCTGGATCGTGAGCTGGGGGTTTGATGTGCCGATGCTGCTGCGCCGTCTTCGGGGGCGGCCGGTGGCTTATCACGCCCACAGCAGTGGCTACGGCTTTGGTCTGCCTCCGGGGGTGCCGGTGCTCGCCGTGAGTCGCAACACCCTCGGCTACTGGGGGGACCGGGCGCCCCGCAATCCCCTGTTTCTGGTGCCCAACGCCCTGCAACCAAAGTGGCTGGAGCGCGGCAACCGCGGCCAGGGCGCCGCCGGCCCCCGGCCGCGCCGGCCCATCGACGTGCTCGTGCAACAGCGCAAGAACAGTCGCTACGTGCTGGAGCGGCTGGTGCCGGAACTGCGTCGCGCCGGCCTGCGGGTGGAGGTGCAGAGCGGCTGGGTGGACGACCTGGTGGACCTGTTCAATGACGCCACGGTGGTGCTGTACGACTCCGCCGACTACTGGCGCGGCCGGGGAGTGAGCGAGGGGTTCGGGCTGCCGCCGCTGGAGGCCCTGGCCTGTGGCTGCGTGGTGTTCAGCAGCCTCAACCATGCCCTCGCCGACACGCTCGATCCCGGCCTCCTTGGCCATCAGATCGGCTGCGGCACCATCGAGTCTGATCTGCAGCGCATCCGCGCCGCCGTGGCCGATCCGGGCCACTGGCAGCCCGAACCCCAGCGGCTGCAGCAGTTGCTCCATGAGGGTTCCGAACCGGTGCTGCGCGAACGCTGGGCCGGGGCCCTGGCGGTGATCGATCAGCACTGGCGGCAGGTGCTGGGCGAGGGCGCCCTGCCCCTGGCCGTTGCTCCCCGCTGGCGGTTGCGCTGGGATCAGCTGCGGGCCCGGGTTCAGGCCAAAGTCCGGTCGTAAGGCAGGTTTATGCTCCGATCCTTCCGGTAGCAGGCCGTTCTCGAGATGTCGTTGATCCTCATTGCCGGCCCTTGCGTGATCGAAAGCCCTGAGCTGGTGTACGAGATCGCCGGCCAGGTCAAGGAGATCACCGACCGGCTCGGCATCACCTACATCTTCAAGGCCAGCTTCGACAAGGCGAATCGCAGCTCCGGTTCCTCGTTCCGGGGGCCCGGCGTGGCCGCTGGCCTGGAGGTGCTGGCCGAGGTGAAGCGCCGGTTCGGCCTGCCCGTGCTCACCGACATCCACGAGAGCCACCAGGCGGCCCCGGTGGCCGAGGTGGTGGACGTGCTGCAGATCCCTGCCTTCCTCTGCCGTCAGAGCGATCTGCTGTTGGCGGCCGCCGAGGCCACCCGCGGCACCGACAAGGTGATCAACGTCAAGAAGGGCCAGTTTCTGGCTCCATGGGACATGGCCCAGGTGGTCAACAAGCTGCGGGAGGCCGGGGTGAAGAACCTCTGGCTCACCGAACGCGGCAGCAGTTTCGGCTACAACACGCTGGTGGTGGATTTCCGCAGCCTGCCGCAGCTGCGCGATCTCGGCTGTCCGGTGATCTTCGATGCCACCCATTCGGTGCAGCAGCCCGGCGGGCGCGGCAGCTCCAGCGGCGGCCAGCGCGAGTTCGTCGCTCCCCTGGCCCGGGCGGCC
>CAIRWM010000088.1 GCA_903882285.1 uncultured cyanobacterium
CTCCAGCACCCGACCACTGGCACCGCCTGAGACGACACTGAGCCAAGGAGATCGAGGTGGCGGAGAAGACAGCAACCGGACGGAAGCGCACCAGCCTCGAGCTGCCCCTGGAGTGGCTGGAACAGATCGACAGCCTGCGGCGCGAATGGGGACTGCGGAACCGTGGGGCGGTGCTGGAGCGTCTGCTGGGCCATGTGCTCGGGGCTGATGCTGAGGATGCCGCCGAGGCGCTGCCCACCACCCTGGAGGAGCCCGCTGCGGTTCAGGAGATCGAGCCGGCGTACGACGACCAGCTGGCCTTGGTCCTGGTCGGTCGCGGGGATCTGGATCTCGTCGAGTCCGACTTTCCCGTTGGTCCGGAACGTCCCCTGCCCTCGCCTGCGCCCCGCAGCAGCGGCGGCATCGATCTGCCGGGCTTCGTGCAACGCCGTTCCCATGAGATCAAGCACAGCCTGCGCCCGCGGGAGCCGCAGGTGGTCAATCCAACGACGCCACTGCCTGGTGTGGCTCCGGAGCTCATCCAGCTGGCGCTTGATTCAGCGCGTCAGCACTGGATCGACCTCTATGGCCAGCCGCCCAATGCAACGGTGCTGGAATTCGCCATGATTTGGTTGGCTCGCGACATCTGGCCCCAGTCAGACCTGAGCGAGGGCGAACTCTTCACCTGGTCAGCGGCCCTCCGGGGGATGCAGCAGATCGTTCCCCAGTGGCCTGACACCCCGCCGACGTTTGAGCGGGTGATGGTCACGGCCGGCATGCTGGAGGATCCGTTCAGCGCCGCAACCTTGGCGGTGCGGCTGCCCACGTTGATTCGCCGCTTCGTGCATCGCTTCCGTCAGCGTCGCCGCGGCACCTCGTTCCAGACCCTGGAGCACACAATGACGCTGCAGGGGGCGATGCGGTTGCTGCAGCTGCCCACCGACCCCGGCCGCCGTCTCACCCTGCGTGAAATTCGAGATGCCTACAAGGAGATGGCGCTACAGCATCACCCGGATTCCGGTGGCTCGGTCGAGGCGATGCGGCGGATCAATGAGGCCTATCAGTTGCTCAAAGAGCTCTACCGCGCCCAGCCCAGCTACGACACGATCAGTCTCAGCTAACCCATAAGGGACTTTCAACGGGTCTCTTAATGGGTCTTGCCTGGGACTTCTTGATCTCCCTTCGGCATCCGTGATGCTTTAGCGAGGAGTTGGTCAGCACTACCCATGGATCGGTCACAAAAGTTTCTCTCATATGAGACCTGGCCTTGGACTTGGAACAGGATCCGGATGAGATGCCAGAGACGCTCTGTTTCTCGCCGCCTCAGCTTGAGACACGCCCTGTGTCTCAAGCTGAGGATCAGGTCCACAATCCAAGAACCAAAAAAATCCTCGATTCCAATTGTCGTTGCCTAGAGATGTGTAGCTCGTGGCTTGAGCCTCAAGGCCTCCGGTCCCCTCCCCATCGTGTGCTGCGGGATGCCCTCTTGAGAGGCTTGGTTCGCTTTGTCCAAATTGCCCAGGGCTTGTCCAAGCATTTTTAGGGCACCCATGAATCCCCAGTGCGACTGCTGTTCACCAACTTGAGTATCTGCTTTAGACACAGATACGCAGGCCTAGTTCTGGTGCTATTCCGCTGGCTGGCCTTCTGGCAGGAGTCCATCAAGCGGTATCTGATGGGAGTGGCAACCAACCAGTAGGCTCATCACCCCCAATTGCGTCACATATTGAGTCTATTCCTGTGTCGCACTGGCGATGCATGGGTCGTGATCGGATGCTGGGGCGGGATGGGGCTGGTGTTCGCCGTGACGAGCACGAGGGGTCGCCAAGTGGTCGGCCACGTCAGCACGATCCCGATTCATTTTTCCCGACTAGGTCGCAACACTGGACTTATTTTAAGATATCAATGATCTTTATGAGAGCGATGAAGGCTTCGCCCCTCGTTCACGGCACTGGAAGACAACCGGAGCTCAGGCCGACCAAAATTTCAGATGAGACCCATTCTGAGTCTCATAAAGGGTCTAGTATGAGGAAATCGGGAGCTATCCGGATTCGGGAGTCCGGTCGTAGCGAGCGGCAATACCCCCAACCAACAAAAAAGGACCCACTCCAGAGGTGAGTCCCAGCTTTGGAATTCCAGGCGATCCGAGTTGACTCAGGTGGTGGTCTGCATCCCCTGGATCAGATAGTCGAAATAGGGTGCGGCCAGTGCCGCATCGTCGGAGCCGAGCAGCACCAAGGCTGCCTCCTTGAGGGTACGCATTGCCTCAACCATGCCGGGCATCGGCACCCCCAGGCTGTTGTACATCTCGCGGGCACCCACCAGGCCGATCTGCTGAATCATCTCGGTGCTTCCGGCCAACACCCCGTAGGTGACCAGGCGCAGGTACCAGCTGTAATCCCGCAGGCACTGGGCCCGCTGCTTCTGCCCGAAGGCATTGCCGCCGGGGGCCACGTAGTCCGGCTTGCGGCTAAACAGCTGCCGGGCCGCCTCATCGACGATCTTCTTTTCATTGGCCGTGAGCACACGAACGACGCTCAGGCGACGGTTTCCACCGCTGAGAAAATCCACCATCGAGCGCAGCTCGCCTCCAGTGGGATAGCGGAGCTGATCATCAGCCTGGAGGATCAGATCGCGAACGACGCTCATGGCAGCGACCACAGACCGGGCAATCCTATCGAGCAGGCGCGGTCGCATCGACCCTGTCGGCCAAGGTGTAACGCCCCTTTGCACGGGCAGCACGCCAGTCTGCCGATAGGGTCAGGAGGTGGGGTGCAGTGCAGGGGATTCATGCCGGTGGCTCCATCCGATTCAGACCAAATCGCCGCGGGGGAGGGTCAGCCTGCTGATCAGGCCCCTGATCGGCTGTCCCTGAGCATCGACGACCTTTCCCATGACGGTCGCGGCGTCGGACGCCATGGCGGCCGTGTGATCTTTGTGGCGGGGGCGCTTCCCGGCGACACCGTGGAGATTCGCCTGACGCCGGCCCGCAACAAGCAGTGGCAGGGACAGCTGCTGGGTGTCAGTACGCCGTCGCCCCATCGTCGGCGCGCCCCCTGCATCCTGGCCGACCACTGCGGCGGTTGCAGCCTGCAGGCCCTCGAGGATCGCGCGGAGCAGCAGTGGAAGCAACGTTCCGTAGAGCAGACCCTGCAGCGCCTAGCGGGCCTATGCGTGCCGATGCGCCCCCTGCTGGCCTCAGGGGCGACCCTTGGCTATCGCAATCGGGCGGTGATTCCCCTTGAGCGCAAACCGGATGGCACGCTCCGCGCCGGCTTTTACCGGCGCGGTTCGCACCGCATCGTGAACATGAACCACTGCCCGGTGCTGGACCCACGCATCGATGCGCTCGTAGCTCCCCTCAAGGCGGAACTCCGGGTGAGTGGCTGGCCGGTGGACCGGCATGGCAGCGACGAGGGGGGCCTGCGGCATCTGGCCCTGCGTGTTGGCCACCACAGCGGCGAGGTGCTGATCACGCTGGTGTCCAGCCACGCCCGGCTTCAAGACTTGCAGGACCGGGCCCTCGACTGGATGGAGCGCTGGCCCGAGCTGGTGGGGGTGGGGCTGAACCTGCAGCCGGAGCCCAGCAATCTGATTTTCGGCGCCGAGACCGGCACGATCGCCGGGCGTGGCTGGCTGGAGGACGACTTTGCCGGGCTGCGTTATCGCATCGCCGCCGACACCTTCTTCCAGGTCAACACCCCCCAGGCCGAACGGGTGGTGCCGCTGCTGCTCGAAGCCCTCAACGGCCCGCCCGGTTCCCTGGTGGATGCCTACTGCGGTATCGGCACCTACTCCCTGCCCCTGGCGGCGGTCGGCTGGTGGGTGCATGGCATCGAACAGCAGGCTGCGGCGGTGGAGCTGGCGCGTCACAACGCCGCTATCAACGGCCTGCAGGAGCGCGCCAGTTTCGAGGCGGCGCCCGTGGCCGCTGCTCTCACGCAACGCCTGGCGGGCAGCGACGCCCTGCTGCTCGATCCACCGCGCAAGGGCCTCGACGGGCCCACCCTGGCAGCGATTCTGGCCTGCCCTCCGGTACGCATCCTCTACCTCAGCTGTAACCCCGCCACCCTGGCCCGTGACCTCGCTCGCCTGGTGGCCGAGGCGGCGTACGCGGTACGCTCCGTCCAGCCGATCGACTTCTTCCCCAACACCAGCCATGTCGAGACGCTGGCCGTGCTGGAACGGGAACCGCGGCCCTAGCTACGCAGCTTGTTACTAGCTGCGCAGCTGGGCACCGAACTGCTTCTCCAGGCTGGAGCGCACCTTTTGATGGGCGCTCTCCACATCCTCATCGGTGAGGGTGCGGGCCGGATCGCGGTAGCGCAGCCGGAAGGCCTGGCTGCAAGTGCCCTCGCCCACCTGGGCCCCCTCGTAGCGATCAAGCAGCTCCACCTGCTCCAGCAACGGTTTGCCGGCTTTGCGGATGGCGTTCAGCAGGGTTGCCGAGCCGATACTACGGGGCACCACTAGGGCCAGATCCCGCTCCGAGGCGGGAACCGTGGCATAGGGGGTGAAGCTGGTCAGCCAGCGGTTGCGGCGGGTGGCGGCGTCCAGCAGCGCGGTGAGCTCCAGTTGGAAGAGATGGGTGGCATCGGGAAGGTCGAGCTGCTCCGCCCAGGCGGGGTGCAGCTGGCCGAACCAGCCGGCACAGCGGCCCTCCAGCACCAGCTCTGCACAGCGACCCGGATGCAGCCAGGGCTCAGCATGGCTGCCCTCCACACGGCGGTCCTCCAGGGGCAGGCGCAGGGGGGCGAGGGCGGCCTGCAACACGCCGCGAGCTTCGAAATAATCAAGCGGCCGGGGCTTGCCACTGCTGCTCCACAGCTCCGAGCGACGCTCTCCTGCCAGGACGCCCACCAGCAGCGTCTGCTCCTCAATGCCGGTGGCAGCGGAGCGGAAGACCTGGCCGATTTCGAAGCCCCAGAATCCCGGACGTGAGGCCTGGAGGTTGCGGCGCGCCGCCTGCAGCAACTCCTCGTGCAGGTTGTCGCGCAGGTGGCCGTAATCGGCCAGCAGGGGGTTGGCGAGCGGCACCCGGGCCGGAGCCGCGCTCACCAGCGACAGCGCACAGGTTTCCTGCAGGCCGGCGGCGCACAGATGGCGGCGCAGGCGGCGCTCCACCTGCTGGGCCGGCTCAAGGCCGCCGGGCTCCAGGGGATCCGGCAGATGGGATGCGAACTGGTCGTAGCCGACCAGACGGGCCACCTCCTCGATCAGGTCGACCGGCCGGGTCAGATCGATGGCCCGGCTCGCTGGCACTGTGACCAGCCAGCCCTCTCCATCGTCCGTTGGCCTGAGCACGCAGCCGAGCGCCTCCAGGGTGGCCACGATGCGGCCATCCTCCAGATCCTGCGGCACGCCGTCCACCAGCACAGGCCCCAATAGGTTGTGCAGGCCGTCCCGCTCCAGGAGCAGGGGCGCTTCCGGCTGCTCGGGGCAGCGGTGCAGCCAGCGCTCCTCCACCCGGGCACCGGCCAGCTCCTGGAGCAGTTGCACGGCCCGGTCGGCGGCCGCCAAGGTGGCCTCCCGCGGCAGGCCCTTTTCAAAGCGGGTGCTGGCCTCGGTGCGCAGCCCGACGCTGCGGGCTGAGCGGCGCACCGCCTGCGGCGCGAACACCGCCGCCTCCAGCCAGATCGCCGTGGTGGCGGGGGTGACAGCCTCCGCGGCGCCACCCATCACCCCGGCCAGGGCGATCGGCCGGTCGCCGTAGGTGACCAGAAGTGCCTCCGGGCCGAGCTGGCGCTGTTCGGCGTCGAGGGTTTTGAGGATCTCGCCGTCATGGCCCTGGCGCAAGCCCACCGCCGCGGGATCGGGGGCGCCACCGATGAGGGCCGCTAGGGCCTCCCGGTCGAAAGCATGCAGGGGCTGGCCGGTCTCGAGCATTACCAGATTGGTGATGTCGACGACGTTGTTGATCGGCCGCACCCCGGCCCGCTCCAGGCGCTGCTGCAGCCAGCGGGGGGAGGCGCCCACCTGCAGGCCGGAAAGGGCTGTGAGGCTGAACAGCCCTCCCTCCTCGATGGCGGCACGAGCCTCGGAGGTCACCGGCAGGGCTTGGGCCGCCACGGACTGGGGAGATGGCACAAACCGCGTTCGACCGCCGGACAGGGCGGCCACCTCCCGGGCGATGCCCTGCATCGAGAGGCCGTCGGGGCGGTTGGCGGTGATCGCCAACTTCAGCACCTGGTCGTTGAGACCGAGAGCCGGAGCCACCGGCTCCCCGAGGGGGGGCATGGTCTGAAGCACTTCGTCGAGCACCACAATGCCGTCGGAACGTTCCGCCAGCCCCAGTTCCTGAAGGGAACAGATCATGCCGCTGCTGGCCACCCCACGTAGTTCCGCCGGCTTGATCGTCAGGCCCACCGCCGGCAGTGTGCTTCCTACCAGCGCCACGGCCACGTGAATGCCGGCGCGCACGTTGGAAGCGCCGCAGACGATCTGCAGGGGCTCGCTCTGGCCCACCTCGACCTGGCAGACGCTGAGCTTATCGGCGTTGGGATGGGGTGCACGATCGCGGACAAATCCCACCACGACGCCGGCGGCTTGGGCTGCCAGATCGTCGATCTCCTCCACCTCGAAGCCCGCAATCGACAGGCGCTCGGCCAGCGGAGCCGGAGCGAGCGTCTCCTGCTCCACCGTGACCAGCTCCCTGAGCCACTGGAGCGAGACCCTCATCCGACCGCTTTCTGACAGATCATGATCCTAGATAGTGGCGTCACCTGCAGAATCAGCTCTGGGCGGGGTCCGGTCAAGAGGTAGGGTGTCAGATTCCACTTCGCTTCGCTCACGCGGCGCAACGTCCTTCCATGGCCAAAAACAAGGGCGTCCGGATCGTTGTCACTCTCGAGTGCACCGAATGCCGGTCCAACCCCGCCAAGCGTTCTCCAGGTGTGTCCCGCTACACCACCCAGAAGAACCGTCGCAACACAACCGAACGACTCGAACTGAAGAAGTTCTGCCCGCACTGCAACAGCTCCACGGTTCACAAGGAGATCAAGTGATCCCAGTGGCGCTGCAGCCCCCGCGGCTGCTCGTGCCCTCATGGTTCACCTGCTCCTGTGACGCGCTGGATTCCGCCAGCTGCCCGCACATCTTCCTTCTGTCCCCGCCGTCGCCATGTCCAGCTCTTTCTTCAAGAAGCGCCTGTCGCCGATCAAGCCCGGTGATCCGATCGACTACAAGGACGTCGATCTGCTCAAGAAATTCATTACCGAGCGCGGCAAGATCCTGCCTCGCCGCCTCACAGGTCTGACCGCCAAGCAGCAGCGTGATCTCACCAATGCCGTGAAGCGTGCCCGCATTGTGGCCTTGCTTCCCTTCGTGAATCCCGAAGGCTGATGTGCCCGGATCTGGTGCGCGCTCTGCGGCTTCCGTAACCCTCCGTCCCGGAGATCTGGTCGGACTGATCGATAGCCATGGTCCGAACATCGCGGTGGTGCACGAGTTGCGCGGCAACCGCGCCAGCCTGCGCCTGGCCCCCGACAACCGCCCCCTCACGGTGGCCCAGCGGGATCTTGATCGGCTTGCCGAAGCTCCCAACCCCCTGGCACCGGCGGCCGGGCCTGGCCAGGCCCCCTGGCGGCTCAGCTCCGAGCAGCTGCTGGAAGCACTTCCTCCCCGCCGCGAACTCGGCGCTGCCTGGTTGCTGCTGCTCGAAGCGGCGGGGGCCGCATTGCCGGAGCCTCTGCCGCTGGTGGACCTGGCCGAACTGCTCGGCGATGCCGCCGATCCCGCTTTGCTCGCCAGCCTGTGGCTCTGGCTGCAGGGCGATCAGTCGCTGTTCCGCTGGCGTCATGGCCTGGTGGCGCCCCGCTCTCTCGACGACCTGCGCCGCTTGCGCCGCGACCGGCGCCGTCAGTTCCTGGCGGAGCGGCAGCAGCGCCACTGGCATGCAGTGTTGCAGCGGCGAACGCCGCTGGATCCCGCCTGCTTCGAATCGAGGGAAGCCGCGGAACTCGCTTTGCTGCGCCGCTGGGCCTGCGGCAACACCGACCAACCCTTGACCCTGGAGCTGCGTCGGGCCCTGCAGGCCGCCCATTGCCAAGTGGAGCCCGGGGCGATCCGCCACCTGCTGGTGGATCTTGGCCAGTGGAGTCGTCATCACCTGCCCACTCTGGAGGCCACCATCTGGCAGCTGGGATTTTCTCCGGAGCTCCACCAGGAGTGCCGCCGCCTGCTGGCCGTGGTCGATGACGAGCACCCCGGCGATCTCCAGCGGCTCGACCTCACCGGGCTGCACAGCTTCACGATCGACGACGACGACACGCAGGACATCGACGACGGCCTCTCCTGGGAGCCCGCTGGCGATGGGGCGGAGGCGCTCTGGATCCACATCGCCGATCCGGGGCGTCTAGTCGAGCTGGGTAGCCCCCTCGATTTGGAGGCGCGGCGTCGCGGCAGCAGCCTCTATCTGGCCCGCGGCAGCTTGCCGATGTTTCCCCAGGAGCTGGCCACCGGCCCCTTCAGCCTGCGTAGCGGCCTGCGCTGTGCCGCCTGGAGCCTGCGAGTGGAGCTCGGTGCTGAGGGCGAGGTGCAGACCTTTGCGCTGCATCGCAGCTGGCTGCGTCCGGCTTATCGCCTTTCTTACAGCGATGCCGATGAGCTGATCGAGCTGGCCCCGCCCGAGGAGCCGGCTCCCGCCGCCCTGCATGTGCTGATGGAGCGGCGGTGTGCCTGGCGCCAGCGGCAGGGTGCGCTGCAGCTGGAGCAGCCGGAGGGCCGCATCCGCTGCCGCGGCGACGTGGCGGAGCTTGAGGTCGTGGAGCCCTCCGCCTCCCGCCGCTTGGTGGCCGAGGCGATGATCCTGGCCGGCGCGGTGATGGCTGAGCATGGGGTCCGGTTGGGACTGGCCCTTCCCTATCGCAGCCAGCAGGCCAGTGCCTTGCCCAGCGAGGCCGAGCTGGCCCAGTTGGAGCCGGGACCGGTGCGCCATGCTGCCATCAAGCGCTGCCTCAGTCGCGGACACATGGGCGTCACTCCAGCGCCGCACTTCAGCCTGGGCCTGGCGGCCTATGTGCAGGCCACCTCGCCGATACGGCGCTACGGCGATCTGCTGGTGCAGCGCCAGCTGGCGGCTCTGGCCGATGGCCAGGTTCCGTTGCAGGAGGCCGAACTGGCCGCCCTGCTCAGTGAGGTGGAGGGTTGTCTGAGACAGGGCCTCAGCATCAGCCGCGACGACCAGCGCCACTGGCAGCAGGTCTGGTTCGAGCAGAACCCGCAGCCCAGCTGGGCTGCCACCTTTCTGCGCTGGCTGCGCCCCCAGGACCAGCTGGCCCTGGTTTGGATCGACGACCTCAGCCTGGAGCTGCCGGCCGAGTGCCCTGCCGGCAGTGAACCAGGCGCGGCGCTGCGTCTCCGGGTGGTGCAGGTCGACTCCCTGCGCGATCAGCTGCGCCTGCAGGCCAGTGCTTAGGGTTCAGCACTGGCCAGGCGGCTTAGGCGCAGCCAGGGTCCCCAGGGATTGGCGCAGCCGATCAGTTCCACCGTGCGTGGGCGCTCCTGCTGCTCCAGCCAGGCGTTCAGAGCCGGTTCCAGGGTGATCACGGGCCAGCCGGTGCCGTCGCTGTGCAGCGTGTAGCCGCCTGCGCCGTCGGGCTGCAATTCTCCCTGCCAAAGGCACTCCCCGGGCTCCGCTGGAGCCCTCGTGGGGTCAGCGGGCGCCGCGTCTCCCCGCAGGCTGGGGTCCGCCAGCAGCCCGTGGACATCGAGCCGGCTGGGATCATCGAGCACCAGGCGCTGTCGCTGCGCCCACTGGGGGTGGTGCCAGGGGGTATCCCAGAGGGGCACTGGACCGGCTGGGGCCATCGCGTCGTTGAGCAGGGCCTCCTGCAGCTGGCGCACCGGCAGCTCGGCCGGGTCGAGCCGCTCGCGGCAGCAGAGCGCAGCCGCCTGGCCGGCCGCCTGGCCGATGTTGAGCACCAGCGGTTGCAGCCGCGTCGCCCCGTTGGCCATGTGGCTGACGCTGAGGCACTTGTCGGCAGCGAGTAGGTTTACTAGTTCAGCGCTGACTAGCGCCCCGTAGGGAATCGCAAACGGGGTACCGCTCCAGCGGCCGCCCCAGCGACAGCTCTTCGGGGCCAGGGGCCAGTCACCTCCTGGGTAGTGGTGGTCGTTGGCGTAATTGCCCACAGCGATCGCGCTGCAGAGTCCGTCGTGATCGAGGGGCAGGGGCGCCCGGCAGCTTCCGGGGCCCAGGGGCAGCAAATGCTGCTCCAGCACCACCTCTCGACCCACCAGCCGGCGCCCCTCGCGCCAGTAGGGCATCAGGGCGAGGGCCCCCTCCCCCACCAGCTCCCCGTGGCGTGCGGCCTCGGCAGCGGGGAACACCTGACCCTCCTGCAGCCAGCCACCGCTGGCACGCCGCAGCGCCGTGGCAAAGCGCTGGCTGTGCTCCTGCATCGCGGCAGCCAGTTCGGCTTCGGCGGCGGGATCGGTTCCCGTGCCATCGGGGCCGAAAGCGCGCTCAAGCCCGTGGTGCCAGTCGTTGCCATGCAGGGGCCAGTTGAGCATCACCAGGCCCCCGGGCAGGCGGCCGTAGGTGAGCGTCTTCTCCAGTCCGAAGGCGGCCGTGGCCTCGCGGAACGGCTCCGGCAGCGGCGTGCCGCTGGGCAGACCTCCAGGCGGGGGCAGCTCGGCGGCCAGTTGTCCCATCACCACCCAGGTTGGCGACTGGACGCTTTGCTGCCGGAAGAACGGGTCGCTTGCCAGGGCTGCCGCCGCCGGGGCACTGGGCTCGCCCCACTGCTCCTGCGACTCCCAGCCAAAGCGGAAGGGGGCGCCGCTGAGGGCCAGCAGTTCGCCGCGATCGCTGCCGTCGATGGCCAGGCGTGGATGCATGATCCAGCTGGCGTCGTCGCGGCTGATCGTCAAAGCCGTGAGCCGATCTCCCTGGGTCGACACCTGCCGCAACCGGCAGTGCGGCCACCACTCCAACCGCGCTTCCTGGCCGACCCAGCGGCGCAGGATGGCCTCCGCCGTCACGGGCCGGTATCCGAAGCAGCTGACCCAGTTCTGATCGAGACCCAGTGGTTCCGCAGCCGCCAGGGCTCGCAGCAACGCCCCCCAGAGACCGCTCTGCCAGGGGCTGAGTTCGTTGCCGTCCGGGGCGCAGACCCCTGCCGCCGACACCATGCCGCCCAGCCAGGAGCCGGGGGTCAGCAGCAGGGTTTCGGCCCCGGAGCGGGCTGCCTGCAGGGCGGCGGCCACACCGCCGCTGCCGCCGCCCCAGACGACCACCTCGACGCTTCTCTCCTGGGTGGTACACATGACGCTCACTCTCCTGATGGGTAGGATCCAGCCCCTGGGCAGGGCCGTCGTGGCGGTGCACGGAGCCCCTTTTCCCCGCCGATGTCCTTCACCCTCACCACTCCCCTTTACTACGTCAACGACCGGCCCCATCTCGGCAGCACCTACACCACCCTCGCCTGCGACGCTGTGGCCCGCTACCGCCGGCTTTGCGGCGAAGAGGTCGTGTTCGTCACCGGCTGTGATGAACACGGACTGAAGATCCAGCGCACCGCCGAGGCGGCCGGCCTCACGCCCCAGGCTCACTGTGACCGGGTCAGCGACCAATACCGCGACCTGTGGCAGCGCTGGCAGATCAGCCACGACCGCTTCATCCGCACCACCGATCTCCGCCACCGCCAGCTTGTCCATCAGTTCTTCGCCCGGGTGGTGGCCAGTGGTGATGTGGTGGAGGGGCGCCAGCAGGGCTGGTACTGCGTGGCCTGCGAGGAATTCAAGGACGACCCCCACGAGGCCGACGATCCCGAGTGCCCAGTGCACCGGCGCCCCCTGGAATGGCGTGATGAGGTGAATCTCTTTTTTCGCCTTTCCCGCTATCAGCGCCAGATCGAAGAGCTGATTGCGCGGCCCGGCTTTATCGCGCCCGCCTCCCGCCGCCGCGAGGTGCAGAACTTCGTGGCCGGTGGCCTCAAGGATTTCTCGATCTCCCGCATCGGCCTCCCCTGGGGCATTCCGGTGCCCGGCCATGAGGGCCACACGTTTTATGTCTGGTTCGACGCCCTGCTCGGCTACCTCTCCGCCCTGCTCGAGCCCAGCGAAACTGTCGATCTCAACCTCGTTCTGCAGCGGGGCTGGCCCGCTTCACTGCACGTGATCGGCAAGGACATCCTGCGCTTTCACGCCGTCTTCTGGCCGGCGATGCTGCTGTCGGCCGGCCTGCCCCTGCCCGAGCAGGTCTTCGGCCATGGCTTCCTGACCCGCGAGGGTCAGAAGATGGGTAAATCCCTCGGCAACGTGCTCGATCCCGAGGTGCTGCTCAAGCGTTGCGGAGCAGATGCGGTGCGCTGGTATCTGCTGCGGGACATTCCCTTCGGTGACGACGGCGACTTCCAGCAGCAGCGCTTCAGCGATCTTGTCAACAACGACCTCGCCAACACGATCGGCAACCTGCTCAACCGGACATCTTCGATGGCCCGCAAGTGGTTCGCTGAGGCCGTCCCCCCCGCGGGAGCCGCAGGCGAACCGAGGCATCCGCTGGCCGTGCGAGCCCTGGCCGCAGGTCCGGTGTACGAGAGCGCCATGCAGGCGCTGGATTTCCGCAGCGCCGCGGAAGCCGTGCTGCAGCTGGCGATCGAGGCCAATGGCTTCCTTAATGAGCAAGCGCCCTGGAAGCGCATGAAGGAGCCGGGGCAGGAGGAGCAGGTGGCCGCCGCCCTCTACGCCGTGCTGGAGACCTGCCGCTGGGTTGGCCTGTTGCTGGCGCCGCTGCTGCCTGCGCTGTCCGGCCGCATCCTGAGCCAGCTGGGTCAGCCGGTGTTGACCGGGGTGCAGGCGTCCCCGGGAGATCCCTCTCCCTGGAGGCAGGCGCTTCACTGGGGCGGCCTGGCCCCTGGCCTGCCCTTGCCCGAGCCCTCGCCGGTGATGCTCCGCCTGGAGCTGGATGCTCCCCTTTGAATCGACCCCAGCCGATGGCCTCCCGGCTCACCCTGCTGCTGCTGGTCCCGCTGTTGGCATCCTGTGGCACTAAGGCTCCGCAGCGGGAGGACAGCTCCCTGCCCTTCGTGTTCCGTTCCCTGAACCTGCGGCAGCAGGATCAGGCTGGTCGACTCAAGTGGGAGATGACCAGCCCTGAGGCCCGTTACGACCTGCGCCGACGCGTGGCCCAGGCCCTCAGTCCGCGGGGTGTGATCTATCGCGATGGCAAGCCGATCTACCGCCTGCAGGCCTCCAGTGGCACCGTGATTAACGACGGCCAGGTGATTCTGCTCGAAGGGGACATCCGCGTCGAACAGCTAGGGGCGAAACCCGTGCTGATTCGCGCCTCGCGCGTGCGCTGGAATCCCGCTGACAACGAAATGGACTTTGACCGCCATCCCGAGGCGCTCGATCCCAGCAATCGCATTACCGCCACAACCGCCCGCTTTCTGATCAGCCGCAACCAGCTGGAGCTGCGCGGCTCGCCCCGCCTGGAGCACTGGACCCGGCGCTTCGATCCCTTCCGACCCGGCCCGCGGGGCAAGCCTGAAGTCGTGATCGATGTCTCCCGCGCCGACTGGGATCCCCCCAGCGGCGAGCTGAACGGCAAGGGCCCGGTCAAGGCCCGCCGTTGGCCCCCCGGTACGCCGGCCAATCGCCCCCCCCAGCTGCTCACAGCATCGGCCATCGATGGCTTCACCACTAAGCAGCAGTACCGCCTGCTTGGACCGGTGCGCTTCGTCGACTCCGCCGAGGGCACCACCTTTGAAGCCAATGAGCTCGCGATCAACCTGGCCGATCGCACCCTCAGCAGCGCCCAGCCCTTCAGCGGCCGGCGCGGCACGCTGCAGGTGACGGGCCAGTCCCTGCAGGTGCTGGGCAAGGACACCACGGTGGTGATCCCCAGCGGCTGCTTCCTGCAGCAGCCGGGCGACACGCTGCGGGCCGAGAGCTGCCGCTGGAACTGGACCACCCAGGAGGTCCAGGCCGATGGCGGCCTGGAGGTGCAGCGCAGCGTCCAGCGCCAGAGCACCACGGGCCAGCAGTTGCGCGGCCGCCTCGGCGACCAGGGGCAGCTGGATGTGCGCAGCCCGGGCGGCCGTGTGGTCAGTCGTTTTCAGGTGCCGCGGCGTCAGGCGCCACCGCCACCACCGCCGCGTCCAGCGCCGGAGCCCATTCGTCTGTAAGCCGGCGGCTCCAGCCTTCCACCCAGGCCAGGTCGCTGCGGCTGAAGCAGCGCGCCGACCACCCGCCCAGCAGCAGCAGTCCGGACGCTCCCAGCGGCTGCACCAGCACGGAGGGCAGACCCGGCAACAGGCTCTCGAATTCAGCGCGGCCCGGATAGAGGCGCAGATCAACCAGCGAGATGGTCTGGTCCCGTTCGAGGCAGCGCCGGCAGATGGCACCGGGTTCGAAGACGGTGGCTGCCAGTCGTCCGCGGCGCAGCAGCGGCACGCTGCCCCACAGCAGAAGCACCGTGGCTGCCGGGGTAGCCGTCAGCAGCATCGTGCTGCCCCAGGCCAGTTCGCGCCGAAGGGGCTCGGGCAGCGCTTCGGCCAGCTCCAGACCCTCGCGGCCCTGCAGCTCCGCCCGGGCGGCGGCCTCGGGTTCCACCCGCGTCCACAGGAGCCCCACCAGCATCAGCACCACCGCCAGCAGGCTGGCCAGCACACCTGCCCGCTGCAGGGCCGGATCGGCGCCGGCGGCGCTGAACTGGTTCGCCACCGTCAGCACCAGCCCCAGGAGACCCGCCAGTAGCGGGATCCTGGCGGGGGTCGGCACGTCCATGACGGGGTTCCGCAACAGGAGCAGTTCTCAGGATGCCGGAACGCCGCCTGACTGCTCCAATGGGAGCATCCCGCTCCAGCCCCATGACGCCCAGTGAGGCCTTCGCCGCCATCGCTCTGGCGGCCGTCGCCTGTGACGGTTCGCTCGACCGGGAGGAGGCCCAGGCCCTACGCGCCCAGCTCGAGGGGCGCTCGCCGTTCCGTGATCTCAGTGAAGACACCATGGGCCGCCTGTTCGACGGGCTGCTGGAGCAGCTGCGCCGCCAGGGCTGGGAAAGCCTGATCAGCGAGGCGATACCCCTGCTCTCCACGCTGCAGCAGGAGACGGCCCTGGCCATGGCCGCCCAACTGGTGCACTGCGACCGGATCGTCGATCCCGCCGAGGCGGAGATGCTGGGTCGTATGGCGGCTCAGCTGAACCTCAGCGAGGCGCGCTCGGCGCAGATTCTCGACGTCATTGCCCTGCTGAACCGCGACAGCCTGGCCAGCTGAAGGCAGACTGTTTCCCTATTGATCCGCCGCCGTGATCCCCGTCACCTTTCTCCCGGTGCTCCTGCGATCGCTGCGCCGGTCTCTCCACTCGGCCCTTTCGCTGGTCGTTGGCCTGTTGCTCAGTTCGACGCTGCTGCTTGGCCTGCCCCTGGCGGCCGCCCAGGCCCTCTCGCTGACGGATCTGCCGGCCAGCCCCCCGTCGTCGCGGGTTCTGGATGAGGCTGATGTGTTCAGTCGGGCCAGCCGCACCGAGATCGAGCGCCAGCTCGGTGCCCTGGCGGCCAAGCGGGTTGACGCCCGCCTGATCACCATCAACCGCCTCGACTACGGCGTCTCGCTGCAGCAGCTGGGCCAGCAGCTCGTCGATCGCTGGAGCACCCCGTCGGGCGAGGACGGCAGCACGGCGACACCGCTGTTGCTGCTGTTGATCGACTCCCAGACCAAGGCGGCCGCCGTGGTCGCCGCGCCAGCGCTGCAACGCCAGCTTCCCGCCGACCTGCTGCGCAGCACTGCCCGCACCACCATGGCCCTGCCCCTGCGCGAGGGCGATCGGTACCGCCAGGCCAGCCTTGATGGTCTGCAGCGTCTGGCCATCGTGCTCGACGGCGCTGACGATCCCGGCGAACCGGTGATCGAAGACGCTGCCGTCGTTCCCACCAACATCCCCACCCGGGAAGAGACGGCTAGCAGCAATGCCTTCACCTGGGTGATCGTTCTCCTGGTGGTGGGCACGATCGTGCCGATGCTCACCTGGTGGGTGTTCTCCCGCTGATTTCCTCCCCCCCGCAGACCATGGGCCTCTCGGACTGGATCGGAACCTTCGGGAGGGCCAACGCGCTCGATCTCAGCCAGGACCTGGAGCGGGGCTACGAGTCGGCCCTTTTGATCCAGAGCATCGAACTGGAGCACTACAACGACCGGCCCGTCCGGCCCGAGGTGGAACTTCGGCTGCCCCGCGGCGTTCAGGCCCAGGTGCTGCGCCGTTTCAAGGCGGCACTCCAAGTCTGTCGCACCTCACTCGACCGGGTCGAGCCCTACCGGCAGGAGCTCTCCGGCCAGGAGCTACGTCAGATTCAGCTGGTCGAGTCGGTCGTCAGCCGCTATGACGCCAACCGTAGGCCGTTGCCCACGCTTAGCCGCTCCCCCGAGGTGCTGCCCCGCAGCCTGATCGGCGTGGTCGACCAAGTCCGTCGCCAGCTCGATCCTGAGGCCGAGGCCAGCGTGGTTGCGGGCTTCCGCCGCCGGCGCGATTCCACCCTCGTGTCGCTGCGCATCCTGCTGCTGCTGATCCTGGTGCCGGTGTTGGTGCAGCAAGTCAGCCGCACCTATGTGGTCTCCCCGCTGGTGGATCGCTTCTCCCCGGACAGCGCTTTCCTCACGTACCCGAAACCCCAGCTAGAGGAGCGGGCTGTCGAGAAACTGCGCACCTTTCAGGCCGAAATTGAATTCGACGCCCTTCTGCACGATCAGCCCTTGCCCAGCCGTGAAGAGCTGCAGCGTCAGCTGAGCGAGAAGGCGCGAGAGCTCAAGGAGGAAGCCGATCTCGAGAGCACCCATGCCGTCAAGAATGTCCTGGCGGATCTGTTCGGCCTGCTCGGCTTCACCCTCGTCTGCTTCCTCGGCCAGCGCGACATCCAGGTGCTACGCGGGTTCATCGACGAGCTGGTCTATGGCCTCAGCGACAGTGCCAAGGCCTTCGCTATCATTCTCTTTACCGACATCTTCGTGGGCTTCCACAGCCCGGAAGGCTGGACCGTGCTGCTCGATGGCATCGCCCAGCATCTTGGTCTGCCACCGAGAGAGAACTTCATCATGTTGTTCATCGCCACCTTCCCGGTGGTGCTGGCCACGATTTTTAAGTACTGGATCTTCCGTTACCTCAACCGCGTCTCGCCCTCCTCGGTGGCCACGCTGCGCAACATGAACGGTGGCGGCTGACCCCCGTCCGCAGCGATCCAGGGCCGTCTCCCTCGCCCTTGCCCCCGGTGCCCTCACCCTGGTGAGCGGACCGGCGGGCAGCGGCAAGAGCCTTTGGGCCGAGCATCTCGCCCACGGCAGCAATTGCCTTGTTGTCTACCTCGCCACCGGCCCCGAGCTGCCCGATGACCACTCCTGGCAGCGGCGTCTGCAGCGTCACCGACTTCGGCGCCCGCCGGGCTGGCTGTGCCGGGAGGTGGGCGAGCACCTGGCTACGGGGCTGGGAAGGTTGCACTTCGGCGAGCTGGCCCTGGTCGACTCTCTCGGCACTTGGGTGGCCGCTCTGCTGGAGCAGGAGGAGGCTGACTGGCAAGCCAGCTGCGCTCAGCTGCAAGAGGCCATCAGCACCTGTCCTGCCCCCGTGCTGATGGTCTGTGAGGAGGTGGGCTGGGGCGTGGTGCCCGCCACGGCGGCGGGGGGGCGCTTTCGCGAGCGGCTGGCAGCCCTGCAGCAGCGGCTGACAGCCCGAGCGGATGCCGCCTGGCTGGTGCTGCAGGGACGGGCCTTGGATCTGTTGGTCCATAGCCTGCCCGTTCCCGAGACACCCTGATGCCTCGCGTCGTGTTGTTCCAGCCTCAGATTCCACCGAACACTGGCAACGTTGCGCGCACCTGCGCCGCCACGGGCTGCGAACTGCACCTGATCGAACCGCTGGGCTTTGAGATCAGCGATCGCCAGCTGCGACGGGCCGGGCTGGACTACTGGCCCTGGGTCGACCTGCACCGCCATCCCGACCTGTCCGCCTTCCAGGTGGAGCGGCAACGGCGCGGCGGTCGTCTGATCGCCCTCAGCAGTCGGGCCAGCCAGAGCTACAGCACCTTTGACTTCGCCGTTGACGACTGGCTTCTGTTCGGCCGGGAGAGCGATGGGCTACCGGCATCACTGCAGGCGGCCGCCGATGCGGGGCTGCTGATCCCGATGGCCCGCTCTGCCGCCAGCTCCGATGGCAGCTCCGCCGGCGGGGTTCGCAGTCTCAATCTTTCCGTCTCCGTGGCCGTGGTGCTGTTTGAGTCGCTTCGCCAGCTCGGATCGCTTGTGGCACCTTGAGCCTGAGCGACTTCGCCCCACCAAGACGGGGCAATTGCAGACTGGGACAACTATGAGAATGGCACGATTGAGCTTGTCCGCTCGGGCTGAACGCGTTACTGTCTGCGCGACCCGGAGATGTTGGCTTCTCTACCGGGTTTTGTCCGAACGGGTGAAGAATCTGCATGAAGCCTTTCCGATGGATCCTGACTGCCCTGTGTTTTGTTCCCGCTGTCGCCCCTCTTCTTTCCGCGACCGCTGACGACGCTCCTGGCACAACCTCCACCGACCTCCTACTTGCGTCCCTACCTTCTCCCGCCGGTACGGCTTGGGTTCAGGTGCGCGACTCCAGCACGGTTGAAGACCTCTCGCTTCAGCTCGGTCTCGATGAGACCCGTCTGGCCCTGCTCAATAAGGTCGATGAAGATCACCGCTTCAACCAGGGCGACTGGCTGGCACTGCCTTCCCTCAAGGTCAACCAGCTTGATCGGATCGCCTCCCTCGATGCCAGCGCCCTGAGGCTGACGCCGCCCCAGCAGCTGGTGGCTTCGGCTCCGATGACCAGTTCCGGTGTGGTGCGCTTCGGCGACAACCTGGTGAAGATCGCTCAGCGGTATGGGCTCACGCTTGCCGAACTTCTTCGCCTCAATCCTGGTCTGGAAACTGCCCGTCTCGTCGTGGGCAGCCAGGTACGTCTTGCCCAGTCCTCCTCCCTGGTGCGGACCCGCTCGCTTTTAGCGGTCAATCCCGTGGGCAGTGGTGGGGCCAGCTGGCCTGATCTTCCCAGCTTTGGCGAGTCGCCAATTAACCCTAGCCGCAATGGCGACAGCACCAGCTTTATCTGGCCCGCCCAGGGGGTTTTCACCTCCGGCTACGGTTGGCGCTGGGGACGCATGCACAAGGGGATTGACGTGGCCAACAACGTCGGCACCCCGATCGTGGCGGTCCAGGATGGTCGCGTCGAATACGCCGGCTGGGATGACGGCGGTTACGGCTATCTGGTGCGCATCCAGCATGGCGATGGCACGCTCAGTGTCTACGGCCACAACAGCCGCATTCTGGTTCGCGAAGGCGAGCTGGTGCGTCAAGGACAAACGATCAGTCATATGGGCAGCACCGGCCGCAGCACCGGACCGCACCTGCACTTTGAGCTGCGTCCTCCAGGGCAGGGGGCGGTCAATCCGCTTGCTCTGCTGCCGCCGCGCGCCTGATGTGCACGATCGGAGGTCCCGTCTCTCGGGGCCACGAACCCCGATCGTCTACACTCACAAATCAGCGGCTCGGTAGCTCAGCTGGTTAGAGCGTGGGATTCATAACCCCAAGGTCGGGAGTTCAAGTCTCCCCCGAGCCATCCGCTTGTCTGTCGCTCAGCCACTCCCTGGGGGTGGTTTTTTATGCTGCGAACTGCGAAGGTCCTAGACATTCGCCCTCAGCGCATGTCGATGGCGCTGAGACGATCGCGGAAGGAGTTGGCGCCAGCGAATCCCTCATTCGCGTCCTCAAGCATCGAGGCGGGCGCCAGGGTCACCTGCTGCGCCTCGGCGGCACGGCGGCTGCGCGAGATGCCGCCCGATTGGGCCCTAGCCTCAATGGCGCGGATCAGGCTCTTGCTGCGATTGGCATCTCCTACTGTCTGCCCCTCTTTCGGCCGGATCAGGGGGTTGCCCTTGAGCTCGCTGCGCAGCTGGTTCAGCAGGCGGAAATGGCCTGTGGTGTTGAATTTGCGCAGAACGCTTGGGTCCCAGCCCATGGCGGAGTCGGATTGTAATAGGCACAGCCTATGACCCGGGGCAACCCGCGCAGCGCCAGGATCCGTGATAGGTTGTAACTGTTGCAACTGGTACTCGGACCGACTTCGACCTAGCACTGCTTTAGGGTCGTTGCCCCGGTTGCCTCAGCACAACCTCGTTCGCCATTTCTGCCACCATGTCCAGGCTCGTCGGTCTGCAGGCCCCTGATTTCAGCGCCACCGCTGTGGTGGATCAGGAGTTCAAGGAGATCAAACTCTCTGACTACCGCGGCAAATACGTGGTCCTTTTCTTCTATCCCCTCGACTTCACCTTTGTCTGCCCAACGGAGATCACGGCATTCTCTGATCGCTACGCCGATTTCTCCAGCCGTAACTGCGAGGTGCTTGGCGTCTCGGTGGACAGCCAGTTCAGCCACCTAGCCTGGGTGCAGACCGATCGCAAGAATGGTGGTCTCGGCGACATCGCCTATCCCCTCATCGCCGACCTCAAGAAGGACATCGCCCGTTCCTATGAGGTGCTGGATGAGGAAGCCGGTGTGGCCCTGCGTGGGCTGTTCATCATTGATCCCGATGGCGTGATCATGCAAAGCACCATCAATAACCTGCCCGTCGGCCGCAGCGTTGAGGAGACCCTGCGCTTGCTGCAGGCCTTCCAGCACATCCGTAACAATCCCGACGAGGTCTGCCCCGCCAACTGGCAGCCCGGCGAAAAGACGATGAATCCCGACCCGGTCAAAAGCAAGGAGTTCTTCGCCGCCGTTAACTGAATTCTCGCGATCTAGGCAATCAAGACTGAACAGTTGGTGGAAAGCCTGTCGCATTCGGGCCCCTTGGGGCCCTTTTTTATTGGTGGTCCGGTTCCGATTCAGAGCAGTTCCAGGCTGCCCCTGCGGCCATCAAGCTGGGCCAGCTGACCCATGGGCAGGGCCAGGTTGGGCCGGCCGTGCCCCACCGGCAGGCGCCCCACCAACGGCACGCCAAGATCGCCCAGCCGCTCCTGCAGCACCTGCTCCATGCTCAGGTCTCCCTGCAGGATGTCTTCCTCCTTCCAGGAGAAGCGCCCGAGCCCGATGCCCGCCACCTCCTGAAGTACACCACTGCTGCGCCAGTGGGTCAGCAGGCGGTCGATCCGGTAGGGGGCCTCGCCAGTGTCCTCAAGCACCAGCAGCCGGCCCCGCAGGTCCGGGAACCAGGGGGTGCCGATCAGATGGGTCGCGACCGTGAGGTTGCTGACCACGAGAGGCCCCACCGCCACCCCGTCCCGCCAGCCCGTTCCCTGCAGGGGCTCCGCCTGTTCCCGGCGCAGCAGTCTCACGAGGCGCTGCCACTGGGCCTCATCCCCACCGAGGCTGGCGTGAATGCCTCCCCCCTGGCCGGCGGCCAGCTGAGCAAGCAGTAGTGCGCTTGCATCGGAGAACCCCACCAGCCACAGGGGCCGTCGGCTGGGGCGCCAGCCCCGCTCCAGCAACCGGGCGCTGCCCCAGCCGCCGGCCACGCTCACCACCGCGGCCGTGCTGGGATCGGCACAGGCCCCCGCAAGAGCGGCGAGTCGATCGGTATCGCTGGCGCTGAACCAGCGCCAGCGCCCCATCGTCTGCCCAGGCACCACCAACAGCCAGCCTGCCGCCGCAAAGCGGCCCCGCAGGCGTTCTGCTTCCGCCTGGGCGTCCTCCCACCAGGTCCCGGGGGCCACGGCCACCACCCGCGCACCCGGCGCGAGGGGGGGGGGCAGCCGGAGCGGCTGGGAATGTCGCTGAGCTGCAGGCTTTGTGGCTTCGTTCCCCTGGCGCTCCCCGGCTCGGGCCCGCAGTAGCGGCAGAGCCGCGGCTGTACCGAGCAGGCCCGCCAACAGATCGCGGCGGACCAGCGGGCTCATCCCAGGGCCGCTGCGAGCAGTCGCCGACCGTCGACGCCCCCGGTGGCCGGATCACAGGCGCGCTCCGGATGGGGCATCAGCCCCATCACGTTGCCGGCCGGATTGCAGAGACCGGCCACATCCCCGATCGAGCCATTGGGATTGGCGACATAGCGCAGCACCACGCAGCCCTCGCCCTCAAGCCGAAGTAGCGTATCCTCCTCCACCTGGTAGCGCCCTTCGCCATGGGCGATCGGTAGGGCGATGTGTTCACCGTCGCCGTACTGCTGGAGCCAGCGACTGGGTCCCGGCTGCACCGTGAGTGGACTCGAGGCACAGACGAAATGCAGATCGCGATTACGGGTCAGGGCGCC
>CAIRWM010000089.1 GCA_903882285.1 uncultured cyanobacterium
CCGCCGAATGGCCTCCTCCGTGGGGGGCTGCTCGGCGGCTTTGGTGTGGGTGGGCCAGATGCCGCTGCGCAGCCACAGCAGGTATTCGTGGTTGCCGGCCGGACCGGTGATCGGTGAGGCCAGCAGTGCCGAGGGAATCCAGCCCTGATCGGCAGCGCTGCGAATCACCCCCTCAATGGCGTCGACATGGGCGGCCGGATCGCGCACCACGCCCCCCTTGCCAACCCGCTCGCGGCCCACCTCGAACTGGGGTTTGATCAGCAGCACGGCCTCTACGGCCTCACCCCGCAGCAGTCCGCGCAGGGCCGGCAGCACCCGCGCCAGCGCAATGAACGACACGTCGGCGACGGCGAGATCCGGCCATGGATCGTCCGGTCCATAGAGCTTCTCTGGACTGAGGTGGCGGAGGTTGGTGCGCTCGCGCAACACCAGGCGCGGATCGGTGCGCAGGCTCCAGGCCGTCTGGCCATAGCCCACGTCGATGCCATAGATCCGGCTGGCACCGTGCTGCAACAGGCAGTCGCTGAAGCCACCGGTGGAGATACCTCCATCGAGGCAGACCCGCCCCGTCACCCGGATCGGCAGCGCCTGCAACGCAGCCACCAGCTTGTCGCCACCGCGGGACACGAAGCGCGGCGGCTGCTCCACCTCCAGGGGCAGCTCCGGCGCCACCTCGGTGCCCGGCTTGTCGAGCACGCGATCGCCGCTGCGCACCCGCCCGGCGCGGATCAGCTGCTGGGCCTGCTGCCGGCTGGCCGCCAGGCCGCGGCCCAGCAGTTCCATATCGAGCCGCTGCTTTCGGGCCATGGCGAGCGCTGGCAAGGGCGCAGCGAACGGTCTGTGTTTCGCCATGGAACCACAGGGGAAACGGAACAAAATCCGTGAGCGGAGGCCTTTACGGCCAAACCAGCAGAAGATGGCCCCACTCCAGGCCCCAGTGATGGCCCCTGCTTCCGCCGCCTGCCTTGCCCGCCTGGCTCCGAACGTGGTGGAACTGCTGCCCCCCGGCAGCTTCGTGCGGCTGCGCAACCAGCCTGACGATCTCCCCCCCTTCCAGCTGATCCACTGCCGCGGCGGCCGCTGCTGGGTGCGTCAGCAGGCCTGGGGCGGCCAGGTGCACTGGGAGGTGGCCCACCGCCAGCTCACCCGCGCCGCCGGCTGAGCCGTCCACGCGCCTCATGCTGAGCAATACATTGGAGCCGACGTTGCCACGCGCTGGCCCTTGATCGAGCGTTATACCCTGCCCGAGATGGGCAGCCTCTGGAGCGAGCAGGCCAAGTTTCAGAGCTGGCTGGATGTGGAGATCGCCGCCACCGAGGCCCAGTGTCGGCTCGGCCGCGTGCCCGCCGAAGCCCTCGCCACCATCAAGGCCAAGGCCGCCTTCGAGGTGGAGCGCATCCTGGAGATCGAGGCGGAAGTGCGCCACGACGTGATCGCCTTCCTCACCAACGTGAACGAACACGTGGGGGAGGCCGGGCGCTACGTCCACGTGGGCATGACCAGCTCCGACGTGCTCGACACCGGCCTTGCCCTGCAACTCAAGGCCTCGGTGGCGGTGCTGCGCCGCGAGCTCGATCAGCTGGCCGAGGCCCTGCGGCAGCTGGCCCGGGCCCACAAGGGCACGGTGATGATCGGCCGCTCCCATGCCATCCACGGCGAACCGATCACCTTCGGCTTCAAGGTGGCCGGCTGGCTGGCGGAGGTGGTGCGCAACCAGGAGCGGCTGGCGCGGCTGGAGACGGTGGTGGCCGTGGGCCAGATCAGCGGCGCCATGGGCACCTACGCCAACACCGACCCGGAGGTGGAGGCGATCACCTGCTCGCTGCTCGGCCTGGTGCCCGACACCGCCAGCACCCAGGTGATCTCCCGCGATCGCCACGCCGAATACGTCCAGACCCTGGCCCTCGTGGGGGCCGCGCTGGAGCGCTTCTCTACCGAGATCCGCAACCTGCAGCGCACCGATGTGCTGGAGGTGGAGGAGAACTTCGCCAAGGGACAGAAGGGCAGCTCGGCCATGCCCCACAAGCGCAACCCGATCCGCAGCGAGCGCATCTCAGGCCTGGCGCGGGTGCTGCGCAGCTACACGGTGGCCGCCCTGGAAAACTGCGCCCTCTGGCACGAGCGCGACATCAGCCACAGCTCGGTGGAGCGCATGATGCTGCCCGACTGCTCAGCCACCCTGCATTTCATGCTGCGCGAGATGACGCAAGTGGTGGAGGGGCTGGGGGTCTACCCCGAGAACATGGACCGCAACCTGAATCTCTACGGCGGCGTGGTGTTCAGCCAGCGGGTGCTGCTGGCGCTGGTGGAGAGCGGCCTGAGCCGCGAAGAGGCCTACCGGATCGTGCAGCGCCATGCCCACAGTGCCTGGAACCAGGTGGGCGGCGACTTCCGCGCCAACCTGGAGAGCGACGCCGAGGTGACCGGCCGGCTCAGCCCCGCCCAGCTGGCCGCGTGCTTCGCCACCGACCTGCACCAGGCCCAGCTCGAGGTGATCTGGCAGCGGCTGGGGATCTGACTTCAGCGCTCATGCCATCCATCAGCCACCAGCAGAACCGCCCAGCAGGTCCTCGATCTCGCAGACCGGGAAGCGATTGATCGCCCGCAGGGCCTGGCGCGCATTGCTGCGCAGCTGCTCGCTGATCGCCTCGCAGTAGGGCACCTGGGCCAGCAGATCGACCGTGCGGCGCAGGATGCGCACCACGTCGCCCTCGTCGAGGGAGGTGTTGGCGATCACCTCGCTCCAGCCGGCCCCCTGGGCCCAGGCGTGCACCAGGCCGGTGAGCTCCGGTTCCCACCACACCGGCACCACCACGCCGTGACTCTCCTGCTGGCGCTGCAACTCGCGCCGCAGACCACGCAGATCGTGGAGCGCCTCCTCCGCCGCCGCTGGCGGCGGCCAGCCACACCAGAGGTCGGGGCGATTCACCTCCGTGGAGATCGCCTCGAACACCGCCGCCAGCTCTGCCGGCTCCAGGGCGTCGCAATGGCCGCTCATCAGCGCCAGCCCGAGCCACAGCTCGTTGTCGCCGCGCAGCGCCGCCACGGTGCGGCCCACCTCGGTGGGCTCCAGCCCGTCTGTGCCGTCGAGGGCACCGAAGAAGCGCAGGATCTCGATCAGCGACAGGAAGGTCTCCCAGTGGCGGTTGGCGCGGTGATGCAGGATGCGCCGCCGCTCCTCGATCTCCAACTCCAGCTCCGACCTGCGGCGTTGGTGCTTCTTGAGCTGCTTGCGGTCGCCCCAGCGGTGGGCCGGGTGCCCTTCCAGCTCCTGCTCCAGCTCCTGCACCAGAGCCGCCTGCTGGCACACCTCCCCGGCCAGGTCGTAGCGGGGGGTGTGCATATCGTGGCGGCGCGCCATCGAGGCCACGGCCAGGGCCAGGCCGCCGCTGGCCTGGTTGCCGTGGCGCAGCTCGCCGGGATGGTGCAGCTCGGGCGGATCGAGCTGAGCCACCTGCAGGCAGGAGAGCTCGGCGTGCAGGCTCACCACGGCGTGGCAGGGCAGCAGGATCCAGACGTTCTCGTCCGTGAGGCAGAGCAGCAGCGGGAACTGGCCGGGGCCCGCCACCTTGGTCACGATCACCGCCGGCGTCACGCGTCCCTTGAGCTGGGGCGCCTTGACGCTCACCAGGGTGCCCTCACTGGCGAACTGCAGCGCCAGGGTGAGCTCGTGGGCCAGCGTTTCCTCGGCCTGCTGCTGCAGGATCCGCAGCAGGCGGCGCTCCTCGCGCAGGCGACCGCGCTGCTTCTCGTAGTCCTCGAAGTCATCCCATGGCACCTCGCCACCGCTGGCCGCCAAGCCTGCCGCCAGGCTGGCCAACTGGGCGCTGAGCGCGGCGATCTGCGCCTCGTCGTCGGCCAGATCGAGGCCGGCAAGGTAGCGGCCGAAGCTGCGCTCCACCAGCTCCCGCGCCTTGGCCAGGTCGTAGCGCTGCAGCAGGTTGAGCACCATGCCGTAGCTGGGCGTGAACTGGCTCACCAGCGGATCAGCCGGACTGGTGGCCAGCTGGCCCGCCTCGCGCACCCCCTCGAAGCGGCTCTGCACCGTGACCACGTAGCCCTGGGTATCGAGACCGCGGCGGCCGGCCCGGCCCGCCATCTGCAGGAACTCGCTGCCCATCAACGGCCGGTGGCCGCGCTCGGTGCGTTTGCTCAGCGCCGAAATCACCGTACTGCGGGCTGGCATGTTGATACCGGCGGCCAGGGTTTCGGTGGCGAACACCACCTTGATCAACCCCTGCTGGAACAGCTCCTCAATCAGCTCCTTCCAGGCCGGCAGCACGCCGGCATGGTGCGCCGCAACGCCCCGCAGCAGTGCGTCAGCATGGCCGCCATCGCGCACAGCCTCCGGGGTGGCGGCCACGTAGGCCTCCAGCCGGGTGCTGATGCGGGCCTGCTCCTCGGGGGTCACCAGGCAGACCCGGGCGAGATCGCGCAGGGCCTTGTCGCAGCCGCGTCGGCTGAAGATGAAGTAGATGGCGGGCAGCATCTCGCGCTCGGCCATCTGGGCCACCACAAAGCCGATCGGCGGCGCCTCCGGCTGGGGCGGCCGCGCCTCCTTGGGCCCCTTGCGCCGCGTAGTCTTGGGGGGCCGCCAGACCTTGCAGTTGGGATGGAGGCCCGTGCCCTCCTCGTTGAGCAGGGGGTGCAGTCCCTTGGCGCTGCAGAAGCTGAAGGCGAGCGGTACCGGACGGAAGTCGCTGAGCACCAGCGTGGAGGGGCCATGAACCCGCTCGATCCAGTCGGTGAGTTGCCCGGCATTCGCCACCGTGGCCGAAAGCGCCACCAGCTGCACCGGCGGCGGGCAGTGGATGATCGACTCCTCCCAGACGGTGCCGCGCTGAGTGTCGTTCATGTAGTGGCACTCGTCGAGCACCACCGCCTCCACGTCGGCCAGGGGATCGTCCCCGGCCCGGTCGATCTCCGCATAGAGCATGTTGCGGAAGATCTCGGTGGTCATCACCAGGATCCGCGCCTCGCGGTTGAGGCTGAGGTCGCCGGTGAGCAGCCCCACGTTCTCGGCACCGAACTGATGCCGGAAATCGCGCAGCTTCTGGTTGGAGAGCGCCTTGAGTGGCGTGGTGTAAAAAACTTTCTGGCCATGGGCCAGGGCGCGGTGGATCGCGTATTCCCCCACCAGCGTCTTGCCCGAACCGGTGGGGGCACTCACCACCACGGAATGCCCCTGATTCAGGGCGTCGATCGCCTCGAGCTGGAAGCGATCGAGCGGGAAGGGGAACAGCTGATCGAGCGCCGGCACCGGCTGGGGCTGGGACGCGGGCGAGCCTGCGTTGCTGCTGGGCATCTAACAATCTTAGGACTGGGCTGGGTGCCCACGGCAGGCTCGCTCCGGCCACACTTAACAAGCCCACCCCAGCCCCGGGAGTCGCCCTGGAGCCGCCCCTCGCCACCCCCGATCCCTCGACTGCCCCGGGTCCCGCCGCCGCCGGCCCCGAGCGCTGGCGCCAGCAGCTGGGTGAGGCCCTCGATGCCCTGCCGCCAGAGCGCCGCCGCGCCCTGCGCAGCTTCCAGCCCAGCGGCGAGGCCTGCCTGCAGGCCGACGGGGACGGGCCACCTCTGCTTGACCTGGCCAGCAACGACTACCTCGGCCTGGCCCGCCACCCGGCCGTGCTGGCCGCCGCCGCCGAGGAGCTGGGCCGCAGCGGCCTGGGCGCCGGCGCCTCCCGACTGGTCAGCGGCAGCCGGCCGGTGCACGGCCGCCTCGAGCAGGCCCTGGCCACCTGGCTGGGCCGGCAGCGGGTGCTGCTCTTCCCCAGTGGCTTCCAGGCCAACATCGCCGCGGTCACCGCCCTGGCCGACCGTCACAGCCTGGTGCTGGTCGACCGACTGATCCACCATTCGCTGTTGGCGGGGGTGCGCGCCAGCGGCGCCCGCCTGGCCCGCTTCGCCCACAACGACCTCGCCGACCTTGAGCGCCGCCTGGCTCAGGTGCGCCGGCAGCAGCCGCAGCGGCGCCTACTGGTGCTGAGCGAGAGTCTGTACTCCATGGAGGCCACCAGCCCCGACCTGCCGGCCCTGGCCGGACTCTGTCGCCGCCATCAAGCCCTGCTGCTGGTCGATGAGGCCCACGCCCTCGGCGTGCTCGGCCCCGGCGGCCGCGGTCTCGCCCTCGGCCTGGCGGACGTGACCCTGATCAGCGGCACCTTCGGCAAGGCCTTCGGCAGCGGCGGCGCCTTCCTCGCCAGCGATGAGCTGCTGGGCCAATGGCTGCTGCAGCAGAGCGGCGCCTTCCGCTACAGCACCGCCCTGGCCCCAGCCCTGGCCGCCGGCGCCCTGGCCGCCCTCACCTGGATCCAGGCCCATCCCCATGCCGGCGCGGCCCTGGAGGCGCGCGCCGGCCGCTGGCGTGACGGCCTGGCGGCAGCCGGCTGGCCCCGGCCCCTGGGCCGGGGGCCGGTGCTGCCACTGCTACTTGGCGACGACGCCGCCGCCCTGGCACGCCAGCATCAGCTCGAGGCGGCGGGGCTGCTGAGTGTGGCGATCCGGCCCCCCACCGTGCCGCCCGGAACCGCCCGGCTGCGGCTGGTGCTGCGCCAGGATCTTCCGTCGGGCACCCTCGCGCGCCTGCTCGCCGCCCTCGGCCCCTGATGTCCACCGAGATGTCCACCGACGCTGCTGGCCGGCCTGCCCAGGCCGCCCCCCTCCAGGTGATCGCCATGCACGGCTGGGCCGGCGAGGCCAGCCAGTGGGCGCCCTGGAACGAGGCGGTCGGCCCCCTGGGCTGGCGATGGTGCAGCGCTGAGCGGGGCTATGGCAGCGCCGCCGCGGCCATGCCCGCCTGGGAAACCGGGCGTGGACGGCGAGTGATCGTGGCCCACTCGATGGGTCCCCATCTGCTGCCGCCCCCCCTGCTCGCCGGCGCCGAGGCCGTGGTGCTGCTGGCCAGCTTCGGGCGCTTCGTCCCCCCCGGCCGCCAGGGACGCAGCCTCGAGGCCGCCCTGGCGGGGATGGCCGCGGAGCTGGAGGACGAAGCCCGCGCCCGCCGCATGCTGGAGCGCTTTCTGGCCCTGGCGGCCGAGCCCGACCCCGTGGAGCTGATGCGGCCGGGTCCGGCCCAGGGGCCGCTCAGCCCGGACAACCGCCGACGACTGCGCCACGACCTCCACCTGCTGGCCGGCACCCGGGGCCTGCCGCAGGGCTTCCCCAGCCACGTGCCGCTGCTGATCGTGGAGGCGGCCGACGACCGCATCGTCGCCCCGGACGTGCGCGCCCTGCTGCGGGCGGCGTGCCCCGCGGCCGATGTGGTGACCCTGCCGGGGACGGGCCATGCCCTACTGAGCGCCCCGGTGATCCCCACGGTGCTCGACTGGCTTCAGGCCAGCGTGGCCCCTGCCATGGCCCCGGGAGCGATCGCATGAGCGCCAGCGCCGCCGGATTCAGCCAGCGGGTGCGCGCCGGCTTCGGCCGCCGAGCCACCCTCTACGAGCATCACGCCCGGCTGCAGCAGGCCACCGCCTGGCGCCTGGGCCACCTCTGCCGCCAACTGCCCCTGGGCGAAGGCCCCCGCGCCGATCTGGGCGCCGGCAGCGGCCTGCTCAGCCGAGCCCTGGTGCAGCAGCACGCCGCCCTAAGCCGCCAGCCGCCCCTGCAGCTCGACCAGTGCCCGGAGCTGCTCGCCCTCAACCCCCTCGCGGCGGCCGGGTCACGCCTCTGGGATCTCAACCACGGCCTGCCCGCCGACCTGGAGGGGGCCGCCCTGCTCGGCTCCAGCTTCGCCCTGCAGTGGCTCGACGATCCGATCGGCCAGCTGGGCCACTGGTGCCGCCGCCTGCGCAGCGGCGGCTGGCTGGTCCTGGCCGTGCCCACCGCAGGCAGCTTCCCCCATTGGCGCCAGGCCGCCCGGGCCGCCCAGGTGCCCTGCACCGCCCTGTGCCTGCCAGCGGCCCCGGCCCTGCAGGCAGCGGCAGGCGACGCGGGCCTGGAGCTCCACCACAGCCAGCAGCTGCGCTTCAGCCGCCCCGACCAGGGCGGCCTGGCGACCCTGCACCATCTGCGCCAGCTGGGGGCCAGCGCCAGCCGCACGTCCCCCCTGACGGCCGGCCAGCTACGGCGTCTGCTGCGCCACTGGCCAGCGGGCAGCCCGCTCACCTGGGAGGTGCTGCTGCTGGTGGGTCGGGCCCCATGAACCTGGTGATCTGCGGCACCGACACCGACGTAGGCAAGACGGTGGTCAGCGCCCTGGTGGTGCAGGGCCTGGGCGCCCGCTACTGGAAACCCGTGCAGAGCGGTCTGGAGGGGGACGGGACCGGCGGCGCGGCGGGGGACAGCGACCGGGTGCGAGCCCTGCTGCAGCTGCCGGCGGAGCGGATCCTGCCGGAGGCCTACCGCCTGAACGCCCCGGTCTCACCCCACTGGGCCGCGGAGCGCGACGGGGTCACAATCGAGCCGGCGCGCCTATCGCTGCCGGAGGTGTCCGGGCCGCTGGTGGTGGAGACCGCCGGCGGGCTGCTGGTGCCACTGCGACGGGACTGGCTGCAGATCGACCAGCTCGAGCGCTGGAGGCTGCCGGTGCTGCTGGTGGCGCGCAGCGGCCTGGGCACCCTCAACCACACTCTGCTGTCGCTGGAGGCCCTGCGCCAGCGCCGGATCCCGGTGCTCGGCCTGGTGCTGAACGGCCCGCCCCACCCCGACAACCCCCGCACCCTCGCGGCACTGGGCGGCGTGCCGGTGCTCGCCGAGCTGCCACCGCTCAATCCCCTCGATGCCGCAGCCCTGGAACGGCAATGGCGGCGGCACGACCTCGCCCATAGGCTGGGGATATGAAGCAAGGACACGTTCTGGTCAGCGCCTTGGTAGCGGCGCTCTGCGCCGGCGTGCTGGTGCTGTTCACCGACATTGAGGTCGACCTGGTGAAGTGGATCAGCTGCGGGCCGATCGCCCAGGACGGCGAACGCCGCAGTGAGATCTGCCGCTGAGGGACGGCCCTGAGCCCGGAGCTGACAGCAGGGCGCGGCAAAGCCGTTCAGGCCTCGTGACGCGACTCCAGCGGGCAGCTGCCCGACAGCATGGCCACGTTGTGGCCCGCCATCTCCAGGCGCCAGCCCTGGCGCTCCAGCAGCAGCCGGATCGACAGCCACGGGCCCTCCACGAACATCTCGACCGGGCCCCAGAGGCTGCGTGGCCGCCGGGCGCGGCTCCCCCCTGAGGAGGGCAGGAAGCGATGGGAGCGAGGCGAGGCCATGGCGACACCCGAGCCAATCCCATGATGGCGAGGGTTCACCCCTCTGGACCCCATCTCCGGCTGCTGCCTGCCCGTGCCCTCCGCTCCCTCCTGGCATCCCCACCTCTGGCACCCCACCACCCAGGTGGCCCGCTCCGAGCCGCCGCTGCGGGCGGTACGCGGGCAGGGTGCCCTGCTGGAGCTCGACGACGGTCGCCAGCTGATCGATGCGATCAGCAGCTGGTGGGTCACCCTGCACGGCCACGCCGAAGCCTCGATCGCCGCCGCCGTGGCCCGCCAGGCCCACACCCTGGAGCAGGTGATCTTCGCCAACTTCCGCCACCCCACGGCGGAAGCCCTGGCGGAGCGCCTCAGCGCCTGCAGCGGCCTGGAGCGCCTGTTCTTCTCCGACAACGGCTCCACAGCGGTGGAGGTGGCGCTCAAGATCGCCTGGCAGTGGTGGCACAACCAGGGGATCGCCCGCCCCCAGCTGATCGCCTTCGACGGGGCCTATCACGGCGACACCTTCGGGGCGATGGCACTGGGGGAGCGCTCGCTGTTCTCGGCGCCCTTCGAGCCGCTGCTGTTCGCCGTGGCCCGCGCTCCCTGGCCCGCCAGCTGGTGGAACGACGACAGAGTGGAGGCCCGCGAGGCGGCGTCCCTGGAGCGGCTGGAGCATCTGCTGAGCCACCCGACCGCGGCGGTGATCCTGGAGCCCCTGGTGCAGGGGGCCAGCGGCATGGCGATGGTGCGGCCGGCCTTCCTGCGCCAGGTGGAAGAGCGGGTCCGGGCTGCTGGGGCCCTGCTGATCGCCGATGAGGTGCTCACAGGCTTCGGCCGCTGCGGCGAGCTGTTCGCCTGCCAGCTCGCCGGCATCCGCCCCGACCTGATGTCCCTCTCCAAGGGGTTGACTGGGGGCTTCCTGCCCATGGGCGTGACCCTGACCAGCGAGGCCCTCTACGGCGGCTTCATCAGCGAGCAGCCGGGCCATACCCTGTTCCATGGCCACAGCTTCACGGCCAATCCCCTGGGCTGCGCCGCCGCCCTGGCCAGCCTCGATCTGCTGGAGGCCCACCCGGAGCGGTACCGCGGCTTCGAGGCCCGCCACCTCCCACGTCTGGAGGCACTGGCCCAGCACCCAGCCGTGCGGCGACCGCGCCTGCGGGGCAGCATCGCCGCCTTCGAGCTGGCGGTGGAGAACCCCGGCTACCTGAATCCAGCGGGCCGTCGCCTGCAGGCGCTGGCCCTGGAGCAGGGGGTGTTCCTGCGCCCTCTGGGCCATGTGGTCTACCTGCTGCCTCCCCTGTGCATCAGCGACCAGCAGCTGGATCAGTGCTACGGCGCCGTCCGCAGCGCCCTCGACCAGCTCTGATCCCAAGGTCGACCCAGGAGGCCAGCTCAGCCGGTCGGCTCAGGGGCCAGCCAGGATCGCCGCCTCCACGTCGGCGCGGGAGAGGCCATAGGAGAAACGCCGCTGGGTCTCGCGACCCTCTTGATGCCAGCGCACCTCCAGCTCCTCCACCAGCAGCTCGATGCGGGCGCTCCACTCGGGGCGGTGCAGATCCCAGACAGCCCCGCGCGGGACCTGCTGCCGGGCGCCTAGCTGGCGCAGCCAGTGTTCGAGGGCCGGCAGCGGGTGGTGGTAGATGGGGGTGCCATCGGCGGGCAGCATCGCCATTGCGGTCGCCATCGGAAGTGGAGGCAGCTTGCCTCAGGGCCGTGGGGCTGGGGGGGGCGAGGGAGCCGCTGGGGCCGAGGAAACCGGAGCCGCCGCCCCGCTGGCCTGGAGTTCGCCCCACCAACTCGGCAAGGCCACCAGCTCGGCCCCCCGGGCCCAGGCCAGCCCGATGCCCAGTACCAGGCTGAGCAGCAGGGCCAGGCCCAGCAGCAGCAGGGCAAACCACTCGCCACCGGAGAGGGCCCGCCGCACCGAGACGACCCCGGGCTCGGCGACGCGCAGGGGCGGGCGCATCGCCGGAGGCGCCGCCTCCAGGGGCGGCGACGGAGGCCGCAACCGATCGTCGTAGCACCGGCGGGCCTCCGGATCCACGAGCACGGCATAGGCCTGCCGCAGCCTGCGGAAGGCCACCTCGGCTTCCGCCGCCGGGAGGTTGGTGGTGTCGGGGTGGTAGCGCTTGCTCAGGGCCCGAAACGAACGCCGCAGCTCCTCGTCCGTGGCGCCAGGGCCCAGCTCGAGCACCTCGTAATGACTGGGATGGGGCTGGCTCGTCATGGGGGACGACCGTGGCCGCCGGTGCTGAGGGATCCTAGGAAGAAGCACCCCATCGTCTGCGGATGGCCGCCAGCTCACCTCCGACGCCGCCCGGCGCCAGCTTCTGGCAGAGCCTGGGCTGGCTGCCGGACGCCGACCAGCTGGAGCAGCTGGTGGCGCTTCAGCAGCAGCTGCGCGACTGGAACAGTCGACTCAACCTGACCCGGCTGGTGGAGGGCGACGACTACTGGATCTCCCAGGTCTTCGACAGTCTCTGGCCCCTCGCCGACCTGCTGGCGGCCCAGCAGGGGGAGACGGCGCCGCTGGAGCTGATCGACGTAGGCACCGGCGGCGGCTTCCCCGGGCTGGCCCTGGCGATTGCCCTGCCCAGAGCTCAGCTCACCCTGATCGACTCCGTGGGCCGCAAGGTGGAAGCCGTCCGGGCGATGGCGGCAGCCGTAGGGCTGGCCGAGCGGGTGCGGCTGCGCTGCGAACGGGTGGAGCGCAGCGGCCAGGAGCGGGACTGCCGCGGCCGGCACGACTGGGCCACGGCCCGGGCCGTGGCCAGCGCGCCGGTGGTGGCCGAATACCTGATCCCCCTGCTACGACCGGGCGGCCGGGCCCTGCTCTACCGCGGCCAGTGGAGCCCCACCGACCAGGAGGAGCTGGAGCGCGCCCTGGTGCCTCTGCGGGCCTCGATCGAACGGGTCACACCGCTGCAGCTGCCGGGGGGGCGCGGTCTGCGCCATGCCCTGGTGCTGCGCCCCGATGGCCCCTGCCCGAAGGCCTACCCCCGGGCCGTCGGCGTGCCGGCCAAACAGCCGCTGGGCGCCTGGCCCTTAGGGGCCTAGGCGCTATGCAAGCGCTGCAGAGCCTCCCCTGCCAGCTGCTGACGCAGGCGCCGCAGCAGGTCCGGGATCTGGGCGGCCCAGGGGCTCCCGATCAGCACCGCCAGCAGTTCAGCCTCGCTCACCGTGTGGTCGAGGGCGTCGGCGTTGGCGCCGGGGAACCAGTGTCCCCCCTGGCCGAGCAGGCCGTAGCGGGCGCGGCAGAACGACTCCATCCCCCAGGCCTCCAGCAGGTTGTGCAGCCAGAGCAGCACCGGCAGGTTGATGCCTCCGGGGGTGTCCGACCAGGCAGGCAGCCCCTCCGACCAGCTCGCCAGCCAGGCGTCACCGAGGGCGCCGCGGCGAGCCTCCTCCAGGCGCTGCAAGATCGGCTGCAACAGGCCCGGGGCCTCAGCAAGCCGCCCCGCCGCCTCCAGGTGGAGATCGAGATCACCGGGCCGCGCCGCACCGACGCTGATCGTGTGGATGCCTGGGGCCGTAAGGCAGAAGAGGTCGTTGAAGACGATCGGATGCAGGGGGACACAGAGCTCGCTCAGGCGCGCCGACGGACTGTGCAGGTGGCCGCCCTTGTCGGTGGGGCTGATCACGAACACGCCCATGTCGTGGGCCAGGGCCGCCTCGATCGCCGGGCGGTTGTCCTGACGGATGAAATACCAGTGGAGGTTGATGTAGTCGAACTGGTCGCTGGCGATCGCCGCCAAGATCACCGGCAGGGGGGCATGGGTGGACAGGCCCAGGTGGCCGATGCGACCGTCGGCCTGCCAGCGGCGGGCCACCTCCAGGCAGCCGCCGGGGCACAGGATCTGCTCCAGATGGGCGGCGTTGTTGACGCCATGGAACCCCAGCAGATCGAGGCGGCCACCGCGCTCGGCCAGCCCCAGCCGCTCAAAACTGGTGGCCAGCTCCGCCTCAAAGGCGGCGGAGTCCTCGCTGGGCGGTACCTTGCTCTGCAAGATACGCAAAGGATCCGGCACCGCCTGCAGCAGCCAGCCCAGCTGCCGCTCGGAGCTGCCGTAGTGGCGGGCTGTCTCGATGTGGTGGAGGCCAGCGGCCACCGCCGCCTCCAGGGTGGCGCGCAGATTGGCCTGGCTCTCGGCGCTGATCTCGGCGGCATCCAGATCTCTCCAGCTCTGCTGAAAGCGCATGCCCCCCAGTGACAACACCGGCATCAGCAGCTCGGTGCGGCCGAAACGGCGGGTGGGGATGGTCACGGCGCAGGGGAGGGTGACGGCGCGGCACGGGGCAGGGTGCGCTTGAGCCGGGCCGGCGACGGCACCCCCAGCGGCAGGATCTCCTGCTGTTCCAGCTGGGCCTCCAGCTCCGGCAGTCGCTCATAGGGCACCCAGTGGATGCAGTCCACCGGACAGGTATCGATCGCCTCCTGGATGCGGTCACCGCTGTCGCCGTCCTGGCGCAGGGCCCGCGAGCGCCCCCAGGTGGGCTCCACCACAAAGGTGTTCGAGGCCACGTGGGCGCAGTAGCGGCAGCCGATGCAGACCGCCTCGTCCACCCACACGGCCTTCTGCCGCAGAGCACCGCCGAGCTGGGGTTCCCGGCCTGTGGGAGCATCGGCGTCGGCGCTGACGCGGAAGGCAATCGAGGGATCGCTCATGGCCGACGGCGCAACACAGACAGCGTGCGCAGCGAGATCAGGCGTCCCAGCGAGTGACCACCAGCTCCAGGCTGCCGTCATGATGACTGATCTGCTCACTCACCTGAAAGCCCTCCTCCCGGGTGGCGGCCAGGATCGTGCGCAGGGCGTAGCGCTGGCTCAGCTGGGCCAGGAAGCGCTCCACCGGCACGGGCTGCTTCCAGAGATCGAGATCGGTGACGAGCTCATAGCTGCCGGTGGCCGGGTCGAGACGAAAGCCTATGTCGGCGCCGCTCTCCTGGACGATGGCCAGCTCGGCGGTGACGGTCTGACCGCGGTAGCCGCGCACCGGCTGACTGCCCTCCGACGGCTCATGGCCAAGGTCGGTGAGGGCCTCGATCAGGGTCTGGCGATCGCGTAGCTCGGTCCGGACGGTGCTGAAGTGCGACATCGGAGCAGGGAGAAGCGCGTGAGGGGATCCGGCCGTTCAGACGGTGTGGTGCTGGCCAAGGAGCTGGTGCCCGCTGGTCTCCAGTGCCTGGGTCTGGAAGGCTTCCGCAGTGCCCTGGCGCTGCTGGACGGTGCCGAGCCGGGCCTCGATGCGCTCGGTGAGCGATTCGCAACCCAGGCCCTGCACGCCTTCCACCTTCTCCTCGACGCGGCCATCAGGCCGGATGCGGAATCGGATGGTGCGCTGGGGCATCCCCTGAAACGGATGGAATCTGCGGATGCTAACCGGCTTGACTGAGAACTGGGATCGCCCAGCGCTCAGCTCAGCAGCCCCTCGTCCACCAGGGTCTGCAGCCGCTCCAGCACCTCCGGCTGCTCGAGCTGCTCGAGGGCGAGCCGCGCCTCATCGCGCACGCTGGACTCGCTGTCGTGAAGCATGGTGTGCAGCAGCGATTCCACCACCTCCTGCTGGCGGGGTTCCACCAGATCGGCGTAGAGGCGGCCCAGGCCCCAGGCGCTGTTGCTGCGCACCGCCGCCTCGCTGTCGATACGCAGCGTCAGCAGCAGCTGGGCGGCGGCCGGGTCAGCCTTGGCCGGCCCGGTGCCGCCCGCGTCGGCAAGGGAGCTGGCCGCCCAGAGGCGCACCGCCGCCAGATCCATCTGCAGCGAGCGGATCAGCGGATTGAGAATCGGAGCGTCGGGGTAGTTGCCCAGACTCCAGGCCACCGCTTTACGCACGTAGCCGTTGTCGTCGGCGGCGAGCAGGGCCAACAGGGGCTCCACCGCCAGCGGATGGGGATTGCGGCCAAGGGCATAGACCGCACTCATCCGCAGGATCGGACAACTGGCCTGCAGCAGCGGCAGCAGCAGGGGCACGGCCCGGGGATCGCGGTGTTCGCAGAACACCCGGAGCCCTTGCATGCGCTGGTCCTGGCCGCCCTGCAGCTGGATCAGGCCCCAGTCGCACTCCGCCGCCACATCACCGGCACTGGGCTCGGCCGTGTCGATCTCGTCGAGCGGGTCACCGAGCAGCTCCTCTGCCAGCTCACGGGCAAGCACCTCGGGATCAAGGGCCAGCTCGGGGCTGCTGTCCGGGAAGGGGGCCGGGAATGGGGTGGGGAAGGGCAGGGCCTCGTCCGACATGGGGCGGTCCAGCTGCAGGGATTGTCTCAGCCCATCGGTGCCGGGGCCGCCATGTCCCCCGGCAACCAGATGCGGGCGCTCACGGCGAACAGGGCCAGGCCGAACAGCAGCACGATGGCCGCCGGCAGCAGGGTGGAGCGGAGAAACGACATCGGGGCCGGGCCGGGCTGGGGCTCGCCATTCTCCCGTGCGGCCGGCGCGCCTACTGTTCGCCGAGCCATCTCTGGCCCATGGTCTCCTCCCCCGAGCCTGATCTCGCCCCTGATCCCAGCGCCGCCGCCGCCACCATTCCCACCTGGCGTCGCCTGACCGCGGTGGCCGCCGAAGGGGTGGCCAGCGGCACGCCCTACATGGTGGGAACCAAGCTTCTGCAGGGCTGGCTCACGGCCAGCGGCGTGCCCCTCGGACTCATCGGGCTGCTGGCCTACGCCGAGCTGCCCTACACCCTGAAGATGGTCTGGGCACCGGCCCTGGATCGCTGGCCGATTCCCTGGCCCGACCGGCGCCGCGGCTGGCTGCTGCTGCTGCAGGTGCTGCTGGTGGCAGTGATCGGCGCCATGACCTTCCTGCGGCCCAGCCAGGATCCCGCCACCCTGACGGCGATCGGCGTGATGGCCCTGCTGCTTGCCCTGGTGAGCGCCACCCAGGACATCGTCGTGGACGCCTACCGCACCGACCTACTGCCCGAACAGGAGCGCGGGGCGGGAGCGGCCGCCACCAACCTCGGCTACCGCGGCGCCATGCTCGCCATCGGGGCCGGCGGCTTCATCCTGGCGGGCCGCTACGGCTGGCCCCTGGCCTTCGTGGGGTCGGCCGTGCTGATGCTGCTGGTGCTGCCGTTCACCCTGACGGCTCCGACCCTGCCCCCGATCCAGCACCAGGTCACCAGCTTGCGCCAGGCCGTGGTGGGCCCCGCCCGGGAATTCCTGCACCGCACCGGCCGGGGCAGGGCCGCCATGCTGCTCGCCCTGGTGCTGCTCTACCGCTGGCCCGACGGGCTGCTCAACGTGATGGCCGTGCCCTTTCTGATCCAGCAGGGCTTTTCGCCTGAAGTTGTGGGCTCGGTGCTGGCCGGCTGGGGCATCGGCGCCACGATCATCGGCACGATCATCGGCGGCATCCTGTTCGGCAAGCTCGGCATGAACCGGGCACTGTGGCTGTTCGCCCTGGTGGGCGCCGCCGGCAATCTGGCCTACTGGGCCCTGGCTAGCTTCAAGGGCGGCACGCCGGCCCTGCTGATGGCCGTGGGCCTGGAAAACCTCGGCGGCGGGCTGGTGGGCGCGGCGTTCGTGGCACTGCTGATGAGTCTCTGCAACCCGCGCTTCTCCGCCACCCAGTACGCCCTGCTTTCCGGCGTCTATGCGCTGAGCCGCTCGGTACTTTCGGCTCAAGCCGGCTTCGTGGCCGAAGGGGTGGGCTGGAGCAGCTTCTTCCTGCTCACGGTGGCCTCATCGCTGCCGGCCTTTCTGCTGATGGCCTGGCTCACCCCCTGGAACGGCAAGGGCGCCAAGGGCGCGTTCGATCCCATCAAGGACGCCACCTGATGCACGACGACCGCGCCTAGGCGGGCTCCTGAACAGGCAGCGGGGAAGCTTGCGGAGCCGCCGCCAGGCGCCGCCGCAGCTGACCGCAGGCAGCATCCGCATCGAGGCCGCGGCTGGCCCGCACACTCACGGCGATGCGACGGTCCTGCAGGGTCAGCCGGAAGGCCTCCACCCGCTCCGGAGAAGGACGCTGGAAATTCTCTTCCTCGATCGGGTTGTAGGCGATCAGGTTCACATGGCTCTGGAAGCCGCGCAGCAACTTCGCAAGAGCCTCGGCATGGCGCGGGTGGTCGTTGACCCCGCCCAGCAGGATGTACTCGAAACTCACCCGGCGGCCCGTGAGGGTCACCATGCGCCTGCAATCCTCAAGCAGGGCCCCGATCGGATAGGCATGGGCCGTGGGGATCAGCTCCTCCCGCAGGCGCTGATCGGGGGCATGCAGGCTCACCGCCAGGGTGAACTGGGCCCGACCGAGCCGGTCCAGGGCCCGTTCCGCCAGGGTGGGCAGGGTGCTCGGCACTCCCACGGTGCTCACCGTGATCTGACGCTGGGCCATGCCCAGATCGCGGCAGAGACAGTCGATGGCCGCCAGCACCGCGTCGATGTTGAGCAGGGGCTCCCCCATACCCATGAACACCACATGGCTGGGCCGCCGCTCCATCGCCTCGCGAATGCTCAGCACCTGGTCGACGATCTCGTGCACCGCCAGCGAGCGCTGCAGCCCTCCCTTGCCGGTAGCACAGAACCGGCAGGCCATCGGGCAACCCACCTGGCTGCTGACACAGACGGTCAGGCGGTCGCCGCTGGGAATGCCGACGGTCTCAATGCTGAGGCCATCCGCCGTCCCCAACAACAGTTTGGTGGTGCCATCACGGGCATCGCTGCGGTGCAGCACCGTCAACCGCCCGACCTCCGCCCGGCTGGCCATCTCCTGACGCCAGGCCTTGGGCAACACGGTGATCGCCTCCAGGCTGGCGGCACCCTTGGCGTAGATCCAGTCATGCAGCTGGCGGCCTCGGAAGGCCGACTGCCCATGAGCCAGCGCCCAGGCCACGAGCTCAGCCTGGCCCAATCCCAGCAAAATCTCCGGCCCAGCAGCCGAAGCCTCCATGGGGTGAGTGACAGCCACCGGATTCAGGGGGGGCTCCGAATTCAAGGCGGGATCAGGAGTCAGGGCCAGATCAGGATGCCGTAGCCGAGTTTCCACTCCACGGCCACCAGGGCGACGAACCCCAGCATGGCGATGCGGCCGTGCAGCCGCTCGTTGTGGGCATGAAAGCCCCAGCGCGGCAGCCGCCGCACGGGCACCTTGGTGCCCAACGCCGTGCGGCCGGAACTGGCGACAGGTGTGGCGGCGGCGTCAGTCATCGCTGAGCAACCCCTCTTCCTGCAGACCCTCGAGGGCGGCGGGATCGGCGATCAACTCCTCTTCCAGCCCCTCCTCCTGCGTGGGCCGGGCGAAGGCGGCGAAGCCACTGCTGCTGGCCTCGATGCCATGGCGACTGCGGGTGGCCTCGAGGTCCTCGTCGGAGGGGTCATCGAGCACCGCGGCAGAAACGGCCGGGGCAGGCATCTCCACGGTGTAGTCCGGCCGCAGGTTGGGGGTGCGCCGGTAGCCAGCAGCCTCCTCCTCAAGAATGTCGGGATGGGGACCGGCCTCGGCCCGCAACTCCTCTTCGAAGCCCCCGAAGCCGGTGCCCGCAGGGATCAGGCGGCCGATGATCACGTTCTCCTTGAGACCGCGCAGCCAGTCGCTCTTGCCTTCAATCGCCGCCTCGGTCAACACCCGGGTGGTCTCCTGGAAGCTGGCGGCCGAGATGAAGCTGTCGGTATTCAGCGAGGCCTTGGTGATGCCCAGCAGCACCGGCGTGAACTCGGCCGGGGCACCGCCGGTGATGGCGATGGCCGAGTTCACCTGCTCCACCTGGCGCAGCTCGATGAGCTCGCCGGGCAGCAGGGTGGTGTCCCCCGCATCCTCGATCCGCACCTTGTTGGTCATCTGGCGCACGATCACTTCGATGTGCTTGTCACTGATCGAGACCCCCTGCGATTTGTAGACGTTCTGCACTTCGGTCACCATGCGGAACTGCAGCTTGGAAATCGCCTCCTGGGCCGCTTCCATGGTGGGTTTGCGGCTGCGCAGATCCTCGAAGTAACACTCGAGCAACTCATGTGGGTTGATCGGGCCGTCGGTGAGCAGTTCACCGGCGCTCACCTGCTGGCTGTCGCTCACCATCACGTTACGACCGAGCAGGATCGGGTAATCGGTGATGACGTCGTCCGATTCGATCACCGAAACGGTGACGGAATCGTCGTCGTCACCCAGCTTGATCTGCACCGTGCCGCCCTTGCGGCAGAGCACGGAGGAATCGCGCGGACGCCGCGCCTCCAGCAGTTCCTCAATCCGTGGCAGACCCTGCACGATGTCGCCGGTCTTCTGGCGCTCGAACACCAGCAGGGCCAGCCCATCGCCGCGCTGCACCAGTTCGCCGTCGCGCACGTGAAGCACGGAGTCGGGCGACACCATGTAAGGACGGCCCAGGCGAATCGTGACCTTGCTGCCATCGATCACCTCCACCTGTCCGCAGCAGCCGGCCTTGACTCCGCTGGCCAGAGCATCGCCGTCCACCAGCCGCTGACCCACGACCACCTGGGGCTTAGCCGCGCCCAGGTCGATGGTGCGGGTATCGCCGTCACGCTCCACGATCAGGCGGCGGATCGGCTCGCCAGGGATGGGATCGGGCAGTTGCACCAGGCCATCCTCCTTGCAGAGGATCTGGGTGGTGGCCACCACATCGCCCCGCTTCACCGTGATGCCGTCCTCGACAGCCAGCTCGGTGTGGGTAGAGCCGTGGCTGGCGTCGGAGAGAGTGTCACGACGCACCAGCAGACTTTCGAGAATCACCAGCTGCAGCCGCTCGATCGTCTTGGCGCGCTTGTCGGGCACCGCCTCCACATCGACCGTCATCTGGGGCGTGGTATCCACCGTTTCCAGGATGAGCTGGGTGCGCAGCAGCTCCACCCCCTCGACGGATTTGATCAATTCACCGTCCTTGAAGGTGAGGCGCTGGGTAGCCTTGAGGCCCAGGGACGGGCCGCCGCTCTGCTTGACCGAGGAGAGTTCCGGCAGGTGGGCCGCATCGGGAATCGTGTATTCCTCGACCGGACGCAGCAGCAGAGCACCACCCTCGGGGGTATCAACCGCCTCGATGAACTGCATCGCCTTGGCCTTAAGACCGGGAGCAATCTCATCGCCAGGATTCACCATCTTGCCCTCGCCGCTGTAGCGGGCATGCACCTTGCTGTCGCTGACCAGATGCAGTTCACCGGAGCGCACGATGATCTCGCGCAGGATGTCGTTCTTCTGGGTGACTGTGACGATGCCGGCGGTCTGACTGAAGATGTCCTTGACCACCTCGGTGCCGGCCTCGATCCACTGGCCGTCCTCGATCATCAACAGGGAGATGTCCTTGTTGATCTCGTGGGTTTCCTGCGGGATCCAGAGCAGCGTGCCGCCCTTGCTCACCTCATAACCGTGCTTGGCCGAGCGGGCCTTCTTGATCGTGAGGCCCGGAGCGAACTTGACAATGCCTCCGGTCTGGGTGCGGAAGCGGTCGTCAGCCAGTTCGCCGATCACCTCGCCGCTGCCGATCTTGGTTCCGGGCTGGGTGATCAGGCGGTAGCGGCTGCCGTCCTTCTCCTCGAGGAACCAGTTCTCGCCGGTGTGGGTGGACTCGCCCAGCAATTTGCAGTCTTTGAGGGTGATACTGGCGGTGACGATCTGTACCTCGCGGGAGTCACCGGCAGATTCCCGCAGCCGCACGGCGCCGCCGTATTCGCTCACCAGGCGGCTTTCGGCCAGCACCTGGCCGGTGGTGACATCCGTGTTGCCCTCCACCACGGGCTGGGCATTGGGCGGCAGGTTGTAGACGTCGCCGGCCAGCACCCACATGCGGCCGAGGCGCTGGGCCTTGTGGGTGATGTTGCCCTGACGGTCGGTGACCTCTCGGGGCTGGATGTCCTCGTAGCGCACCTGGCCGGCCAGATCGCAGATCACGTCCTTGGTGGCCTTCTCCACACTCTTCTTGACCTGGGCGCCAGCGGAGATCTGGGCCAGGGTCAGGTCGGCCGGCACGTTCTGGCCGTCGGCGACGAACAGGATCGAGCCGGAGGTGATGTCGAGTTTCTGCAACTTGCCCTTGCCGGTGGGCTTCACGCTGAGGGTGAAGTCGGTCTCGGCCAGCTGGGCGTCGATGCCGTGAGGGGTGCGGTGGTCGCGCACGCGGGCCTTGGCACCGAACTCCACCGTGCCCTCCACGAGGGAGCGCACCACGCCGGTTTCGGCCGTGGACACACCACCGGTGTGGAAGGTGCGCATCGTGAGCTGGGTGCCGGGCTCACCGATCGACTGGGCGGCAACGATGCCCACCGCTTCGCCGAGGTCGACGAGCTGGTTGTGGGCTAGGGCCCAGCCATAACACTTGCGACAGACCGAACGGGAGGCTTCGCAGGTGAGCGGTGAGCGCACCTTCACGGTCTTCACGCCACCGGCTTCGATGCGACGCGAGAGGGGTAGATCGATCTCGCCGTCGCGCTCCACCAGGATCTCGCCGTTGTCGGCCACCACCATCTCGGCGGCCAGACGACCGACCAGCTTGCTGCCGAACTTACCCTTCTCATCGGCGTCAATGGGGATGCTGCGGGTGGTGCCGCAGTCCTCTTCGCGCACGATGACGTCCTGGGCCACATCCACCAGCCGGCGGGTGAGGTAGCCCGAGTCGGCGGTGCGCAGGGCCGTATCCACCAGACCCTTGCGGGCACCGTAGGAGGAGATCACATATTCGGTGACCGTCAGCCCCTCGCGGAAGTTGGTGCGAATCGGTAGGTCGATGATCTCACCCTGAGGGTTAGCCATCAGGCCACGCATGCCTACCAGCTGGCGTACCTGGGACATGTTGCCCCGAGCGCCCGAGTTGGCCATCATCCAGACCGAGTTGAGCGGATCGTTGTCGTTGAAGTTCTTCTTGACTTCCTCAACCAGACGCTCGTTGGTTTCGGTCCAGGTGTCAATCACCTTGGTGTGGCGCTCCACCTCCGTGATCTCCCCGAGGCGATAGCGCTCCTCGGTGTCAGTGATCTGCTGCTCCGCCTCCTCCAGCAACCGCGCCTTCTCGCCGGGGATGCGCAGGTCGTCGACAGAGATCGACACCGCCGCCTGGGTGGCGTAATGGAAGCCGAGGTCCTTGAGCTCGTCGGCCATCGCGGCCGTGGCTGCCGTGCCGTGGTGCTTGTAGGCCCACGACACCAGATTTCGCAGGGCCTTCTTGTCGATGGTGCGGTTGCGGAAGGGAGGCGCCTGCTTGCTCAGGCCGGCCTTCACCTCAACGACGGCCTCTTTCGCCGCGGCGGCGGCCTTGGTGCTCTTCTTGCTGGACTTCTTGGCGGGAGTGGCGGTCATGGGCGGTCAGCGTGGTCAGCGCGCGATGGAGAGAAGACGTAAGGGAGGCCTGGAGCTGGGGCAAGGACAGAGGGCTGGGGCAGAGGGGGATCGGGATCCCGCCAGCCCCCTCAGGTGGCTGCCACGGCGTCGATGATCGTGCGGTTGATCACGACGCGACCCACGGTGGTGAGCAGGTAGCGGCTGATCAGGGCGCCGTCTTCGTCGAAGCGATCGCGGCGGAACTTCCACTGCTCGCAGCGGGTGCCGTCGCTTAGGGTCTCGCTGGACTGGGGTTCCGGATCTTCCTCGTCACACTCGACATCGCCGGGGAAGCGCACCCAGACCCAGTCATGCAGGCTGAGGTGCTTCTCATCGAAGGCGCCGATCACGTCGCCGAGGTCGGCGAAGGTGCGGCTGCGATCGCCGAAGGCCGGCAGGGGCTTCTCCCGCTCCACGGCGGTGAGGTAATAGGCACCGAGCACCATGTCCTGCGACGGGGTGATGATCGGTTCGCCGGTGGCTGGCGAGAGGATGTTGTTGCTGGCCAGCATCAGCATCCGTGCTTCGGTCTGGGCCTCGATCGCCAGAGGCACGTGCACGGCCATCTGGTCACCGTCGAAGTCGGCGTTGAAAGCGGGACACACCAGCGGGTGCAGCTGGATGGCGCGACCGTCCACCAGTTTCGGCTCAAAAGCCTGAATGCCGAGGCGGTGCAGCGTCGGAGCACGGTTGAGCAGGATCGGATGGCCTTCGATCACCTCCTGCAGCACCTGCATCACCTCGTCATCGGCGCGCTGGATCAGCTTCTTGGCCGCCTTGATGTTGTTGACGATGTTCTGGCGGATCAGGCGATGGATCACGAACGGCTGGAAAAGCTCGATCGCCATCTCCTTTGGCAAGCCGCACTGGTGCATCTTCAGCTTCGGACCCACCACGATCACCGAACGACCGGAGTAGTCGACACGCTTGCCGAGCAGGTTTTGGCGGAAGCGACCCTGCTTGCCCTCGATGATGTCGCTCAGCGACTTGAGCGCACGGTTGTTGGCGCCCACCACGGTGCGACCACGGCGGCCGTTGTCGATCAGGGCATCAACGGCCTCCTGCAGCATCCGCTTTTCGTTGCGGACAATGATCTCCGGGGCCAAGATCTCCTGCAGCCGCGCCAAGCGGTTGTTGCGGTTGATCACCCGCCGGTAGAGATCGTTGAGATCGGAGGTGGCGAAGCGACCGCCGTCGAGCTGCACCATCGGGCGCAGATCGGGCGGGATGACGGGGATCACGTCGAGCACCATCCATTCCGGACGGGCATCGGTGGCAATGAAGTTGTCGATCACCCGCAGGCGCTTGATCAGCTTGGCGCGCTTCTGACCCTTGCTGGAGTTGATATCCTCGCGAAGCTGTTCAGCCTCTTGCTTGAGATCGAGGTCTTCGAGCAGCTGCTTGAGGGCCTCGGCACCGATACCCACCACGGGCTCATTCTCGATCTCCGAGTCTTCGGCGAAGATCTCATCCTCGATCTCCAGCCACTCATCTTCGGTGAGCAGCCGCTTGTAGGTGAGCTCCTTGTGATCGCCCGGATCGAGCACAACGTAGCAGTTGAAATAGACAATCTGCTCGACATCGCGCAGAGGCATGTCGAGCAGGATCGCCACATAGCTCGGGATCCCCTTCAAATACCAGACGTGTGACACCGGCGCCGCCAGCTTGATGAAGCCCATGCGGTGCCGGCGCACCCGGCTCTCGGTCACCTCAACGCCGCAGCGCTCGCAGACGATGCCGCGGTGACGCACCCGCTTGTACTTGCCACAGTGGCACTCCCAGTCCTTGGAGGGGCCGAAGATCTTCTCGCAGAAGAGCCCGTCCATCTCGGGCTTAAGAGTGCGGTAGTTAATCGTCTCCGGCTTGGTCACCTCGCCCACCACCTGACCATTGGGCAGCGTGCGCTGGCCCCACTCCATGATCCGCTCAGGGGAGGCGAGCGTGATCTTCACGTAGTCGAAGTGGTTCTCGGTGCGGAGATTGCTGTTGGACATGGCGGCTGACCTGGCTGTGAGAAGGGGTGGCGGAGAGCGATCGGCCCGTCAGCGCGGACGGGCCAGCGGCGATCAGTCGTCGTCGTAGTCCGCGACGCCGAGGGATTCGTAGGTGGGCCGGCTTGGGGTGCTGCGGCGCGGATTGACGTCCTGCATCAGGTCGACCTCCTCACCGGCATCGGTGTAGACGGCGATGTCGAGACCGAGGGACTGAAGCTCGCGCATCAGCACCTTGAACGACTCGGGCGTGCCGGGACGGGGAATCGGCTTGCCCTTGACGATGGCGTTGAGCGCCTCGTTGCGGCCCTGCATGTCGTCGGACTTGACCGTGAGCAGCTCCTGCAACGTGTAGGCGGCACCGTAGGCCTCCAGGGCCCACACCTCCATCTCGCCGAGCCGCTGACCGCCCTGCTGCGCCTTGCCGCCCAGGGGCTGCTGGGTGACCAACGAATAGGGGCCGGTGGAGCGGGCGTGGATCTTGTCGTCGACCAAGTGCACCAGCTTGAGGATGTGGGCGTAGCCCACGGTGACCGGCTGATCGAAGGGCTCGCCGCTGCGGCCATCGATCAGCTGGATCTTGCCGGGGTGCTCGGGGTCGTAGACCCAGTCCTTGCCGGGCAGCTTGGCGGCCTCCTCCAGGTAGGCCGTCACGGTGTTCTTGGAAGTCTCGTCGCCGTGCATCTCGTCGAACGGAACCACCTTCACCCGGCAGCCGAGGTGGGAGGAGGCCCAGCCCATCAGGCACTCGAACACCTGTCCCACATTCATCCGGCTCGGCACGCCCAGCGGATTGAGCACGATGTCGATCGGCGTGCCATCCGGCAGGTAGGGCATGTCCTCCCGGGGAAGGATGCGGCTGATGATGCCCTTGTTGCCGTGCCGGCCAGCCATCTTGTCGCCCACCTGGATCTTGCGACGCTGCGCCACATAGACCCGCACCACCATATTGGCGCCGGGCGGCAGTTCATCGCCCTGCTCCCGGGTGTAGATGCGCACATCCACCACGCGACCGCGCTCAGTACTGGGCACACGCAGCGAGTTGTCGCGCACGTCGCGGGCCTTCTCGCCGAAGATGGCGCGCAGCAGCTTCTCCTCGGGGGGCTGGTCAGATTCCCCCTTGGGGGTCACCTTGCCCACCAGGATGTCGCCGCTCTCCACGTAGGCGCCGATGCGGATAATCCCCATCTCGTCGAGGTTGCCGAGGCTCTCCTCGGCCACATTCGGAATCTCGCGGGTGATCTCCTCAGGGCCGAGCTTGGTCTGCCGGGCTTCGATCTCGTACTTCTCGATGTGCACCGAGGTGTAGAGGTCGTCCTGAACCAGTCGATCACTCACCAGGATAGCGTCCTCGTAGTTGTAACCCTCCCAGGGCATGTAGGCGATCAGCACGTTCTGGCCCAGGGCGATCTCGCCGCCCTCGCAGGCGGAGCCGTCAGCGAGCACCTGGCCGGCGATCACCGGGTCGCCCTGTTTGACGATCGGCCGCTGGTTCAGGCAGGTGTCCTGGTTGGAGCGCTGGTACTTCTGCAGCATGTGGTAATGATCGCTCCCCTGTTCATCGCGGATGATGATCTGGGTGGCATCGACGAACACCACCTCGCCGTTGACGCGGGTGATCGGCACCATGCCGGAATCGCGGGCGACCTGGGTCTCCAGGCCGGTGCCCACCAGGGGACGCTCGGGACGCAGCAGCGGCACGGCCTGCCGCTGCATGTTGGAGCCCATCAGAGCCCGGTTGGCGTCGTCATGCTCGAGGAAGGGGATCAGCGAGGTGGCGACCGAGATCACCTGCACCGGCGAGAGCTGCACGTAGTCGACCTGCTCCGGCGGCACGGTCTCAAAGTCCTGGCGGTAACGCACCGGCACCTGCTCAGCGGTGATGCGGCCCTCGGCATCCGTGGCGACGTCACCGGGGGCGACGCGGCACTCATCTTCGAGGTCGGCGGAGAGGTAGATCGGATCGCCATGCTTGTGGACGATGCCGTTCTCCACCTTCCAGAAAGGGGTTTCGATGAAGCCGTATTCGTTGACGCGGGCGTGGGTGGCCAGGGAACCGATCAGGCCGGCGTTCGGACCTTCCGGCGTCTCGATCGGGCAGATGCGCCCGTAGTGGGAGGGGTGAATGTCGCGCACGGCGAAGCCGGCGCGCTCGCGGGTGAGGCCACCGGGGCCGAGGGCGCTGATACGACGCTTGTGGGTGAGCTCGGCCAGCGGGTTGGTCTGATCCATGAACTGGCTCAGCTGGCTGGAGCCGAAGAACTCCTTGATGGCCGCCACCAGGGGCTTGGGGTTGACCAGCTGGGCGGGAGTGAGGCTTTCGGTCTCGCCCACGGTCATCCGTTCCTTGATGATCCGCTCGAGCCGGTTGAGACCGACCCGCACCTGGTTCTGCAGCAGTTCGCCCACCGATCGCACGCGGCGGTTGCCGAGGTGGTCGATGTCGTCGACCTCGTAGCCCGGCTGGCCAAGCTGCAGGCCGATCAGGTAATCGAGGGTGGAGAGCAGTTCCTCCTTGGTGAGAACGCGGGTCTCGTCGGGAACCGTAAGGCGCAGCTTCTTGTTGATCTTGTAGCGACCCACCCGACCAAGGTCGTAGCGCTTGGCATCGAAGAAGCGGGAATCCAGCAGCTGCTGACCACCGCTCACCGAGGGGGGTTCACCCGGGCGCAACTTCTTGTAGAGCTCCAGCAGTGCCTGGTCCTGGGAGGTGATCTGCTCGACGTTGGTCGCCGTCTCGATCGTCTTGCGGTAATAGTCCGGGTGACGCAACTTGTCGAGCACGTCCACGTCCGACAGGCCCATGGCCCGCATCAGCACGTGGGCATTGATCTTGCGGGTCTTGTCGACGCGCACATGCATCAGCTCGTGCTTGTCGGTCTCGAACTTCAGCCAGGCGCCCCGGTTAGGGATGACACTGGCGTTGTAGGTCTTACGGCCCGTCTTGGGATCAGGCTCCTCCTTGAAATAAACACCGGGGCTGCGCACGATCTGGTTGACGATCACGCGCTCGGCACCGTTGATGATGAAGGTGCCGCGCTCGGTCATCAGCGGCAGCTCACCGATGAAGACCTCCTGCTCCTTGATCTCGCCGGTTTCCTTGTTGACCAGGCGACAGGTCACATACATCTGCGAGGCAAACGTCGCGTCGCGGCGCTTGGCCTCTTCCACATCGTGGCGCGGGCGCTTGAGGCGGTACTCGCTACCGATGAAGTGCAGCTCAAGCTTGCCGGTGTAGTCGGTGATCGGGGAGAAGCTCTCCAGCTCCTCGATCAGGCCCTTCTCCAGGAACCATTTGAAGCTCGCCCGCTGCACCTCAACCAGATCAGGCAGGTAAGTGGCGGTCTTGGCGACCTGGATCGCGCTGCTCATGCGGTGAACCTGCGGGACGGGTGGACGGAATCGGGCCGGGGCCCAGGCTGGGAGGGGAGGAGATCAACGGCTGGCCGGTGGGCGACCACCCGGAGGGCTCATGCGAAGAGGCGCAGCGGCCAGGACACGCACCTGCAGAGCAGGACAGCGGATCGGGACGTGCGCCTATCGGGTTCGCGGCAAACCGAGAGCCCTCGCAAGAAGCAGCGAAGCTGCCGTTTCAACCGACAGCAAAGCGACCCCGCGGGGAGGCAACGTTGCCGTCACACAAAAGGGCAGCTGTGCTGCTGCCGTGATCGCTGAAACTGTGATCGCTGGAGCCGTGATCGACAAAGGGAGCGCTTCCGCTGCCAGGCCAATGAATCATCATACAGTGTGAAGCGTCAGCCTGAACAGGCGGGCCGCGTTGGCGCTGCTGGCAAGAGCGACCTGCTCGATGCTCTCACCACGCAACTCGGCCATCCGTTCGGCGACCGAGGCCACGTAGGCCGGCTCATTGCGCTTGCCCCGCCGGGGCACTGGGGCCAGGAACGGGCAGTCGGTCTCGACCAGGTAGCGATCGGCCGGCACCTCGCGGGCACAGGTGTGGGTGGCCTCCGCCTTAGGAAAGGTAACGGTGCCGCTGAAACTGATGTGCATCCCCAGCTCTAGGAACGCTTCCATCTCGGCGGGGGTGCCGCCCCAGCAGTGCATCACTCCACGCGGGCAAAGGCCGTCAGCATGGCGACTGCGCAGTTCCAGCAACATCGGCTCCGCTGCGTCGCGGCAGTGAACGATCACCGGAAGATCCAGCTCAACCGCGAGATCGAGCTGGGGCTGCAGCACCTGGAGCTGCTCCTCGAGATTGTGCTCCCGGAAGAGATCGAGCCCCAGCTCGCCAATGGCCACCACCCGGGGGTCGGCCTGGGCCGCCTGACGCAGCACCGCCGCGGTATCCGGCTGCCAGTGGCGCGTGTCGAGGGGGTGGACGCCCACGGCGTAACGCATCTCAGGGAAGCGATCGGCGAGGGCCCGGATCGCCGGAATCTCCGAGGGCTCCACGCAGGCGTGCACCAAAGCCCCCACCCCGGCCTCCCGCCAGCGGGCACAGACGGCGTCAAGATCGTCGTCGAAGTTGCGGAAGACAATGTGGCAGTGACTGTCCACCAGAAGCGGCAGCCGAGACTCTGAGGACGGTCGGTCAGCTGGGGGGAAGAGGGCCATGGACAGCGGCCGACAAGGGCTCAGGCTGCCTCCCATTGTGGCGAGCCGGCTCAGGCTTCCGTCGCGGCGGCGGAGGTAGGTGCGGAGGAGGCAGCAGCGGGGTCAAGCACCTGCTTCACCGCAGAGCTGAGACGGGACTTCTGGTTGGCGCCGGTGTTGCGGTGCAGCACACCCACCTTGACTGCCTTGTCGATCTTGCTGAAGGCGGCGTTCATGGTGCTCTGGACCGCGGCCCTGGCCTCGGCACCGGGCTCCTGGCTATAGCTGCTGCAAGCGGTGAAGCAGCGCTTCATCAGAGTGCGGAGGGCCGACTTGTATGAGCGGTTGCGCAGACGGTTGCGCTCGGCGATCTCGATGCGCTTCTTCGACGAATTGTTATTGGCCACAGAGGTACGGGCGCTGACTCGGCAAGGAAGAATGGTACCCCTTGGCCCCGCGCCCCACCGGGCCAGGGCCGGAGACTGGGCCGGGGCCGGGGCCCTAGCTTCGGACTCCAGTGCTGCGCTCCCGGTCTTGGTCGCGTCCCACCCCGCCCCCGTTCCTGCCCCCACTCCCCTGAAGATCACCGTCCTGCGGGATCCAGGCCAGGCCAGGGATCGCCTCGAGGCGATCGCCGGCCGCACCGATGGCGATCGGCTGGGCGAGCAGGAACAGCGCGTCCTGGCGATCCTCGAGCAGGTTCGCCATGAGGGCGACCGGGCCCTGATCGAGCTCACCGAGCGCTTCGACGGCGTGCGGCCGGAGCCGCTGCGCCTTCCGCCCGAACGGCTGGAGCAGGCTTGGCAGGCCACCCCTGCGAGCCTGCAGGAAGCCTTACGCCTGGCCCACGAGCGGATCCTGGCCTTCCACCGCCAGCAGCTGCCCCCGGACCTGGCCCTCACCGGCCCCCATGGCGAGGCGTTGGGACGGCGCTGGCGCCCAGTGGAGCGGGCTGGTCTCTATGTCCCCGGTGGCCGGGCCGCCTACCCGAGCACGGTGCTGATGAATGCTGTGCCGGCGGCGGTTGCGGGCGTCGGGCGGCTGGTGATGGTGACCCCACCCGGTCCCGGCGGCGAGCCGAACGACACCGTTCTGGCCGCTGCCCACCTGGCCGGCGTCACCGAGGTGTATCGGGTCGGAGGGGCCCAGGCCATCGCCGCCCTGGCCTGGGGCACCGAATCGATTCCCCGCGTCGACGTGATAAGCGGGCCCGGCAACCTCTACGTGACCCTGGCGAAGAAAGCGGTCTACGGCCGCGTCGGCATCGACTCCCTAGCGGGCCCCAGCGAGGTGCTGGTGATCGCCGACCACACCGCCCGCGCCGACCAGGTGGCGGCTGACCTGATGGCCCAGGCCGAACACGACCCGCTGGCCGCGGCGATCCTGATCACCACCAGCGAGGACCTGGCCGCCGCGGTGCCCGCCGCGATCGAGGCCCAGCTGATCGATCACCCCCGCGCCAGCATCACCCGCCAGGCCCTCGAGGAGTGGGGCCTGATCGTGCTCGCCCCCGATCTGGCCACCGCCGCGGAGCTCAGTGATCGCTTCGCCCCGGAACATCTCGAACTGCTGGTGGAGGATCCCGAGCCACTGGCGGAGCGCATCCGCCACGCTGGCGCCATTTTCCTGGGCCCCTACTCCCCGGAAGCTGTGGGCGATTACCTGGCCGGTCCCAACCACACCCTGCCGACCTCCGGCACGGCCCGCTTCAGCGGGGCCCTCAGCGTCGAGACCTTCCTGCGCCACACCAGCCTTATCCGCTTCAACCGCGAGGCGCTCGCGGCCACCGGCGGCGCCGTGATTGCCCTGGCCGAGAGTGAGGGGCTCCACAGCCACGCCGAGTCGGTGCGGCGGCGCCTCGGCGGAGTCGGGGCCTGAGCGCGCCGGGGGCGTTCGCGGAGCTCAGGCCTTGACCAGATCCCGCACCCGGGGCTGACCATCGACGATCTCACCGACCAGCACCTGGTCGGTGAGATTCACGAACAGGCCGTTTTCCAGCACGCCCGGCAGGTTGTTGATCTCCTTCTCCAGCGCCACGGGGTCGGCGATGCCGCCGGCGAAGCGCACATCCAGCACCAGATTTCCCTGATCGGTGACCACCGGTCCGGCCTTGCGCACGGCCATACGCAGCTCGGCGTCGCCGCCCATCGCGGCCAGTTCTCCCCGCACCTGACGCCAGGCCCCCGGCAGCACCTCCACAGGCAGCAGGAAACCGAGGTTGAGCCGATCCACCAGCTTGCTGGCATCGACCACCACCACGAAGCGCTCGGCCCGGCGCGCCACCAGCTTCTCCTGCACATGGCAGGCGCCGCCCCCCTTGATCAGCTGGAAGGAGGGATCCACCTCGTCAGCGCCGTCGATGGCCAGGTCGATGCGCTCAACGGCGTTGAGGCTCCTGAGCGGGATGCCGAGCTCGGCGGCCAGCACCTCGCCCTGGAACGAGGTAGTGACACCGGTGATATCCCGCAGCTCACCGCTCTGCAGCTTGGCGCCGAGGGCCTGGATCATCAGAGCCGCGGTAGATCCCGACCCCAGGCCCAGCACCATGCCATCGCGGATCTGCTCGACGGCCGCCTGGGCCACCGCCTGCTTCATCCGGTCCTGCAGCTCCGACATTCCATCGATGGCAACGGCCCGTGACCGTAGCAACGGGTATCCGGCCTCAACCTGGCGCGGGCAGGGCCGCCGGCCGGATCGAGAGCTGCAGCTCCCGCTGACCGCGCAGCACCTGCAGCGGCAGCGGCTGCCCCACCTCGGAGCGCTCCACCTGCTGCAGCAGGGCGGCGGGGGTGAGCACCGCCTGCTCGGCGATGCTCACCACCAGGTCGCCCCGCTTGAGACCGGCCGCCTCGGCAGGACTGTCGGGCAGCACCCGCTGCACCAGGGCGCCATCGCGCTCGGGCAGCTGCAGCAGGGCATCGGGATCACGGTTGTTTTCACGGGCCACCCGGGCGGTGAGCGGCACCAGCTGCAGCCCCAAATAGGGATGAACCACGGTACCGCCGGAGGCCAGCTGGCCGGCGACGCGCTTGGCCAGGTTGATCGGGATCGCGAAGCCCAGACCGGCGCCGGGGCCCGAGCGCACCAGGGTGTTGATACCGATCACCTCGCCGGAAGCATTGATCAGCGGGCCGCCCGAATTGCCGGGGTTGATGGCGGCATCGGTCTGGATCAGGTCGAGACGCTTGTCGGAGAAGCCGAGGCTGTTGATATCCCGGTGCAGGCTGCTGACGATGCCAAGGGTGACGGTGCGCTCCAGCCCGTAAGGACTGCCTAGGGCGATGGCCCAATCGCCCACCTCCAGGGCCTCGGAATCCCCCAGAGGTGCAGCCTGCAGGCGTTCCCGGCCAGAGAGGCGCACCACGGCCAGGTCGGTGACGGGATCGCTGCCGACCACCGTGCCGTCCAGCTGGCGACCGTCGGCCAGGGTCACAGCGACGCCGTCGACCTGGTCGACCACATGGGCGTTGGTGAGCACCAGGCCCTTGCCGGCGTCGATGACCACCCCAGAGCCCTGCCCCCGCTCGCGCAGGCTGCCGGCGGAATCGCCGAAGAGATCGCGCAGCAGCGGATCCAGCATCGCCGGGTCAAACGACTGGCGCACCACATCCCGCTCCGTGTCGATGCGCACCACCGCAGGACCGACCCGGCGGGCGGCCTCTGCCACGAAGCTATGGGGGGCGGCGACGGCCGGGGGCAGCGGAGCCGGGGCGGCAGGTGGCGGCGATGGGCTGGCGGGCTCCAGAGCCCAGGCCGGCCGTGGGGAGGGCCCTCCCAGCAGGAGGGAGACCAGCAAAAGGGGAACCACCAGAACCGGCATCAGCTGGCGGTGGAGCCGGCGAGCGAAGCGTTTCAGGGCAGGACGGGCGAGAGCGTCCCAAGACGCTAAAGGGATTCGGCGGGACTCCAGCGCAGCAGGCGATGCCGGATGTCCCCCGTCGGCGCCAGTTCCAACAGGCGGCCGCCCGGGTCGGCAGGTCGGCCGAGGGGACAAGGCTGCACCGGACCAAATGGACAGAGCGTGGACGGGCAGCCCAGCAGCGGCACGGCTGCGCGACCAGGCGCCACCCCCTGCCAGTGCTGATGCACGTGGCCAAAGACCAGACCCCGCCAGCGCGGCGTGGCCGCCAGCAGGCGGAGCAGCTCGCAGCCGTCGGCCAGGGCGATGGCATCGAGCTCGCGATCACCGATCGGCAGCGGCGGGTGGTGCAGGGCCACCAGCAGCGGTGCCGTTCCGGCCACGAGCCGCCGCTCCAGCCAGGCCCGCTGAGCGGCGCCGAGTCGGCCGCCTACCCAGCCGGGCACGTGACTGTCCAGCAGCAGCAGGTCGACACCCCCCAGCGGCACCAGCGCCGGCGCCAGCAAGGCCCTGCGGCCGAGGACGGCGCGCAGGAGCAGGGCATGGTCGTGGTTGCCAGCCAGCAGCAGCGGCGGCGCGAGGGGCGCCGGCCAGAGCTCCTCCAGCAGCTCGCGCAGGCGCACGTAGCCGCCCCAGCTCTCGTCCTGACAGAGATCGCCGCTGATCAGTAGCTGGTCGGGGGGCTCCTGCCGCTGCCTGAGCTGGGCCAGGGCCTGCTCCAGTCCGTGGCGCAACCAGGTCAGGGAGGTGCGGCCGCGGCAGCGGCCGCGAGGATCGGCCAACAGGTGCGGATCGCTGAGTTGCAGAAGTCTCATGCTCCCATGCCCCGACCGTCCACCCAGATCCTGTCGCGGGGGGATCCGCCTAAGTTGCCTGGAGTGATCGCCACCGGCCATGCCGTCCATCCCTCCGGGCACGCGCCAGCGCTGCAGCCTCTGCCAGGTGGAGATCCAGGGCCTGGTGGGTGGAAAGGATCTGGTGCACTTCAGCCAGGGGGCACCCGGCAGTCGGGCCAAGCTTTGGGCCCGGGTCTGCCAGTACCTGCGCAGCCCCGAGCAGTGCGCCCAGTGCCTCAACCAGGACCCCACCCTGCGCGGCGCGGTGAGCGCCGCCGACTACTACGCCGAAGCCCCGGTGCTCGATCTGGGATCCGGGCTGGGGACAGGACACGGTGACGCAGCAGCTGGCGGCCCCGGCCCGGGCGAAAGGCCTCCCAGCGATCCCTTAGGGTGAGCGGGTGCCCGCCGGGCCTCACCCTTTCCTGACGCGACGTTCCCCCAGCGGAACCCGTCCTCCGGGCAGGGGCAGTTCCACGACTGCAGTCACGGCGGGTGATCCCGCCCACGCCAGCGGCGGGTTGTCCCGTCCGGCAGACCGTCGCCTTGCCCCATCTCCTCGCCGCCCCGCTCGAAGCCCTGGCCCTTGAGGTCGGCGCCGCTGCGCAGCTGCATGTGTGTGGCGTCCACGTGCTCAGCCACCGCATTCCGATGACGGTGCAGGTACTGCTGAGGCGGGCCGACGGCGGTGACGTGAGTCTCGACGAGTGCGCCGCCTTCAGCGGCCCCTTGGGCGAGGCCCTCGAAGCCTCCGGCTTGCTCGAGATGGCCTACACGCTGGAGGTGAGCAGCCCCGGCATCGGGGAGGAGCTTCTCTCTGAGCGCGACTTCGGCAGTTTCCGCGGCTTTCCGGTGGAGGTGCTGCGGCGCGAGCCGGACGGCACCGAGCAGCCCCGTGAGGGATTGCTGCTGGGTCGAGACGAGCAGGTCGTGCTGCTCAACGTGCGTGGCCGCACCGTGCGCATCCCCCGCCAGGAGGTGATGCGGGTGCGCCTGGTCACCCCCAGCGTCGACACCTGATCTTTCACGGGGCCCGCCACGGTCCCGTCCTCTCCCTTTCCCTTCCCCACCCCGAGCCCATGGCCCTGGTTCTCCTCCCCGGTCTGAACAACCTGATCGAGGACATCAGCGACGAGAAGAAGCTGCCGCCGCAGGTGGTGGAAGCCGCCCTGCGCGAGGCCCTGCTCAAGGGGTACGAGCGCTATCGGCGCACCCTCTATCTGGGCATTAGCGAGGACCCATTCGAGGAGGACTACTTCAGCAACTTCGACGTGGCCCTCGACCTGGAGGAGGAGGGCTATCGGGTCCTGGCCAGCAAGATCATCGTGGAGGAGGTGGAGAGTGACGACCACCAGATCGCCATCGATGAGGTGCGCCAGGTGGCCGAGGATGCCCAGACCGGCGACACCGTGGTGCTGGACGTCACCCCGGAAAAAGACGATTTCGGCCGCATGGCCGCCGCCACCACCAAGCAGGTGCTGGCCCAGAAGCTACGCGATCAGCAGCGCCGCATGATCCAGGAGGAATTCGCCGACCTGGAGGATCCGGTGCTGACCGCCCGGGTGATCCGCTTCGAGCGTCAGTCCGTGATCATGGCGGTGAGCTCCGGGCTCGGCCGGCCTGAAGTGGAGGCCGAACTGCCCCGCCGCGACCAGCTCCCCAACGACAACTACCGCGCCAACGCCACCTTCAAGGTGTTCCTCAAGGAGGTCAGCGAGGTGCCGCGGCGCGGCCCCCAGCTGTTCATCTCCCGCTCCAATGCCGGCCTGGTGGTCTACCTCTTCGAAAACGAGGTGCCCGAGATTCAGGAGGGATCAGTGCGCATCGTTGCCGTGGCCCGCGAGGCCAATCCGCCGTCCCGCGCCGTGGGCCCGCGCACCAAGGTGGCCGTGGACAGCGTCGAGCGCGAGGTGGATCCGGTGGGGGCCTGCATCGGTGCGCGCGGTTCCCGCATCCAGCAGGTGGTCAACGAATTGCGTGGCGAAAAGATCGATGTGATCCGCTGGTCGCCCGATCCCGGCCAGTACATCGCCAATTCGCTCAGCCCGGCCCGGGTTGAGATGGTGCGCCTAGTCGACCCCGATGGCCACCACGCCCACGTGCTGGTGCCGCCGGATCAGCTCAGTCTGGCGATCGGCCGCGAGGGACAGAACGTGCGCCTGGCGGCTCGCCTCACCGGCTGGAAGATCGACATCAAGAACGCCCAGGAGTACGACCAGCACAGCGAAGATGAGGTGGTCGCCGGCCTGATCGCCCAGCGCCAGGAGGAAGAGGCCCTGCAGGCCGAGGCCGAGGCCCGCCTGGCCATCGAACAGGCCAACCGCGCCGAAGAGGATGCCCGCCTGCGCGAGCTCTATCCCCTGCCCGAAGACGAAGAGGGCTATGGCGGTGAGGACGACGAGGAGAGCTGCGTCGAGGCGGCCGAGAACGAGAACCAAGGTGAGGCCGAGACGCCGTCCGAAGCCGACGACGAGGCTGGGGCCCGGTGACGACCCCGCTCCAGCGCCCCGTGCTGCGGCGCTGCGTGAGCTGCCGGAGCCTGCTGGACCGGTGCCTGCTATGGCGCGTGATCCGGCTGGCCGAAGGCGGCATCGCCCTTGATCAGGGGATGGGCCGCTCGGCCTATCTCTGCCGCTCAAGGGCCTGCCTGGAAGAGGCAAAACGACGCAAGCGCCTGCAACGGGCCCTGCGTTGTCAGGTTGCGGATTCCATCATCGCCAGCCTGGAGGCCCGTCTCCCGGCAAGCGACTCTGCAACCGCTGAGGCAAGATGAACTGTGGCCGCAGAGTGCGCGCGGCCCGGTGGCACCCGTTGCCCCGCTCGGTGGCCCCCTGGCCCCGATCGGTGGCCGCCCGCGGCCCCGACCCATTGGAGACCTGAATGACCAGCAGCGGCAAAGTTAGAATTTATGAATTGTCCCGGGACCTGGGCCTGGACAACAAGGACGTGCTCGACGCCGCCGAGAAGCTCGCGATCGCTGCCCGCAGCCACAGCAGCTCGATCAGCGACGACGAAGCCTCCCGCATCCGCGCCCTGCTGATCAAGGCCAACGGCTCCGCCGCCGGTGCCGCTCGAGCCAGCGTTGCCCCCGTGCCCGCCGCTCCCGCCAAGGCGATCCTGTCGGTGAAGAAGGCGAGCGCTGAAGCCGCCCCCCCGGCCCCTCCCGCCGCTCGAGCGGTCGTCAGCTCTCCAGCCGCGCCGATCGCCCCGCCCAGCCGGCCCAGCGCCCCCGCCCCCGCCCGCCCAACGGCGGCCACAGCGCCCCCCGCAGCGCCGGCCCGCCCCACGATCGTCAAGGCTGCTCCCCCCGCCCGCCCCCGGCCGACCGTCCCGCCGGCCAGCGCCGCCCAGGTGCCCGGAGCTCCAGCTGCCGCCAAGCCCGCCGTTCCGGCACGTCAAGCCGCGGCCCCGGCACGCCCCGGCACACCCAGCCAGCCACCCGCCCGCCCGGCGGCGGGCCCGGCTGCCAACCGGGCGCCCCAGGGGCCCCAGCGGGCCGCCAGCCCGCAGCGCGCCAGCGCCCCCGGTCCCCAGGCTCGTCCGGCCCAGCCGATCCGACCCGGCACCCCGGCAGGTCGCCCTCAGCTGGTAGGTCGACCCCAGCCGGGCCAGCCCCCCGCTCCAGGCGGCGGCGCCACCGGTGGCAGTCGGCCGGCGC
>CAIRWM010000090.1 GCA_903882285.1 uncultured cyanobacterium
CACTCTCAGCTCTGATGCACGAGCTGGCCTCCCTGGGCGACCTGCTGCAGCTGCCCTTCATGCAGCGCGCCCTGCTGGCCGGGCTGCTCACCGGGGCCCTCGGCGGTGTGCTGGGCAGCGTCGCCGTGCTGCGGCAGCTCTCCTTCTTCAGTGATGCCCTGGGGCATTCGGCCCTGCTCGGCATCACCCTGGGCATCCTGCTGGGCCTCGATCCCACCCTGGTGCTGATCCCCTTCGCCGTGCTCTTCGCCCTGGGGGTCGATCAGCTGGCACGCCGCAGCCGCCTGCCCACCGATGCCCTGCTCAACATCGTCTACTCCTCCTCGCTGGCGCTGTCGGTACTGGTACTCAGCCAGGTGCGCACCTGGACGGGAGGCATCCAGCAGCTGCTCTTTGGCGACATCCTCGGCGTCTCCTGGCTGGATCTGGCCGTAATCCTGCTGCTGCTGATCGGAGCCGGCGGCTACCTGCTCCTCACCCACCGCAGCCAGATCCTGCTCACAATCGACGAGCCCCTGGCGATTTCCCGCGGCGTCTCTGCCGGCTGGCAGCGCCTGCTGTTCATCGTCGTGCTGGCGGTGGTGGTGGCGATCTCGATCAAGGCGGTCGGGGTGCTGCTGATCAGTGCCTTTGTGGTCATCCCTGCCTGCGCTTCCCGTCTGGTCAGTCGCCGCTTCAGCCTGTATGTGCTGCTGGCCGCGCTCCTGGGGGCCGGCTGCGCCGTGCTTGGTCTGCTGGCCTCCGGCCTCTTCGACCTGCCCTCGGGCCCGAGCGTGGTGCTGGTGCAGTTGATCGGTTTCCTGATGGCCCTGGGCCTGGCCCCCCGGCGTGTACCCGGCAGCGGCGGTTGAGTCCCACCTCGCCGCAGAGCCGGGGTTCCTTTGCGCCCCCTTCTTAGGGAGCGAAGGGCGTGGGCTGCTGATCCAGCCAGCGCAGTGTGGCGCGATCGCGGGGACTCAGCTGTTGCACCGGTTGGGCCCCGGGGGTGGCGGCCATGGCGTCCCCGGCCTCATCGCTGTGGCCCCAGAGGCCGAAGGCGTGGCCGAGTTCGTGCAGGGCGGTGGCCTCGATGGCTTCTGGCCGCTGCTCCGGGCTGAGCAAGACCTCCACGGCCGGTTCCAGCTGCCAGATCGATCCGCGCTTCACTTCCAGCAATGCCAATGTGGCGCGGCCGTGGCTGGCCCGGGTGCGGCCATCGGCCTGTCGCTTCAGGGGGGGGCGGCGGCGCCGGATCCGCACCTGGGCGGTGTCTGGGTCCGCCACTCGCACGATCGGCAGCACCGCTTCCCACTGCGCCAGGGCCCTGGCGGCGGCAGCGTGCCAGCGCTCCACCCAGCGGGTGGCGGGTCCTTCGCTGGTCGCCGGTTCCAGCCAGACGCACCAGAGGGAGCGGCGGGGGCGTCCCAGGGCCGTGGTGGCTAGACGATCGCGGTAATCGCCGGCCACCTCCGCCACGCTCGGATTGGGGAGCAGCAGTAAGTCTCCCTTCGGCAGGTTCACCGCCCGATGACCGGATGCCGCCACGCAGGGTGGGTCGCGCTTGTCCACGGATCCCCCCCAGCCCTGATCGGCGCTCAACAGGACAGCCGCCAGAGCGCCCCCCAGGACGCACATCATGGTGCGCATCAGAGCGCCCACAGGAAGGTCGCCCATCGGAGAGGCTTCAGAGGCCGAGTCCCACACCCCGGGCCATCAGCGTGGCGAGAAAGGGAATGGCGGCGAAGCCCACCAGTTCGATGTTGAGGATCCAGCGCAACCGCTGGGCCAGGGCCTCACTCACCTGGGGCAGTTGCCCCTTGCGCAGAGGAATCGCCCAGAGGATGTAAGTGATGGTGGGATAGAGCGACAGTCCGCCCACGGCCAGATAGGTGCCCACCTTCCACCAGAAGAGCGGATTTTCCGTGTAAAAGCTGGTGCCCTGGCCGAAGTGCAGCACTCGTGCGATGCCGCTGAGCAGCAGCCCCAGGGCCGCAATGCCGTAGACCACATCGGTGATCACCATCAAGGTGGCGTCCTTGCGATCAATGTCGGCCCGGATCAGGCGCCGCTCCAGCACCAGGGCACCGAAGCAGAGCATGAAGCTCAGATAGTGCACGTAGGCCACGGCAGCACTGGGCCATACCAGGCTGCTCGGCAGCAGAGCCGCGGGAATCGCAAAAGCTGGGGTTGCCAGGGCTGGGGTTGCCAGAACCGCGCTTGCAAAGAGCATGGACCCGCGTCGCCGGGAGGGCTTGTCAACGTAGCGAGCCGTCTGCCTTTTTGGGTGAGGCAAGGGTAGTGCTGGCTGAGTTTGTTTGGCGAATGGCGAGACCATTCGTCATAAAAAAACATGCCAAAATCATGGCGATCGCGGCGTTCGCCAGGGGCGAATAGGAAGAGAAATGGAATTCGGGAGAAAAGGTGCAATTCCGCAGTGGACTGGAATACTGAAGCCTTTCCGACGGTTTTCCTGATAGCGCGAATCAACCCTAAGTTCGAATGATCGCTATCACCAGAATCCATGGCAAGTTCCCTGAGTGCCTTTCTCGGTGAGATCGGCCGACACCAGTTGCTGACTCCCGAGCAGGAGCTCACCCTTGGACGCAAGGTGCAGGCGATGGTGGGCCTGCAGGAGCGCTGCAGCCTTGCTGGTGGCATCGGGGACGCATGTAACTACGACGATCTCGAGCGCCGCACCCTGCGTAATGGCGAGCGGGCCAAGCAGCAGATGATCACGGCGAACCTTCGCCTGGTGGTCAATCTCGCCAAGCGCTACCAGGGCAAGGGGCTCGATCTGCTCGATCTGATCCAGGAAGGCACCATTGGCCTCACCAGGGCGGTGGAGAAATTCGACCCCACCCGCGGCCACCGTTTCAGCACCTATGCCTACTGGTGGATTCGTCAGGGCCTCAACCGTGCCCTCTCCACCCAGAGCCGCACCATTCGCATTCCCGTCAACGTCAACGAGAAGCTCACGCGCCTGCGCGCCGCCAAGGCCCGCCACCTCCAGGCGCATGGACAGTCGCCCAATCCGAATGAATTGGCCCTGGCCCTCGGGGTTCCGGTGGCGGAGGTGGAGGAGTTGCTGGGCTGTGAGTTGCGCAGCGTCACCGTGAGCCTGCAGGGGGCCGTGCGTTCCAAGGCCGATCCCTCCGAGCTGGTGGATGTGCTGCCCAGCGACGAGATGGCACCAATGGAACGGGCCGAACTGGCGGAGCGCACCGCTTCGGTCTGGACGCTGCTGGAGCGTGCCAACCTCACCCCGAAGGAGCGCACCGTGGTGATGCTGCGCTTCGGGCTCGACGGCAGCCATGAATGGCGAACCCTCGCCGAGGTGGCGCGCCAGCTCGAATGCAGCCGGGAGTACTGCCGTCAGGTGGTGCAGCGCGCCCTGCGCAAGTTGCGCAAGGCCGGCATCGATAGCGGACTCGTCGATGTCTGAGGCGGGGCTGGCCCCCTGCGCCGAGGGCCGGTTGACCCCACCATTCGGGGGGGCAACCGGCCCTGACGGGATCCGGCATCTCACCACAGACTGAGGGGGTTGTCGCCCCCGTGGCGCCCCACTCTGAGGAGAATGCCGATGTCCGCCGCTCAAGCCGCGGGCCCTGCCGCCCAGACGTCCCTCACCGCCGAAGTGCTCGAAAGTGCCGTCGTCGATGAGACCCTTCTGGTCCGGCTGCTGCGTCGCGCTGGTCGCACCATCGCCCGCCCCGCGATCCAATGTTTCGAGATGCTCCTGGATGGCGGCACGCCTCACCAGGCGCGGCTCACCGTGCTGGCGGCGCTCACCTATCTGCTGCTGCCCCTGGACATCATTCCGGACTTCATTCCGGCTGCAGGGTTCAGCGACGACATGGTGGCTCTCACCGCCCTGCTCGGACTCTGCAGCCGCCATCTCACGCCCCACATCCGCGAGCGGGCCCAGCGCAGACTGGATAAGTGGTTCCCGCTGAACCGCTGAGTCCCACGCGCTGAACGCCTCCGGCGATGCTCACCCTCCATGCCGACCAGCTCGACGAGCTTCAGGTTTTCCTGAAGGATTGGTTGCGCCACACCGGCCGCACCCAGGCCGATCTGCGTCGGGCCCTGAAGGCCTCCTCGATCCGCATGCCTGTGCTGGTCGAGGAGCTGCATCGCATCCATGCCAAGCAAGGCCTCGGAGGGCTGGCGGAACGCCTGTGCGATATCGAGAGCCTCTGGTATCGAGAGGACGAGGGCATGGTGCTCGATGGCCTCGGCTCCGCGCCGGGCGCTCTGGGTGATTCCCTCGGTCAACTGGATCTGCTGCTGGAAGAGATCCGTCAGGATCATCATGGCTCGGCGTCGCCGCCCGAGGCCAGCACGTCCTGATGCTCAACCAAGGTTGATCGGTGCGACAGCGCATCGCTGATGGGGACGCCAAAGTGGGGTCGTCTTCCCTTGATGGCAGCGTGTCCACTTTCATGATCCCCTGGCCTGCGAAGGCCGCTGTTGCGGGCCAGCCGGTCGCTCGCCTGGGCAGCCTTCTCCTGCTTCTGCTCGGCCTGGTCGCTCCGGCCGTGGCGCAGAGTGAAACCTTCATGCTTCAGCCCGGCAGCAAGGTGGGGCCGGCCACCAAGGTCAAGCCCACCAACTGCGTCACCGGCTCCGACGGCTCGGTGACCTGTGACACCAAGCTCGAGAACTCTCCCGGCGACACGCCCGCCAAGCCGACCTATCAGCCGTTCAAGAACTGATGGCCAGGCTGCGCCGCCTTAACGACGACCGCCTGTTCCTCAGGGTCGTAGACCGCTCCGAGCAGCTCCTCGCCAAGGTTCTCGCTGCCGTGCTGCTGGGGGTCATGGTGGTGGCCACGCTGCAGTTGCTCGTGGTGGTAACGCGCAGCCTGATTGATCCCGCCAGCTCCTGGATGGGGGAGTCTCTGATCGGCCTGCTCGGCGATCTGCTCACGCTGCTGATCGGCCTCGAGGTGCTGCAGAACATCACCTCTTATCTGCGTCGCGGTGTGGTGCAGATCGATCTGGTGCTGCTCACGGCGATGACCGCCGTGGGCCGGAAGGTGATCGTTCTGCCTCCTGGATCGGAGAACAAGCCCCAGTTGCTGATCGGCCTGGGCATTGCCGTTCTCTGCCTGGCTGCGGCCTACTGGCTGGTGCGCGGTTCTGATCGCTTCACTCCGGTGGCCAGAACAGAGCTAACCAGATCGTGCCTGGAGCCTGATCCGTCTGCTCCAGTCGATGGCGCCGATGGGCGCTGATCAGCAGCTGGTCGCCCCGGTTGAGCTCGCGCACTTGGGGCTCGTCTGAGAAGCGCAGGCGGGCGCTGCCCTGAAGCAGGGTGACCCATTCGTGCTCCCTCTGGTCGTACCAGAAGCCCTCGGGGCTAGTGGCCGAGCAGGAATGAATCCGCTCCAATCGCAGCTTTGGGGTGTCCAGCAACACGGTGCTGCGTTCCTGTCCGGGGTTGGGGCAGGGGCTGATCAGCAGATTGTCGATCGCCGTCTCCATCGCTTCTGCTGACTCCTCCGCCAACGCCTCTTCCGCCAACGCTTCCTCCCCCCAGCGGCGGCCAATCTCGAAGCCACAGGAGCGGGCCAGCAGGACCACCTGCTGATGGGTGGCACAGTGGCGCAGAGCCTCGCGCAGAGCGGGCTGGCTCTCCGTGAGGGCCACGAAGGCATTGAGTTGACTCACCTTCTCGAGAAAGCGTTGCAGCTGCTCATCCGCCATCTGGGCGTGGGTCTTACATCAGGTTTCTGATCATCCGCCAGCGCCGGAACAGCAGGCCGCCGAACGGCACCTCTTCCTCCGCCTCGATCCACCAGCCCAGCCGCTCCAGCAGAGGGCGCGACAGCTGGCTGGCTTCGGTTCGCAGCGATCGCTCTCCCCGACGACGGGCTTCGGTTTCAAGTGCTAAGACCAAACGCCGGCCGTGACCCTGCCGGCTGGCGCGGCCGCGGCAATAGAGAAGCGACAGGCGATCGGCAGGATCGAGCAGGGCAAAGGCCTCGATGATCGCTGGATTCGCACTCTGACAGCTGACCAGGCCGAAGCCCTGCTGCAAGGCCCGCCGCACATCGGGTTCGCGGCTGGCGTGACTCGCCCAGGCCTCGATCTGTGCGTTGCTGTAGAGGCCTGTGGCCTGACTGATCACAGCATCGCGATAGACCTCGATCAGTTGATCCAGATCACTGGCAAGCAACCGTCGGATCTCGGTCATAGATCGTCTTGGTTCCCAAGGGATTCTGGCGTGTCGGCGTGACAGGCGCCGGTGACGTTGTATCTTATTGGCAGGTACGAAAAGGAATTCAGGTGCAACTCCCGATCCGAATCGTCCCTGCAAACCTTCTCGGATTTGCTCGCCCGTCCTGGGCATGCTTTTACGGACCCTCCGCAAAGCTCTCCCAGGAGTCACATCCCCGCTGATCCGATTCCTCTTTTACGTCCTCCTCATTCCCCCACCTCCTCTCATGCTCACCGGATCTGACCTGCTGGCCAAGGTCAAGGAACTTGGCGATGCCGGTAAATCGGAGATCGTCCGCGCCTGTGGTTACGTGTCCACCAAGAAGGATGGTGGCGAACGGCTGAACTTCACCGCCTTCTACGAGGCCCTGCTTGAAGCCAAGGGTGTCGAGCTCGGCGCCTCCAGCAAGGTCGGCAAGGGTGGTCGCAAGCTCAGCTACGTCGCTACCGTTCAGGGCAATGGGAACCTGTTGATCGGCAAGGCCTACACCGCCATGCTCAACCTCGAGCCCGGCGACGAATTCGAGATCAAGCTTGGCCGCAAGCAGATTCGTTTGATCCCGGCTGGCTCCAACGAAGAAGATGAGGATTGAGCCGAGCGGCCCCTGCCCTTCGCGTTTTGCCCCCTCGCTCCCGTGCCCCGCGACTCCATCAGGAGCCGCGGGGCTTTGCATTTGGGCCCTGGACGATTCGGCCTGATCCCCCAGATTGGGAGCGGATCCAGCCCTTCCCCATCCCTGTCATGCGCCATTCCCTCCGACTTGTGCTGGCTGGCCTGCTGGCTCTCATGCTGGTGTTCGCCGGGGGGGTGCCGGCCTGGGCTGTGGAGCCCTCAGCCACCGCTCCTCCTTCGCTCTCCGGCGGCGAGCGGCTGTTCGCCGCCCACTGCGTGGGCTGTCACATCAACGGCGGCAACATCGTCAGCCGAGGACGGACGCTCAAGCTGGCGGCTCTGGAGCGTCAGGGGTTGGCCAGTCCGGAGGCCATCGCCACCATCGCGGCCGAGGGACGGGGGCGGATGTCTGGCTATGGCTTGGTTCTTGGCGAGGGTGGTGCGGAGATGGTCGGGGAGTGGGTGTGGCGCCAGGCCCAGGCGGGATGGCCGCGCGGCTGAGGCCTGGCCCAGGCATGACGGCGTCAAATTCTTGCAGAATCGTGTCTGGAGCGAGGAACTGTCGCGGATGTGACACGGCAACCAGTGTCCATGCCCGGGTGCGGCTCTGCCCCCCTCTCCCTAGACAGGCATCGGTGTGAGAACCCTTTTCCCAATGTCCAACAGCTTCCGCAAGGCAATGCTGCGTGGCGTCGGCTTTGCTGCCGCCAGCGCCCTTGTTGCCGCTCCCTCCTTTGCTGCTCCCCAGTCGGGCGCAGAACAACTCCGCCTCGATGGTGAGCAGGCCCAAGCCGCCGCCCAGCCCCAAGACATCGCCCAGACCTACATCCCTTTGGTGGGTGAAATCGGCGATGGCGGCTTCGAGCAGGCCACCGGCTGGTACGTCACCGTTGGTGCCGGTGCTTCAACCCCTTCGAACACCAGCTATCGCACCAGCGATCTCGAGCAGAACTTCGGGATCCCTGATTTTGACGGTGACTTCGAGTTCGGCGGCGGTTTCGCCGTGGATGCCGGTGTCGGTTACGACTTCGGTGCTATCCGCACCGAGCTGACCTACTCCTACAACCGCGCTAGCCTCAATGGCCTCAGCGTGAGTGGAAACGGTTTCAGCGGCGACACCAACAGCATTTCCGGTGACGTCAACAAGAATGACGTCTTCGGCAGCGTTTATCTCGATATCCCCTTCGGCCGTTGGGTCCCCTACATCGGCGGTGGTGTTGGCTACTCCAACTTCAGCACCCCCAGCTGGACCCTCGGTGACTACCGCTTCGACGGTGGCAGCCGCGGCCTGTTCGGCTGGCAGGGCAAGGTGGGTCTCACCTATGCCATCGACTACAACTGGGATGTCTACGCCGAAGGCGTGTATCAGGGCGCCAGCGGTTTCTACGAAGGCGATCTGCACGTCGGTACCTTCAACAACTGGGGTGGCAAGCTCGGCTTCCGCTATCGCTTCGCCCAGCCTCCCGTCGTAGTGGTCGAAGAGCCCGCTCCCGCTCCTGCTCCCGAGCCTGCTCCCGCTCCCATGCCCGAACCCGAGCCGGCTCCCCCGGTCCGCGGCCTCTGGTGATCATGGGGCTGATGGGGTGGGCTTCGGCCCTCCCCTCGCCATCTCAGGGAGTGGAGCAACCCACTCCTTTTTTTGTGGGCTTTTTTTCAGGGCTTCCCTCGTTCAGAAGGCCTGAATCCAGGGGTGGACCTCCAGCTCCGTCCAGATGCCGTGGCGCCAATACACGTCGGCGTGCAGCAGGGCTTCCACCTGCTGCTGGCTCTCGGCTTCGTAGATGCCGAACACGTGGGTGCTGCCCTCGGTGGGCCCCAGCGTGATCAGCAGGCCCCGGTCTTTCTGGCGTTGCAGGCCGGCCAGATGCTCCTCGCGGAAGGGTGTGCGCTTTTCCAGTGCGTTGTCGCAGTAGCGCCCCCAGAGCACGAATTTCATGACAGCGAGGCGCGGCGGAGGTGAACGCGGATCAGCTTCTCGTCCATCAAGCCTTCCCGGGCGTAGGGCACCTCGTTGCACTGTTCGAACACCGCGATCAGCACCTCAGGGCTGAAGGTGTGGCCGGCGGCGGCGGCCACCTGGCTCACGTCACCGGCGGTCTGGACGTGGTTGAGCTGCTGGCGCAGGGCCGGCTCCTCGGGAATGCGCGCGAGGAAGGCGAACAGCGCCTCCTGCTCCAGGCTGGCATCAGGGCTCATCGGGCTCAGGCAATCGGCTGAGTCATAGCGATTCCCTTCTGCCGCGCTCGTGTTCGCCGGGGGGCCTGCAACGTTCCTTGATTCGCGTCACCCTTGAGTCCCGTGACGTCCGGATCAACGATCCTGCGCGGGGATTCATCATGGACGTCGCTGCCGTGTTGCCATGCGCCTCTGTCGTTGGTGTCTCTCGCCGCTGCTGCTTCTGTCCCTGACGGCCTGTGGGCCCGTGTATCAGGCGTCGAGCGCCTGGCGCATCGGGCCGCAGAAGGCGGCGGCGGCGGCTGCGACGTCATCGCCGCTGGCCTGGGCCGCGGCCATGGCCTTCACCAGGGCACTGCCGACGATGGCACCATCGGCGCCCCAGTCGCGGACCTGGCGGGCCTGATCCGGCCCGGATATGCCGAAGCCCACGGCCACCGGGGTTCCCCCCTCGGCCTTGAGCTGGCGTACCAGCGGGCCCACCCGGGACTCCAGGCTGGTGCGTACCCCCGTGACCCCGGTGACGCTCACCAGGTAGGTGAAGCCGCGACTGGCGGCGTGGATGCGGGCCATGCGCTCCGCGGGAGTGGTAGGGGCCACCAGCAGCACCAGGTCGAGGCCATGGGCGGCGGCGATTGGGGATAGTTTCTCTGCTTCCTCCAGGGGGAGGTCAGGCACCACCAGACCGGCGGCACCGGCGGTGGCAGCATCGCGGCAGAAGGTCTCCATGCCGCGGTTGAGCAGAGGGTTGCTGTAAGTGAACAGCACCAGCGGGATCGTGAGCGTTCCCTGCAGGCCAGCCAACATCTCCAGGACCCGGCCTGGGGTCGTGCCGGCCGCCAGGGCCCGGCCTGCGGCGGCCTGGATCACCGGACCATCCGCCAGCGGATCGCTGTAGGGGATGCCCAGTTCGATCAGATCGGCCCCTGCCCGCTCCAGGGCCAGCAGGGTGGCGGCGGTGACCTCCAGGCTGGGGTCGCCGGCCATCAGAAACGGCATCAGGGCACAGCGACCATGCAGGCTCAGGCTTGCGAAGCGGCGCTGGATCGGGGTGGGAGCGGCGCTCATCAGGCCGGATCGGGGGGCGACATCGGCACGAGCCTATGGGAGCGCCGCCACTAGCTTTAGGGGTCGGCGTTGGCCTGGATCTGGCCCACTTCGGCGAGCAGCTTCTGCTGCTCCTCGGGGCTGAGGGCGTCGAAGCGGGCCTGGAGGACGTCGTCGGTGAAGGCGTCGTAGCCGGCGCGGTACTGCCGTCGCTGCTCCATGTAGGTCATCTTGCCGGTGACGACCCGGAGCAGATAGCTGCTGGTCCAGACCACCACGATCAGCATCAGGATCGCCGACGCGGCGATGCCTGGCGTAAAGCCCTCCAGCCCGCTGGCGCGGAAGCCCCACCACCCCAGTCCTCCGGTGGCGAAGACGGCCAGGCCCAGCAGGATGACGCCGCCGCGGGTCATGCCACCACTCACGCCCGGGCCTCGCCCTGGCCGGCAGGTCGCAGGTTGAGGAATGGGGCGAACAGGATGAGACCAGGGAAGAACAGGAACACCAGGCCATAGATCGCCGTGCGCTCCAGCTTGCCCATCAGGGTCCAGCGCTTCACCATCCACCAGTAGAGCGCCAGGGGCACCACCACCAGGTAGGCGCCGGCCAGCACGCCGTAGAGCCCGAGCACCAGGAGGGTCTCGCTGCTGATCCCCTGCAGCAGGGAGTCGGGCAGAGAACTCAGGAACCCTGGCAGAGACACGACATGGAGGGCAGAGACTGTGAAAATCTAGGATGGCCCAGCGGGGGCATGGCGAAACCGGTAGACGCAGCGCACTTAAAATGCGTAGGCCGCAAGGCTGTGGGGGTTCAAGTCCCCCTGCCCCCACCTGAGTTTCGGACCCGCTGGGATCCGCGCAGCATTCGATCCGACTGCGGGGCTGACTCCCGGCGGCGGCGTGAGTAGCAAGGGGCAGCACCGCCTGCTCCAGGATGACCGCGGCCCGCCCAGCCCGGACCGATGCTGCGGCCGCCATGGCCGACCGGCGCATCGCCCTGCTGATCCGGCGCCACGGCGGCCGTGCCGAGGCGCTGATCGAGGTGCTGCATCAGGTGCAGGAGATCCACGGCTACCTGCCGACGTCCGCGCTGCTGGCGGTGGCGCGCGGGCTGCAGCTGCCGCTCAGCCGGGTTTATGGGGTGGCGAGCTTTTACCACCTGTTCCGGCTGCAGGCGCCCAGCGAGCACCGCTGTGCGGTCTGCCTGGGCACCGCCTGCTTCGTGCGGCATGCCGGGGTGCTGGCGAAGCAGCTGGAGCAGCGGCTGGGGCTGGTGATGGATGCTGCCGGCGCCGATGGCATCTGGGCCCTGGAGCAGATCAGCTGCATCGGCGCCTGCGGTCAGGCGCCCGTGCTGGTGGTCGATGGCGCCCTGGAAACGAAGCTGCCGGTTGACGATCAGGAGGCCCTGGCTGCCCGCTTCGATGCCATGGGGTTGCCTTCGGCGAGGGGACAGGTCCGATGACGGGGGTGCAGGCGATGAGGGGGGCGCCGCGCCGGTTGCGCTGCTGCGGTGCCAGCGGCTGCCGCAGTGCCGGCAGTGAGGCCCTGCAGGTGGCGCTCGAGCAGGCTCGCGCCGCCGTCGGCCTCGACGCCGGCGCCTTGCCGATCCAGCCGGTGGGCTGCCTGCGCCTTTGCGGCCGCGGCCCTCTGGTTGCCTGCGATGGCCCGGGGGGCACCGCCCTCTACGGCGGCGTGCCCCCCGCTCAGGCCGGGGCGCTGATCGCCGTCGCCAGCGCCGAGGGCCCGATCGACGGGCCGCTGCGGGCAGAGGCGGCCCTGGCCGCCCACCGGCTGGATCTGTCCCATCCCTTCTTCGCGCTGCAGATCCCGGTGGTGCTGGAGGGCTGCGGCAGCCTCGATCCCTGCAGCCTCGACGATGCCCTGGCCCATGGCGCCTATGCCCAGCTGAAGCGTTGCCTGCAGGACCTGAGCCCGGAGCAGGTGCGCGACGAGGTGCGGCGCAGCGGGCTGCGCGGCCGCGGTGGTGCCGGCTACCCCACGGGGCTGAAGTGGGACACGGTGGCGCTGCAGCCCGCCGGTCCGCGCTTTGTGGTGTGCAACGCCGACGAGGGTGATCCCGGCGCCTTCATGGACCGCAGCGTGCTGGAGGGCGACCCGCATCGGCTGCTGGAGGGCCTGGCGATCGCTGCCTATGCCGTCGGTGCCGACCGGGGCTATCTCTACGTGCGGGCCGAATACCCCCTGGCGATCGAGCGGCTGCGGCTGGCCCTGCAGCAGGCCCAGGCGCGGGGCCTGCTCGGCCTCGGCCACTGCGGCAGCCGCCATGATCTGCAGCTCGAGGTGAGGGTGGGCGCCGGGGCCTATGTCTGCGGTGAGGAGACGGCGCTGCTGCGCTCCATCGAGGGCAAGCGCGGCATGCCCAGCCCCCGACCGCCCTATCCGGCCCAGGCCGGCCTGCAGGGAGCACCGACGCTGATCAACAACGTCGAGACCCTGGCGGCGTTGCCGGCGATCTTGCGGGAGGGTGGCGCCTGGTACGCCGCCATGGGCACCGAGAGCAGCCGCGGCACCAAGGTGTTCGCCCTCTCCGGCGCCGTGTGCCACACCGGCTTGCTGGAGGTGCCGATGGGCATCCAGCTGCGCACGGTGGTGGAGACGATGGGGGGCGGCGTCCCAGATGGTGGAGCGGTCAAGGCGGTGCAGACCGGCGGTCCCTCGGGGGGCTGTATCCCGGCGGAGCGGCTGGACACCCCGGTGGACTACGAGAGCCTGACGGCCCTCGGCTCGATGATGGGTTCGGGCGGCATGGTGGTGATGGGTGAGACCACCGCCATGCCCGAAGTCGCACGTCATTTCATGCGCTTCAGCGTCAACGAGAGCTGCGGCAAGTGTCTGCCCTGCCGCGCCGGCACCGTGCAGCTCGAGCAGTTGCTGCAGCGCTTCGTCGAGGGCCGCGCCGAGGCGGCCGATCTGGATCGGCTCGATGCCCTCTGCCGCATGGTGAAGGCCACCAGCCTCTGTGGCCTGGGCCAGGCCGCCCCGAATCCGGTGTTGAGCACCCTGCGCTGGTTCCGCCACGAGTACGAGGCCGGCTGCGGGCCGCTGGCAGGGAAGCCATGAGCGTGATCACCCTCACGGTGGACGGCTGCGATGTGGCGGTGCCCGCCGGCGCCAGCCTGTTGCAGGCGGCCGGCGCTGCCGGGGTGAAGCTCCCCACCCTCTGCCATCTCGACGGGCTGACGCCGGTGGGGGCCTGCCGCCTCTGTCTGGTGGCGCTGGAGGGGACGACTAAGCTGCTGCCGGCCTGCGCCACCGAGGCGGCCGAGGGCATGGCGGTGTCCACCACCAGTCCCGAACTGCGCGAGTACCGGCGCATGGCGGTGGAGCTGTTCTTCGCCGAGGGCAATCACATCTGTGCCTATTGCGTCTCCAACGGTGCCTGCGAGCTCCAGGACGTGGCGGTGACGGTGGGGATGGATCACTCCCGCTTCCCCTATCGCTACCCGCAGCGGCCGGTGGATGCCTCCCACCCCTGGTTCGCCCTCGATCACAACCATTGCATCCTCTGCACCCGCTGTGTGCGCGTCTGCGACGAGATCGAGGGGGCCCATGTCTGGGACCTGGCCGAGCGGGGCAGCGACTGCCGCATCATCTCCGGGCTGGATCAGCCCTGGGGTGAGGTGGAGGCCTGCACCTCCTGCGGCAAGTGCGTGGAGGTCTGCCCCACCGGCGCCCTGTTCCACCGTGAGGACGGCACCTCTGAGAAGCACCCGCACCGGGAGCTGCCCTTCCAACTGCGGCTCGCCCGCGAGCAGGGCCAGTGGCGCAATCAAGGGCAGGCCCTCCCCCAGGCGCTCGAGGGTGGCGGAGAAGACCCGTCATGAGGCCCCGCGCCGGGCCCCCGCTTCCTGACGCCGGCGCTCAGCTCCGGCGGCTGCGCTTCGCCACGGTGTGGCTGGCCGGCTGCTCCGGCTGTCATATGTCGTTTCTCGATCTCGACGAATTCCTCTTCGACCTCGCCGATCGGGTGGACATCGTTTACTCGCCGGTGGCCAGTGATATCAAGGTGTACCCGGATGGGGTGGACATCTGCTTGGTGGAGGGGGCCGTGGCCAATGCCGACAACCTGGAGCTGGCCTTTGCCGTTCGCGCCCGCACAGCGCTGGTGGTCTCCTTCGGCGACTGCGCCGTGACAGCCAACGTGCCGGGGCTGCGCAACCTCTGCGGCGGGCCCGGCCACAGCTCGGGCGAGGCGGTGCTGCGGCGCGGCTATGTAGAACTGGCCGACACCCATCCCGGCATCCCCCGGGCTCCTGGCATCGTGCCGGAGCTGCTTGAGCGGGTGTTACCGCTGCATGAGGTGATCCCGGTGGATCTCTACCTGCCCGGCTGTCCGCCTTCGGCTGATCGCATCCGCGCGGCCCTGCTGCCCCTGCTGGACGGGCAGCGGCCGCGGATGGATGGGCCGGCGATGCTGAGGTTCGGCTGATGGACCAGCACCCCAGGCCGAAGCCATGACCCGCACCATCGTCATCGATCCGGTCACCCGCATCGAGGGACACGCCAAGATCAGCCTGCATCTCGACGCGGAGGGACGACTCCAGGACGCCCGCTTCCACGTGGTCGAGTACCGCGGGTTCGAGAAGTTCTGCGAGGGCCATCCCTTCACCGAGATGGCCGGGATCACGGCGCGCATCTGCGGCATCTGCCCGGTGAGTCACCTGCTGGCGGCGGCCCGTACCGGCGACAAGCTGCTGGCGGTGCAGATCCCGCCCGCGGCCGACAAGCTGCGCCGCCTGCTCAACCTGGCCCAGCTCACCCAGAGCCACGCGTTGTCTTTTTTTCACCTCAGCAGCCCCGACTTTCTGCTCGGCTGGGAGTGTGATCCGGCCCGGCGCAATGTCTTCGGGCTGATGGCGGCCGATCCCGACCTGGCCCGCGCCGGCATCCGGCTGCGCCAGTTCGGCCAGCAGATCCTCGAGCTGCTGGGGGGGCGCAAGATCCATGCGGCCTGGGCGGTGCCCGGCGGCGTGCGCACGTCCCTGAGCGCCGAGGCGAAGGTCTGGATCCTCGAGCGCCTGCCCGAGGCCCGGGCGACGATCACCCAGGCGCTGAGCCTGTACAAGCGGCTGCTCGACGGTCCGCTGCAGCGGGAGCAGCGGGTGTTCGGCGATTTCCCCAGCCTTTTCCTGGGCCTGGTGAGCCGGGAGGGTCGCTGGGAGCACCTCGACGGGGTGCTGCGCATTCGCGCCGCCGACGGCACGATCGTGGCCGATGGACTCTGTGAGGACGACTACGCCAGCTTTCTGGCGGAGGCGGTGGAGCCCTGGAGCTACCTGAAGTTCCCCTATTACCGTCCGCTCGGCTATCCCGAGGGCATGTACCGGGTGGGGCCTTTGGCGCGGCTCAACGTCTGCGATGGCATCGGTACCCCCTGGGCCGACGCCGAACTGGCGGAGCTGCGCGCCCGCAGCGGCACGACGGACAGTGGCGGCCACATCGTGACCTCCTCCTTCGCCTACCACCACGCCCGGCTGGTGGAGATCGTCGCCTGTCTGGAGGCGATCGAGCTGCTGGTGAACGATGCCGAACTGATGGACCGGCACACCCGCTCCCGCGCCGGCCTCAACCGGCTGGAGGCGGTGGGGGTCAGTGAAGCGCCGCGCGGCACCCTTTTTCACCACTACCGGGTGAACGAGCAGGGGCTGATCGAGCGGGTGAACCTGATCATCGCCACCGGTCAGAACAACCTGGCGATGAACCGCACTGTGCTGCAGATCGCGCGAGAATTCATTGCCGATCCGGTGGCGCCCGACCAGGAGATCCCCGAGCCTTTGCTCAACCGGGTGGAGGCGGGCATCCGCTGCTTCGATCCCTGCCTGTCGTGTTCCACCCACGCTGCCGGTCAGATGCCGCTGCGGCTGCAGCTGCTGGCGGTGGATGGCACCGTGCTGGCGGAGCGGAGCCGCCCATGAGTCCGCTGCTGGTGATCGGTATCGGCAACCCCCTGCGCGGCGACGATGGCGTGGGGCCGCGGCTGGCTGCGGAGGCGGAAGCGCTGGCCCCGCGACCGCGGCGCGGCCGGGAGCCCGACCTGGCCGTGCGCGCCGTGCAGCAGCTCACCCCCGAACTGGCTCCCGAGGTGGCCGAGGCGCGGGCGGTGCTGTTCATCGACGCCTGGCTGGCGCCGCCCACCATTCATGTTCCGCCGGTGGGTCCCCGCCTGGTGTCCCTGGGGCTGGGCGATCCGGTCCCGCTCGGCGACGGATCGCCGGCGATGCTCTCGGATCTGAGCCATCACCTCGATCCGGTGACGCTGCTGCGGCTCGCCGACCTGCTCTACAGCGGACGCCCCCGCGCCCATGAGCTGCTGGTGCCCGCGGAGGATTTCCCGCATCGCCGCCGCTTTTCGCGGGGCCTGCGCCAGCGCCTACCCCAGGCCCGCGATCTGCTCAGCCAGTGGATCGCCGACCTGTCGCCGGGTTCCACGCCATGCACGAGCTGAGCCTGATGGAGGCACTGCGCGACCTGGCCCTGCAGCAGGCTGAGGCTGAGGGAGCCGTCCGGATCGCGGTGATGACGCTGCGGGTGGGCAGCCTGGCCGGGGTGGAGATCGAGGCGCTGCGTTTCGCCTTCGCGGCGGTGATGGCCGACACCATCGCGGCGGCCGCGGTGCTGCGCATCGAGGTGGTGCCGGCCGTGTGTCGCTGTGGCGGCTGTGGCCGGCGCTTCGCCGCTCTCGATGGAGTGTGCGAGTGCCCGTCGTGCGGCGCCATCAGTCGGGAGCTGCTGCAGGGGCGCGAACTGCAGCTGACCTCCCTGGAGATTGCCTGAGCCCCGCGGCGCGCGCTGCTGGTCGGTACCGATCGCCCTGACTAGCGTCGTGGGGAGGCGGAAGTACCGATGTGCAGCCACTGTTCCTGCGGCGTCGCGGAGGTCCCGCGGGAGCTCCCCCAGGAGGTCTCCTCGGCGTCCCCTCCAGCGCCCGCTCCGCTCCCGCGCACGCTGGCCGTCACGACGTCTCTGCTGCAGCGCAATGACGAGCTCGCCGCCGTCAACCGTCAGCGCTTTGCGGCGGCGGGGGTGCGGGTGGTGAACCTGCTCTCCTCGCCGGGCTCCGGGAAGACCGCGCTGCTGGAGCAGCTGGCCGGGCGGCTGCAGCGGCGCGGCGATGTGGCGATGGCGGTGGTGGTGGGTGATCTGGCCACCGACAACGATGCCCGGCGCCTGGCCGCGACCGGTACGCCCGCCGTGCAGATCACCACGGGTCAGGCCTGCCATCTGGAGGCGGCGATGGTGCAGCGGGCCGTCGATGAGCTCGAGGCCCGAGGCCAGCCGCTGAGCGAGCTGGCGCTGCTGGTGATCGAGAACGTCGGCAATCTGGTCTGCCCCGCCGCCTACGACCTCGGTGAGGGCCTGAGGCTGGTGCTGCTGTCGGTGACCGAGGGCGAGGACAAGCCGCTGAAGTATCCGGCGATGTTCCACTCCGCCGATGTGGTGCTGATCGCCAAGAGCGACCTGGCCGAGGTGGTGGGCTTCGACCGGGCGGCGGCCCGGGCGGCGGTGGCCCGGGTGGCGCCCCATGCCCGGCTGCTGGAGGTGTCGGCCCGCAGCGGCGATGGGATGGAGGCGTTGCTGGAGCTGTTGCTGTGAGCCTGGAGCGCGTGGTGCTGCGCCTGCTCTGCCGCGGTGTGGTGCAGGGGGTCGGCTTCCGGCCCCGGGTGTACCGCCTGGCCACCGGCCTGGGGCTGGCGGGGCGGCTGGTCAACCTGAGCGGCGGCGTGCTGGTGGAGCTCCGCGGACCGCGGGCCCAGCTGGAGCGCTTTCTGGAACATCTGCCGGCGGCGCTGCCGGCGGGGGCTCTGCTGGAGCCGCTGCAACCCGAGTGGGCCGCCGAGCCGGTGATCGAGCCGGTGATCGAGACAGCGGGCCGCGGTGTGGTGATCGTGGCTGCGGATCCTGAGCCCCTCGGCATCGGCCTGTTGGCACCGGTTCTGGTGGCGGACCGGGCCCCCTGTCCCGCCTGCCTGGCGGAGCTGGCCGATCCGGCCGCTCGCCGCCATGGCTATCCCTTCCTCAGCTGCACGGCCTGTGGGCCCCGTTTCAGCATCGCTACGGCGGAGCCCTGGGCCCGTGCCCACACCACCCTGGCGGGCTTCCCGCTCTGCGAGGCCTGCGCGGCAGAGTTCGACGATCCCGCTGATCGTCGCTTTCACGCCGAAACCATCGCCTGCCCTCGCTGCGGGCCGCAGCTGCGCTGGCTGGAACCCGCCGGCGGCGGCCCGGAGGGGGAGCCGCCGGCGGATCTGGAGGCGGCTCTGGGGGGGGATCTGATCGCCCGCGCCTGCGCGCTGCTGGCGGCCGGCCGGATTCTGGCGCTGCAGGGGGTGGGGGGCTTTCAGCTGCTGGTGGATGCCGGCAACGCCGCCGCCGTGGCCGAGCTGCGACGGCGCAAGCGGCGACCGGCTAAGCCCCTGGCCCTGCTGGTGGCGGAGGAGGGCGGCCTGCGGCCCTGGCTGGCGATCGATGCAGCGGAGGCGGCGATGCTGCGCCATGCCGCCGCTCCGATCGTGCTGCTGCGCCGCCGCCGCGGGGCCTTCGGGGGCCTGCCGGGGGTGGTCGAGGCGGTGGCTCCCGGCAGCGCGGCCCTGGGCGTGATGCGGCCGGCCTCGCCCCTGCATGAGCTGCTGGCGCGCCGCTTCGGCCGGCCCCTGGTGGCCACGAGCGGCAACTGCAGCGGTGAGCCGCTCTGCACCGATCCCGCCGAGGCGCTGCAGCGGCTGGGGGGTGGCGCCGGGGCCGGACCGGCTATCGCCGATGCCTTTCTCGTGCATGACCGGCCGATCGCGCGGCCCCTCGATGACTCCGTGCTGCAGCTGATCGAGGGCCGCCTCGCCCTGCTGCGCCGCGCCCGCGGCTTCGCCCCCGAGGCCCTGGCCGTGGGCCTGTCGGCCGACGACCGCGGCGCGGCCGGGGTGCTGGCCCTCGGCGGTGATCTCAAGAGTGCCCCCGCCCTGGCCCTGGGCGATCGCTGCTGGCTGGCCCCCCATCTGGGCGATCTGGGGGATCCCGGGGTGCAGCAGCGCCTGCGGGCAGGGGTGCATGAGCTGTCGGCACGTTACGGGGCGCAGCTGGCGGCGATCGCCTGCGATGCCCATCCCGGCTACGGCAGCCATCAGCTGGCCAACGCTTTCTGGCCCCAGGAGCGCCAGCCGGGCGGGCCCCGGCCCGTGCAGCACCACCTCGCCCATACCCTGGCGGTGATGGCGGAGCACGGACTGGAGGCACCGCTGCTGGCGGCCGTCTGCGATGGGCTGGGCTACGCCGAGCCTGCCGCTGCAGCGCCGGGTCAGCACCAGTTGCTGGGCGGGGAACTGCTGGCGATCCTCCCGGAGTCTGGCGGTCGCTGGCGCGCTGAGCATCTGGCTGGCCTGCGCCCCTTTCCCCTGCCGGGCGGGGAGCGGGCGATGCGGGAGCCGCGGCGGGCGGCCTTGGGCCTGGTGGAGGCCGCCGCTCTGGGGGACCATCCCGGCGCCTGGCGGCTACGGCAGGCCTTCACCGAGGCGGAGCTGGCCTTGCTGCAACCGGCGATCGCCAGGGGTTGCAACGCGCCGCTGATCTCCAGCGCCGGCCGACTCTTCGACGCGGCGGCGGCCCTGCTGGGCCTCGTCGACCGCGCCAGCTATGAGGGCGAGGGGGGAGAGCGCCTGCAGGGGGCGGCGGCCCGGGCCATGGCCGAGGGCTTGGTGCCTGACTCCTGGGCCGGCGAGGCGGCGGCGGACGCCACCCCCCTGCCGCTGCGGGGCGGCGCGCTCGACTGGGAGCCGCTGCTGCTGGCCCTGCTGGAGGACATCGCCGCGGGCCAGCCGCCCCTGCGTTGTGCCTGGCGCTTTCACCGCGGCCTGGCCGACGGGCTGGCCGCCGCCCTCGCTGCCCTGGCCCCGGGGCTGGGGGTGCGCCGCGTGGCCCTGGCCGGCGGTTGCTTTCAGAACCGCCTGCTGCTGGAGGGCTGCATCGCTGCCCTGCGCCGGCGGGGGCTGGAGCCCTTCTGGTCTGAAGCTTTGCCCGCTGGAGACGGAGGCCTGGCCCTCGGGCAGCTGCTGGCCGTGCGGCGGGATGTGTCGCTCCTGCGCGGCGATGGGGCGGCTCCGTCCGATCGCTCTATAAGAAAGGAGGAGTCCACCCCGTTGAGGAGGTGACGCCATGTGTCTGGCTCAGCCGGGTCGCATCCTCTCGATCGCGGCTCAACCCCCGCAGGATTGGGCTGAGCTCCCGGCTCAGGCGCCGCAGCCGGAGGATCCTCTCTGGCGCGTGGCGGTGGTGGATTTTGGCGGTGTGCGCCAGCAGGTGAGCCTGGCCTGCCTTCCCGAGGCGCGGGTGGGGGATCGGGTGCTGGTGCATGTGGGGCTGGCCCTGAGCCTGGTGCAGGAGGAGGAGACGGCATGACGGCGACGGGGCGGGAGACGCTGCGGGAGACGCTCCGGGAGATGGTGACGCTGGACGGCAACGAGGCGGTGGCGCGCGTGGCCTATCGCCTCAGCGAGGTGATCGCCATCTACCCGATCACGCCCGCCTCGCCGATGGGGGAGTGGGCCGATGCCTGGGCCGCCGAGGAGCGGCCCAATCTCTGGGGCAGCGTGCCCGCGGTGGTGGAGCTGCAGAGCGAGGCGGGGGCGGCCGGCACGGTGCACGGGGCGCTGCAGGCTGGGGCGCTCACCACCACCTTCACCGCCAGTCAGGGGCTGCTGCTGATGGTGCCCAACCTTTACAAGCTGGCCGGTGAGCTGACGCCGGCGGTGCTGCACGTGGCCGCCCGTTCGTTGGCGGCCCAGGGCCTCTCGATCTTCGGCGACCACAGCGATGTGATGGCCACCCGTGGCAGCGGTTGCGCCATCCTCTGCTCGGCGTCGGTGCAGGAGGCCGGCGACTTCGCCGCGATCGCCTTGCGGGCTTCACTGAACGGTCGGCTGCCGTTCCTGCACATGTTCGATGGCTTCCGTACCTCCCACGAGATCCAGAAGGTGGAGGCGCTCTCCGATGCGCTCCTGCAGGCCCTGATCCCGATGGAGAAGGTGGCCGATCTCCGCCGCCGCGCCCTCAGCCCCGACCATCCGGTGCTGCGCGGCACCTCCCAGAATCCCGATGTGGCCTTCCAGGCTCGGGAGTCGGTGAATCGCTATTACGACGAGCTGCCTGGCCATCTGCAGGAGGCGATGCAGCTGTTCGCTTCCCAGACGGGTCGGCGTTATGGCCTCTACGACTACGTGGGGGCGCCCGATGCCGAGCAGGTGCTGGTGCTGATGGGCTCAGGCTGCGAGACGGTGGAGGAGACGATCGCGGTGCTGCGCGCCGCCGGCGAGCGAGTGGGTCTGCTCAAGGTGCGCCTGTTCCGGCCGTTCGCCTCCGCGCTCTTCTGTGCTGCCCTACCCGCCAGCGTGAGGGCCGTGGCGGTGCTCGACCGCTGCAAAGAGCCCGGCTCAGCCGGGGAACCCCTCTATCAGGACGTGGTCACGGCCCTGGCGGAGTGCTGGGGTGGGGCGCCGGGGGCGGGCCCCCTGCCGCGGGTCCTCGGCGGCCGCTATGGGCTCTCCTCCAAGGAGTTCACCCCGGCGATGGTCAAGGCGGTCTTCGACCATCTGGGCCGCGCCCTGGCAGCGGGGGGGGGCGAAGGCTCACCCCAGCGGCTCAACCACTTCAGCGTGGGCATCGACGACGACATCAGCCATCGCTCCCTGCCCTTCGATGCCGGCTTCCTTTGTGAGGACGACGATCAGGTGCGGGCGATCTTCTACGGCCTCGGCTCCGATGGCACCGTGGGAGCCAACAAGAGCGCGATCAAGATCATCGGTGAGGGCACCGACCTGTTCGCCCAGGCCTATTTCGTCTACGACTCCAAGAAGGCGGGTTCGGTGACGATCTCGCACCTGCGCTTCGGGTCGCGGCCGATCCGCTCCACCTACCTGATCCAGCGGCCCACCGTGGTGGCCTGCCATCAGTGGGACTTTGTCGAGCGCTTTGACCTGCTGGCCGGTCTGGTGCCGGGGGGCACCCTGCTGCTCAACAGTCCCTACGAGCCGGAAGATACCTGGCGGCGGCTGCCGCCGGCCCTGCGGCGCGGCATCGCCGAGCGGCAGCTGCAGGTGTGGACGATCAACGCCTACCGGGTGGCGCGCGAAGCCGGCATGGGCCCGCACATCAACACGGTGATGCAGGTGTGTTTCTTCGCCGTGAGCGGGGTGCTGCCGCGGCAGGAGGCGATCGAACAGATCCGCGCCGCGATCCACAAGAGCTACGGCCGCAAGGGGGAGGCGGTGGTGGCGATGAATCTGCGCGCTGTTGACACCACCCTGGAGCACCTGCAGCCCCTGCCGTGGCTGCAGCTGGCCGTTCCCCCGGCCGGAGTGGAAGCCGGGGCCGGAGCTGGGGCCGATCGCTTCGCCGCCGCGCCGGCCTTTGTGCGTGAGGTGATCGCGCCGCTGCTGGACCTGCGCGGCGACCAGCTGCCGGTGAGTGCCCTGCCCTGCGATGGCACCTGGCCCACCGGCACGGCCCGCTGGGAGAAGCGCAACATCGCTGATGCCGTGCCCGTGTGGGAGAGCGATCTCTGCGTGCAGTGCGGCAAGTGCGTGATGGTCTGCCCCCATGCCGTCATCCGGGCCAAGGCGGTGGAGCCCGCGGCATTGGAAGCTGCGCCAGCCGGTTTCCGCCAGGCGCCGGCCCGCGATCCCGCCTTCGAGGGCATGGCCTTCACGATCCAGGTGGCGGTGGAGGACTGCACGGGCTGCCGGCTGTGCGTGGAGGTCTGTCCGGCCCACGATCGCAGCGAACCCAGACGCAAGGCGCTGAACATGGAGCCGCAGCGGCCGTTGCGGGAAGCGGGCCGTGAATTCTGGGATTTCTTCCTGCAGCTCCCGGACGCACCCCGCTCCGAGTTGAACTTGCACCGCATCAGCCAGCAACAGTTGCAGCGGCCCCTGTTCGAGTTCTCCGGTGCCTGCGGCGGCTGCGGTGAGACCCCCTATCTCAAGCTGGCCAGCCAGCTGTTCGGCGATCGCCTGCTGATTGCCAATGCCACCGGCTGCTCCTCGATCTACGGCGGCAATCTGCCCACTACCCCCTGGAGCTTCAACGATGAGGGGCGCGGTCCGGCCTGGAGCAACTCGCTGTTCGAGGACAATGCCGAGTTTGGCTACGGCATGCGGGTGGCCCTGGATCAGCAGCGGCAGATGGCGCTCGACCTGCTGGGCCGGCTGCCCCTGCCCGTGGCCCAGGTGGAGGCGATCCGCGAGGCCGATCAGAGCGATGAGGCCGGCATCCACGCCCAGCGGCAGCGGGTGCAGGAGCTGAAGCACTGGCTGCAGCAGCGCCTGGTTGATGGCGGGGCGGAATCAGCCGAGGCCCGGCTGCTCGAGCTCGCCGATGCGCTGGTGAAGAAGAGCGTCTGGCTGGTGGGCGGCGATGGCTGGGCCTACGACATCGGCTTCGGCGGCCTCGATCATGTGCTGGCGGCCGGCCGGGACGTCAATGCCCTGGTGCTCGATACGGAGGTGTACTCCAACACCGGCGGGCAGATGTCGAAGGCCACCCCCCGTGGTGCCGTGGCCAAGTTCGCCGCGGCCGGCAAGGCGGCACCGAAGAAGGACCTCGGCCTGATGGCGATGACCTACGGCACGGTGTACGTGGCCAGCGTGGCGATGGGGGCCCGCGACGAGCACACGATCCGCGCCTTTCTCGAGGCCGAGAGCTACCCCGGTCCCTCGTTGATCCTCGCCTACTCCCACTGCATCGCCCATGGCATCGACATGAGCAAGGGCATGGAGCAGCAGAAGGCGGCGGTGGATTCGGGGCGCTGGATGCTGTATCGCTATGACCCGCGCCGAACCGAGCGGGGAGAAAATCCGCTCCAGCTCGACGTGAAGGCGCCGAAGCGTCCCCTGGCGGAGGCGATGGCCAGTGAGAACCGCTTCCGCATGCTCGCCTTCAGCCAGCCGGAGCGAGCCCGGGCCCTGGAGCGCCAGGCCCAGCTCGAACTCGATCGCCGCTGGGCGCTGTACCGCGCCTTGGCGGCCCAGCCCTGTTCGCCGGAGTCGCCATGACCAGCCCCGACCTCTCGGTTCGCTATCTCGGTCTGGACCTGGCCAGCCCCCTGGTGGTGGGGGCCGCGGCCCCGCTCACGGAGGATGTGGCCCAGCTGCGGGTTCTACAGGAGGCCGGGGCGGCGGCGGTGGTGCTGCATTCGCTGTTCGAGGAGCAGATCGAGCACGACCAGCTCGCCCTGTGGCGCACCTCGATCCAGGGGGCAGAGAGCTATAGCGAGTCGCTCAGCTACTTTCCGGAGGCGTCTCTGTTCCACGTGGGTCATGAGCTGTACCTGCGCCACATCGAGCAGGCGCGCCGTCAGCTCACGATCCCGGTGATTGCCAGCCTCAATGGCTTCCGTCCCGGTAGCTGGGTGCGCTTCGCCCGGCAGATGGAGGCGGCCGGCGCCGATGCAATTGAACTGAACCTCTACACCCTGCCCACCGACCCCGATCTCAGCAGCGCCGCCATTGAGGGCCAGCTCGAGGAGATCGTGCGCGAGGTGCGCGCCGAGGTGCGGGTCCCCCTGGCGGTGAAGCTTGCCCCCTTCTTCACCAATATCGCCGCCATGGCGCAGCGGCTTACCTTGGCCGGGGCGGATGGGTTGGTGCTGTTCAACCGCTTCTATCAGCCCGACATCGACATCGAGGAGCTGGAGCTGCGCCCCAACCTGTTGCTCTCCACCCCCCACGACCTGCGCCTGCCGCTGCGCTGGATCGCCCTGCTGCACGGTCGCCAGCCGGTGGATCTGGCCGCCAGCGGCGGCGTGCACCGCGGCACCGATGTGGTGCGGATGCTGATGGCGGGGGCCTGCGTCACCCAGGTGGTGGGCGCCCTGCTGCGCCATGGCCCGCAGCGCCTGGCGGGCCTCAGCGGCGAGCTGGCCAAGTGGCTGATCGAGCACGAGCACGCCACGGCGCGGGAGCTGATCGGTTGCATGAGCCAGCAGCGCTGTCCCAATCCGGCGGAATACGAGCGGGCCCAGTACCTGCTGGCCCTGCAGACCTATCAGCCGGGCGAGGCCGGCGACGCCGCCGGGCCATGGTGAGCGATGCGGCCAGGCCGGGTGCCGGGGAGCTGGTCGCCGAAAGGGCTGCGGCGCTGGCGGCGCTCGTCACGCGCCCCTGGACGCTGATGGAGGTCTGCGGCGGCCAGACCCACGCGATCGTGCGCTGGGGGCTCGACCAGCTGCTGCCACCGGGACTGCGGCTGATCCACGGCCCCGGCTGTCCGGTGTGTGTGACCCCGGCGGCGACCCTCGATGCCGCCCAGCAGCTGGCCCGCCGGCCGGAGGTGATTCTCTGCTCTTACGGCGACATGCTGCGGGTGCCGGGCAGCTCCGGCGGCGACCTGCTCGGCGTGCGGGCCGCCGGAGGCGACGTGCGCCTGCTCACCTCGCCGCTGCAGGCGATCGCCCTGGCCCGCGAGCATCCCGGCCGCCAGGTGGTGTTTCTGGCGGTGGGCTTCGAGACCACGGCGCCGGCCACGGCCCTGCTGGCCCGCCAGGCCCTGGCTCTGGGGCTGACCAACCTGACGCTGCTCACGGCCCACGTGCGCGTGCCGCCGGCGATGGAGGCGATCGTGGCGGCGCCCGTCGAGCCCTCCGCAGGGAACAACGTCGTGCAGGGCTTTCTGGCGGCCGGCCATGTGTGTGCCGTGATGGGGACGGCGGAGCTGGAGGCGCTGGTAGACCGTCGCCAGGTGCCGGTGGTGGTCACCGGGTTCGAGCCCGCCGACCTGCTGGCGGGCCTGCTGGCCTGTGTGCAGCAGTTGGAGGCGGGGCAGGCGCGGGTGAGCAACGCCTATGGGCGGGTGGTGCGGCAGCAGGGCAATCCGGCGGCCCGGGCCCTGCTGCAGCGGGTCTTCACGGTGGTGGATCAGCCCTGGCGTGGCTTTGGCCCGATCGCCGGCGGCGGCCTGGCCCTGCGCCCCCCCTACGACGTGCTCGAGGCGCGGCGGCGCTTCGGCCTCGGCTCCGGGCCGACTGCGGAGCTGCAGCAGGTGCGGGAGGCGGAACCCGCTGGCCCCTGCATCGCCGGCACGATCCTGCGGGGGCGGGCCACCCCGGACCAGTGCCCGGCCTTCGGCACGGCCTGCACGCCGGAGCAGCCGCTCGGGGCGCCGATGGTGTCGAGCGAGGGGGCCTGTGCCGCCTGGTACCGCTACCGCCGATGAGCGAGCGCATCCAGCTGGCCCACGGCGGCGGCGGCACGCTGATGCAGCGGCTGATCGAGACGGAACTCCGCAGCCTCTACGCCGATCCGTCCGTGGTGCTGCACGACGCGGCCCGGCTGCAGTTGCCCCATGGGGGCCTGGCCTTCACGACCGACGGCTACGTGGTGCAGCCGCTGGAGTTCCCCGGCGGCGACATCGGCCGCCTGGCGGTGTGCGGCACCGCCAACGACCTGGCCATGGCAGGGGCGCGGCCGCTGCATCTGAGTGTGGGCCTGATCCTGGAGGAGGGGCTGGAGCTGGCGCTGCTGCGGCGCATCGTCGCCTCGCTGGCCGCGGCAGCGCGTGAGTGCGGCATGACCGTGGTGACGGGGGACACCAAGGTGGTGGAGCGGGGCAAGGGCGACGGGGTGTTCATCACCACCAGCGGCATCGGCCTGGTGGAGTGCGCGGCGCCGATCGACCCCCTGGCGATCGCCCCCGGCGACCAGCTGCTGGTGAGCGGTGATCTGGGCCGCCATGGCGTGGCGATCCTGGCGGCCCGCCACGGACTCGACCTGCAGCCGCCGCTGTTCAGCGACTGCGCTCCCCTCTGGCCGGCGGTGCAGGCCCTGCTGCAGGCGGGGGTGCGGCTGCACTGTCTGCGCGATCTCACCCGCGGCGGGCTGGCCAGTGCCCTGCAGGAACTGGCCGTGGTCCGGGGGCTGACCCTGCTGGTGGAGGAGGCGCGCCTGCCGGTGGCCGAGCCGGTGGCCCGTTGCTGTGAGGTGCTGGGCTTCGATCCGCTGCATCTGGCCAATGAGGGCCGCTTCGTGGCGGTGCTGCCGGCCGCCGATATGGAGGCGGCCCTGGCCGTGCTGTCTCCCCAGGGGGGTGCCTGGATCGGCGAGGTGCCCTCCTCCGAGGCCATGCGGGCGGCCACCCCGGAGCCCCCGGCGGGCCGGGTGCTGCTGCGCACCCCCTTCGGCAGCGAGCGCCTGCTGCTGCCCCTCAGCGGCGAGTTGCTGCCACGCATCTGCTGAACCAGGGGCTTACGTTGACGGCCTCTGTGCCCTTCCCGCGATGGCGACCAGCGCTGGCTCTTCGCCCGTGGCCCTCGTCACCGGAGCGTCCTCCGGCATCGGCCTGGCGGCGGCGCAGGCCCTGCTGGATCGGGGCTTCACGGTGATCGGTGCGGCGCGGCGGCAGGAGCCGATGGCGCCGCTGGTGTCCGCCGGGCTGCGGCCGCTGGCGCTGGATCTCACCGATCCCGCGTCGATCGCGGCGGCGGTGGCCTGGCTGGGACAGGAGGTGCCCGGCGGTCTGGCGGTGCTGGTGAACAACGCTGGTTACGGCGCCTATGGCTCCGTGGAGGAGACGCCGCTGGCGGAAGCCCGCCGTCAGTTCGAGGTGAATCTCTTCGGCCTGGCCGACCTCACCCAGCGCCTGCTGCCGGCGATGCGGCAGCGTGGTTCCGGGCGGATCATCAACGTTTCGTCGATGGGGGGCCGCATCTACGCCCCGCTAGGGGCCTGGTATCACGCCTCCAAGCATGCCCTGGAGGGTTGGTCGGATTGCCTGCGGCTCGAGCTCGCTGACTTCGGCATCCGCGTCGTGGTGGTGCAGCCCGGCATCATCCGCACCGGCTTCGCCGACACGATGCACGAGCCCCTCCTGCAGCGCTCCGGTAGCGGCCCCTATGCCGCCCTGACCAGGGGTCTGCTCGCCGGCTTCGCCGATATCTACGACGCCCGCCGCGGTTCGCCGCCGGAGCTGGTGGGGCGCACGATCGCCGAGGCCGCCACCAGCTCCCGCCCCCGCACCCGCTACGTGGTGGGCTATCTGGCCCGGCCGCTGTTGCTGGTGCGCAACCTGCTCGGCGACCGCGTCTACGACGCCGTCAGTCTGGCCAACTTCCGCCGGCGCTGAAGCCAAAAGGCTGCCAGCATGGGAGGTGATGGAGCGTTCCGCTACGTCCGCCGCCAACCTGGCCGCGGTGCCGATCCCCCTGGCCGAGCTGCCGCCACTGCCGCCGCTGCAGCTGGCGGTGCTGGGGCATGTGGAGGTGGTGAGCTTCGTGGGGGTGGAGCACCTGCCGCAGGCGGGGGAGATCGTCCAAGGCGGCGATGTGCTCGAGTGCCCTGCCGGCGGCGGGGCCGTGGTGGCAGTGCAGTTTGCCCGGCTCACCGGCCGGCCGGTGCCCTTCTTCACGGCGCTGGGCCGCGATGCCGCCGGCGAGCAGGCAGCGGCCGAGCTGACGGCGCTGGGACTGGAGCTGCATGTGGCCTGGCGTCCGACGCCCACCCGCCGTGCCATCACCTTTGTGGATGGCAACGGCGAGCGCACGATCACCGTGATCGGCGAGAGGCTGGCACCGGTCGCCGCCGATCTCCTGCCGTGGGAGCGGCTGGCCGCCTGTGAGGGGGTCTTCGTGACGGCGGCGGATCCGGCGGCTCTGCGGTTGGCCCGTGCCGCCCCGGTGCTTGCGGCGACGCCGCGGGTGCGCCTGCCCGTGCTGCAACAGGCGGGGGTGCGGCTCGATGCCCTGATCGGCAGCGCCCTCGATCCCGGCGAGAGCTACCGGCCAGGGGATCTCGATCCAGCGCCCGCGCTGGTGATTGCCACCGAGGGGGCCCGCGGCGGCTCGGTGCAGCCGGGTGGACGCTTTGCCGCGCCCCGGCGGCAACGGCCGGTGCGCGACACCTACGGCGCCGGTGACTCCTTCGCGGCGGCGGTGACGGCGGCCCTGGCGGCCGGCTGGACGCTGCCCCAGACCCTCAGCCTCGGCGCCCACTGCGGCGCCGCCTGCCTCGATGGACGCGGCCCCTATGCGGGCCAGCTGGCGGGGCCGGCCCTCGGGCGGCCCCTGCCCTCACAATGAAGGTCTCTCTCCCGGTGGCCCAGGCCATGGTGCAACCCAGCCAACCCCTGCCCAGCGCTGATCTGGCCCTGTTGCGCTGCGCCTTCGCCGTCGCGATGTGCTCCTGGGCCTACAGCCCCAGCCCGATTCCGGCTCCTTTCGGTGACGGCTCCTTTGGGTGACGGCGGCCTAGGGGGCGCGGGGCAGATCCGGGGGCTCTCGGCGCGGCCGTTCTGAGCGCGCCTCTTCCCCGCGCTCGCCTGCGACGCTCCCATGACCGCTTCGGTAGGGGATGCGGCAGGGGCTGGTGGTGGCCGTCGGACAGCACACCACCACCGCCCTGGTGCTCAACGAGAACGAGGAGCGGCTGCTGGCCGACATCGAGCAGTTCTTCCTGGCTTTGGCCCCGCCGCAGAGCCCCTGGCTCCACAACGACCTGCACCTGCGGCGCGACATTCCCGCCGATGAACCGCGCAATGCCCATGCCCACCTGATCGCGCTGATGCTCGGTAACCAGCTCAGCCTGCCGGTGCTGCTGCAGCTGCGCCTGGAGGCCTGAGCTCCGGGATCTGGGCCTTGAAGAAGACCCGTTAGCGTGAGTGATGGATTCTGCGGCCTGTGCGTCCTCCATGCCCCAGGGTTCCGTGCGCCCCCTGTTGATCGCTCTTGCCGGGGGGACGCTGCTGTTGGCCGCCGGCCTGGGAGGTCGCCTGGCCCTTTCCCCGGGAGGGGCGGCTGACGCCGAACCGCTTCAGGCCGAATTCCAGAAGCCAGACGCCGCGCCAGCCCCCTTGGCGGTGCTGCCGGACACCCGGACGATCTCGGTGGCGCTGCCCAGCGATCCCTCCCTGCCCACCAGCGCTGACGGCCGCCACTACCCGCTGCTTCCCCCCGATCCCGCCGCGATCGCCAGCCTGCTCGCCGCGGTGGAGGAGGCGGTGCGCACGCCGGCCACCGCCGCCGAGGATCGGCCGGCCCTGGGTCATCAACAGCAGGTGATCTACCGGGTGCTGGCTCACCGCCGCGCCCTGGCGGATCAGGTGCGTCTCGCCTTGCCGCAGCGCTGGCGGCCGTTGTTTGATCACCATGTGGCGGCGCGGCGGGAGTTCATCGCCATGCATCCACCGCATCGCCGGCCCACCCAGCTGCCGGCTTGGCGGATCCTCGAGCCCGAACCGCCCGAGAATCTGCTGCGCTACTACCGCGAGGCCGCCGCCGCCACCGGCATTCCCTGGGAGGTGCTGGCCTCCGTCAACCTCGTGGAGAGCGGCATGGGCCGCATTGATGGCGTCTCGGTCGCCGATGCCCATGGGCCGATGCAGTTCCTGCCCAGCACCTGGGCGGAGCCCGGCATCGGCAACGGCGGCGACATCCGCGATCCGCGCACCGCCATTCACGCCGCCGCCCGCTACCTGGTGCGCCGCGGTGGTCTCAAGGACATCCGCAAGGGGCTCTGGGGCTACAACAACAGCGATAATTACGGACGTGGCGTGCTCCACTACGCGGCGATCCTGCGGGATGATCCGTCTTCCTATCTCGGCCTCTATCACTGGCAGATTCACTACGCCGCCGCGGGCGGCGACCTCTGGCTACCGGCGGGCTATGTCCAGAGCCGGCCGATTCCGGTGGCCAGCTGGCTGAGGCTCTCGCCGGTGAGCCAGCCGCCACCGGGCTCCTCCGGCTACTGAGTTCCCCATGGTCGCCAGCCTCGCCATCGGTCCGGTGGATGTCGATCCCGCCGCCCGCGAGTGGCTCGATCGCGAGACCCTGCAGCGGCTGGTGGCCCGGCACCGCCGCGGCGACTGGGGCGAGGTGGATGCCCGCGACGCCCGCGACAACACCATCGCCGCCTATCGCCAGCAGGGGCGCCTGCGCAGTGTTTATAACCTCGGCCACGGCCTGCAGGTGTGGGTGATCACCCACGACCTCGGCAAGGACAGCCTGCACACCGTGGTGCTGATTCCACGCGACGACTGAGCCGGCCGCGCGATGGGGGACACTGGGACGTTGCGAAGACGGGAACGATGAGCGCCGCCCTGGTCCCCGTGTCCTGGCCGTCAGCCACCGCCGACCGTGAGGTCCGACCTGAGCGCGAGGCCTCCAGGGTGGGCGGGGGCCATCGCCGCCGGGGCTTTGCGGCGCCGGCCGGCGCCGCGTCTGGGACGGGATCTGGGACGGGATCTGGGGCGGCGGCTAAGGGACGCAAGCGGCGCGGCAGCGGGCTAGCGGCCGCCGACCGCGGCCCCCTCGGCAAATGTCCCGACCTGGAGGCGATCGTGGCGCGTCAGCGCCTCGGCCTGCCCCTGGCCGGCCGTCTGCGTGAGGCGGAGGTGGCCCGGGCCTGGAAACAGGCCGCCGCCGAGCACCATCCCGATCGGGGTGGCGCGCTGGCGATGATGCAGTCCGTCAATGGGGCCCGCGATCTGCTGCTGGGGCGGGTTGTGGCCTGAAGCCGGAGGCGCCCCGGCTGAGCCAGGCCTTCTGTGCGGTGTCGGCGGCCAGCACCAGCAGCGGCGCCAGAGCGATCCATCCTAGCCAGGCGCGCGGGAAGGGGGCCATGCTGAACACCGCCGCCAGCGGCGGGATCAGCACCAGGGCGGCGGCTACCACCGGCTCGCTGAGGAAGCCCCACCAGAGCAGGTGGTTGGGACGGCGCAGGGTCTGCCAGAAGGGTTGCAGCTCGCTGCGGCAGGCCAGCAGGGCCCCCATCTGACTGGCCACGATCAGGGCGAACGCCACGCTGGAGGCCTGGTGCTGGATCGCCATCAGTTCCGCGCTGGCGCGGTGATGTAGCAGCTGGGGCGCCAGGACCCGCAGCGCGCTCCATCCCACCCCGTGCTGCCGCCAGACCTGAAGGTAGCCAGCCATCGCCAGTACCCCTTCCACCAGCCCCAGCACCAGGTAGGCCCGCAGCATCAAGGGCCGATCGAGCAGGGGCTGGCCGCGGCGGCGCGGCGGCTGGTGCATCTCGCCGGCCTCCGGCGGTTCGGCCCCCAGGCCCAGGGCCGGCAGCAGGTCGGTGCCGAGATCCACCGCCAGGATCTGCAGCACCGTGAGCGCCGCTGGAATGCCGGCGGTGACCATCGCCAGGAACGGCACCACCTCGGGCACGTTGGAGGCCAGCACGTAGGTGATGAAGCGGCTGATGTTGGCCACCACCGAGCGGCCGTAGCGCACGGCCTGCACGATCGTCGCGAAGTTGTCGTCGATCAGCACGATGTCGGCGGCCTCCCGGGCCACGTCGGTGCCGCTCAGCCCCATCGCCAGGCCCACGTCGGCGGCGCGCAGGGCCGGTGCATCGTTGACGCCGTCGCCCGTCACCGCCACCACCTCGCCGAGGGCTCGGTAGGCCTGCACCAGGCGCAGCTTCTGCTCCGGGGCCATGCGGGCGAACACCAGCCGCTGCCGGTACTTGAGCAGCTGGCGCAGCTGCAGGTCGTTGATCCGCGCCAGGTCGGCCCCATCGATCACCCGCACCGGGTCGGCCCCGTCCCCCTGGTGGCCGCTGCTGCCCGACCGATGCAGCGGCGGCTCCAGCAGGCCGATCTGACGGGCGATGGCCTGGGCGGTGAGGCCGTAGTCGCCGGTCACCATCGTGACCTTGATGCCGGCCTGATGGCACTGGCGGATGGCGTCGGCCACCTCGGGTCGGGGCGGGTCGTAGAGCCCCACCAGCCCGAGCAGCAGCAGCTCCGATTCCAGGTCGTCCGCCGGCAGGCTGAGCAGCTTCTCCCCCCCCGGCCGCAGGGCCACGGCAATCACCCGCTGGCCCCGGGAGGCCAGGCTGTCGTTGGCGGCCACCACCTGTCGGCGCTGCTCCTCCGCCAGCGGCGCCACCCCGCCGGGGCCGATCCAGCTGCTGCAGCGCTGCAGCACCTCCAGCGGCGCCCCCTTGGTGATCAGCAGCAGCTCGCTCGCCAGCGCCCCGCCCTCCGCTGCCCAGCGCACCAGCACCGACATGCGGCGGCGATGGGAGTCGAAGGGAAGTTCCCGCTGGCGCGGATGGAGCCGTTGCAGCTCGGCCGGTAGCGATCCGGCCGCGGCGGCGGCCAGCAGCAGCGCCGTCTCCGTGGGATCGCCGATCGGCCGCCAGCTGCCGGCGTCACCCCCCGCCCCGACCTCAAGTCGGGCATTGCTGCACAGGGCGGCCGTGCGCTGCAGCAAGGGCAGCTGCGGGTCGCCGCCGGGCAGCCAGGTCTCCTGCACCGCCATGCGATTGCCGGTGAGGGTGCCGGTCTTGTCGCTGCAGATCACGCTCACCGAGCCCAGGGTCTCCACGGCTGAGAGCCGGCGCACCAGGGCGTTGCGCCGCGCCATCCGCTGCACGCTCAGGGCCAGGGACAGGGTGACCGTGGGCAACAGGCCCTCGGGCACGTTGGCGACGATGATCCCGACGGCGAACACCAGGCTCTCCAGCGGCGTCATCCCCACGAACAGAAGGCTGAGCGCAAAGGCGATCAGCCCCATCGTCACGGCGATCGTGCTGATCGTGTGCACGATCCGCGCCACCTGCTGTTCGAGCGTGCTGGCGGCCCGCGCCGTGCCGGCCGCCAGATGGGCCACCTGGCCGAACTCCGTCTCGCTGCCCGTGGCATAGACGAAGGCCTCGCCCCGGCCGGAGGCGATCGTGCTGCCGGCCAGCACCAGGTTGGGCCGCTCGCTCGTGGTGAGGATCGCCTCCACCGGCAGCGGCACCGCCGCCTCGGCCTGGCGGGCGACGGGCTGGGATTCGCCAGTGAGCACCGAGAGGTCCACCGACAGCTCATGGGCCACCACCAGGCGGCTGTCGGCCGGCACCCGGTCCCCCTCCTCCAGCTGCAGCCGGTCGCCCGCCACCAGCTCCTCGGCGTTGAGGGAGCGCAGCTGGCCGTCGCGCCAGGCCTGCACCTGGCGCGGCAGCGAGCGAGTGAGCGCCTCCAGCGTGCGCTCCGCCTGGTACTCCTGCCAGAAGGAGAACACACCGTTGATCGCCACCACGGCCCAGATCGCCCAGCCCAGCTCGGGGGTGCCGGCGGCGAAGGCCATCGTTCCGGCGATCCAGAGCAGCAGGGCCATGAAGTGGACCATCTGGTCGAGGAAGCGCAGCAGCAGCGGCCGCCGCTTCAGGGGGGGGAGCCGGTTCGCTCCGTAGCTCTCGAGCCGGCGCTGGGCCTCGGCCTGGCTGAGTCCATCGGGGCTGCTGTTGAGGGCCTCCACCACGGCCTGGGGCGGCAGCGACCAGATGGGCTGGGAAGCCGAGAGCAGCACGGCGGATCGCGGCGTGGGTCTCCTCAGGATGGGCCGTCCCATCAGGGATGGCCGTCGCTCAGCGACGCTTTTTATAAATGATATCGAAATAGCTTCCCCCTTCGGCTCGGCTGGCGAATTTGGAGCGGGACCATTCGCGGTAGCCGTGTTCGGTCATGAAGGTGCTCATCTCAGGTTGTTGACAGCAGCTTTCGTACGACTCGAAGTCTGGGACTTCCACCTGGATGTACTCAAAATGATCAAGCAGGGAAAGGGCGCCTTTGAGGATCATCAGTTCGGATCCCTGGGTGTCCATGATCAGCGCGTTGTAGGCGTTAATGTCGATCTGTTCGCGCTTGAGCAGCGTTGTCAGGGTGCAGCTTTTCAGGGTTGTGGTGGCTGTGTACTCAACGCCAGGCCATAGATCCTTGTGCAACTTTAAATCCAGAAGCGAGGAGGATGCGCCTCCATTGTTGGCGATGTGAAAATCGTAGTCTTTGTCGTCAACGTCGGTGATCAGCGCCTGCAGGGCACGCTGTTTGGGGTGGTTGGCGATGTTGGTTTTCAACTGGTCGAATACCTCGGGGATGGGTTCAATCCAGAGCACGTTCAAGTTGTGGATTTCGTAGAGCTCTCGCTCCTGGCCATGATTGGCCCCAACGTGAATGACACCGTGTACCTTTTTCAGAAATCGATCGGGATTCAGTTGCAGCGCTCTGCGGATCGGTCGTAGGCCTGCTCGAATTTTGGATAGGATCACTGGGAGTGCGTCTAGGGATTGACTGTCAATCTAATGGCCAACAAGGAGTTGTTTTGGTGGCTTCGATTGGGATGGAATCGAATTCCAAGGCTCAGCAAGCCTTCCAAGTCTGGCTCAAGATCTTCACGATGGCGCCGCGTCGCCGCCGTGCCGCAACAGCGCCAGCACATCGGCGTCATCGAGCTGCTCGAAGTGTTCATACCACTCGCCCACGGCGCGGAGGCGCTCCACCACCGCCAGCACCTCCAGCCGGTCGACCAGGGCCTCCAGGTCGGGGGCCACCCGGCGATCCATCACCGGGACCGCCAGGGTGAGGCTGGCGGGGCCCAGGGCCTGCAGCGAGTGCAGGACCGCCTTTGCCGTCATGCCTGTGGCGATGCCGTCATCGACCACTACCAGGTGGCGGCCAGTCAGGGCCGCCGGTTCCGGGTCGGCAAAGACCTGGCGGCGCCGGTCCAGCTCCCGCTCCTGCGTGGCCACCAGGGCGTCGCGATCCCTCGCCTCCAGTGACAGCCGGCTGGAGGCCTGGGGCTCCCACAGCACCACGCCGCCCGGGGCTACGGCGCCGATGGCGACCTCGGGGCAGGCGGGATGGGCCAGCTTGCGCACGGCCCAGGTGACCAGGGGCAAGCCCAGCCGTTGGGCCATGGCCGCCGCCACCGGCACGCCGCCGCGGGGCAGGGCCACCAGGGTGCAGCGGTTGGCCTGACCCTGCAGGTCGCTGAGCCGTTCCGCCAGGGCCCGGCCGGCGTCGCGGCGATCGCGCCAGAGCGGTGGCCTGTGGTCCATCGGTGCCTCCCGTGCCAGCGGCCGTGGGCGCCGCCGCCGACTGTCTCCATCATGAGCACAGTCGCTGCCGTCGGGTGCCCCTCCCCGCCAACGAGACCAGTCCGCAGAGCCGCCCTGCGGAGCGGCCGCCCGATCCCCCGGCACCAGGCTCAGGCAGTGGTTCCGGCAGTGGTTCCAGCAGTGGTTCCGGCCCGGCGGCCGGGGGCTGGCCGCTGGGGCTCAAGGTGGCGCTGGCGGTGCTGGTGCTGGCCTTCGTGTGGTCGCCGTTCCTGGCGATGCTGCTGCGGCTGTCTCGGGTGAATCCCAGTCTGGCGCCCACCGGCGAGCCCGCCGGTCGGCCCCTGCCCCCTGGGCCCCTGGCTCCCCAGATGCTGCCACCGGTTACGGCTCCCCAGAACCCGCCGCCGCCGCAGACGCAGGGATCCGCCCCACCAGCCCCAGCTCCCAGCCCTTGACGATTCGGTAGACCGTCGGCACCACGAACAGGCTGAGCACGGTGGCCACGAGCTGGCCGCTGAACACCACCGTGCCGATGCTGAGCCGGCTGGCGGCCCCCGAACCGCTGGGGAAGAGCAGCGGCACGCAGCCCGCCATCGAGGACACCACCGTGAGCAGGATCGGCCGCAGACGGGCGACGGCCGCGCCGTGGATGGCTTCGTCGATGCCGAGGCCCTCCCGGAGGCGCTGGTTGGCGAACTCCACGATCAGGATGCCGTTCTTGGCGGCCAAGCTGGCCAACACCAGCAGCCCCATCTGCCCGTAGACATCGAGGGCGAGGCCGCGCAGCGCCAGGCCCGCCACCGCTCCCAGCATCGCCAGCGGCACCGTGACCAGGATGATCACGGGGTCGACCAGGTTTTCGTAGAGGGCCGCCAGCACCAGGGCCATCACCAGGATCGCCAGGGCGAAGACGCGCACGTTGCCGCCGCCGGCGCGGGACTCCTCGCGGGCCAGGCCGGCCCATTCCAGGTCGAGGGCGTCGCTGTCGCGCTCTTGCTGCACCTGCTCCAGCAGGGCCATGGCCTGGCCGCTGCTCACCCCGGGGCGGGGCAGGGCGCGGATGCTGATCGAGCGCACCAGGCGGGTGTGGTTGATCGTGGTGGGGCCGGCCCCCTGCTCCACGCGCACCACCTGGCGCAGGGGAATCAGGCGGCCGTCGCGGCTGCGTACCGGCAGGGCGAGCACATCGTTGGCGTCGCGGCGGGAGCGGCCGTCAAGCTGCACGATGACGCGCCGCACCTGATCGCTCTCGAAGCTGTCGTTGACGTAGTCGCTGCCGAAGCTGGCGCCGAGGGTGTCCACCAGGGTGGAGAGGTCGATGCCGAGGGAGGCCATGCGCAGCCGATCGGGCAGCAGCTGCAGCTGCGGCGCTCCGGCGCTGAAGCGGGTGGAGACCCGCTCGAAGGCGGGGCGGCCATCCAGTTCGCTGGCCTGGGCTTCGGCGATGAAGGCGCGGGCCTCCTGCTCGAAGGCCGCCAGGTCGAGCTGGCCGCCGCTGGTGTCGAGCAGCTCCAGCTCCAGCCCCCCCTCACTGCTGAAGCCACGCACGCTCGGCGCCTCGCTGAGTTGCACCACGGCAGAGCGGATGCGGCCGCGCAGCTTGGCGTTGATGCGCTCGGCCACGGCCACGCTGGTCTGGTCCGGGCCCGGGCGCTCCTCGATCGGCTGGAGGCGCAGGAAGAACTGCCCCTTGTTGGGGCTGCTGTCGCCGAAGGAGCGGCCGGCGTAGAAGTTGGCGCTGCGGATCAGCGGCTCCTCCTTCGCCACGGCCCGCACCTGCTCGAGCACCTGCTGGGTGCGCTCGAGGGCGGTGCCGTCGGGGAGGATCACGACGCCGCGCAGCTGGCCGGTGTCCTCCTGGGGGATGAAGGCGGTGGGGCGGGCGCGGATCGCCAGCACGGTCACCAGCAGACCGACCAGCAATAGAGCCACCATCAGGCGTCGGCGTTGCATCACGGCCTGCAGCCAGCGGCCGTAGGGCGCCTCCAGGGCCTCGAGCGCCCTCTGTGGCGGCCGGATCCAGCGGCCCAGCCAGGCGGGTTCGCGCTGGTTGGCCCGCAGCAGCCTGCTGGCGGCCACCGGCGTGAAGCTGACGGCGTTGATCGTGGAGAACACGATGGCGCCGCTGATCGCCACGGCGATCGGCGCGTAGAGCCGGCCGAGGCTGCCGCCCAGCCCCAGCACCGGCACAAACACCGCCACCAGCACCAGGGAAGTGGCGATCACGGCGCCGCCCAGTTCGGCCATCGCCTCGCGCGCCGCCTGGAGCGGCGGCGTGCCCCGCTCCAGGCGCCGGCCGATGTCCTCGCTCACCACGATCGCGTCGTCGACCAGCAGGCCGGAGGCCAGCACCATGCCGAACAGGGAAAGGCTGTTGATCGAGCCCCCTGTGAAGCGCAGCACACTCAGGGAGCCGATCAGCGAGACGGGCACGGCCGCAGCCGTGATCAGGGCCAGACGGCTGTTGCCCAGGCCCAGCAGCAGCACCAGGAAGACCAGCAGCACGGCATCGCGCAGGGCCTCGATGGCCCGGTCGATGCTGCTGCGCACCGTGAGCGCCTCGTCGACGATCACCTCCATGTCCACCCCGGGGGGGAAGCGGGGGGCCAGCTCGTCGAGGGCTTGCTCCAGCCCCTGGCGCACCTCCAGGGCATTGCTGCCGTCGCGCTGGTAGACGCCCAGGGCCACGGCGTTGCGGCCGGCCAGGTTGGTGGCGATCGTGTCGTAGCTCTCGCTGCCGAGCACCACGCGGCCCACGTCCCGCAGCAGGGTCACGCCGCCGTCGGCGCTGCGGGCCACCACCAGTTGGCCGAACTCCTCCGTGGTGCGCAGCCGGCCCTCCATGCGTAGGGGCAGGGTGGTGGCCTGACCGGGCGGGGCCGGGGCCTCGCCGGCCTGACCGAGGGCCGCCAGCACGTTCTGCTGCTGCAGCGCCTGGCGCACCTCCAGGATCGTGAGCTGGCGCTGCTCCAGCCGCACTGGATCCAGCCAGAGCCGGAAAGCCAGGCTGCTGCCGCCGAAGAGGCTGACGTCGCCGACGCCGGCAACCCGCCGCAGCCGGTCGCGCACCACCTGATCGACCCAGCCGGTGAGGAAGGTGTCGTTGTAGAGGCTGGGATCGGCGCTGAAACTCAGCACCGTGAGCAGGTCGTCGGAGCTGCGCCGCACCTGCACGCCGAAGCGGGCCACCTGGGCCGGCAGCTGCCGGCTCACCACGGTGGTCTCGTTCTGGGTGTTGATCTGGTTGAGCTCGGGATCGCCCCCCTCGAAGCCGAGGGTGATCGTGCTGCCGTTGGCGGAGCTGGTGGAGCGGATCGTGTCGAGCCGCTCCAGACCGTTGAGCTGTTTTTCGAGCAGGGCGGTCACCCCCTGTTCCACCACCTCGGGACCGGCCCCGGGGTAGCTGGCCCGCACGGTCACCCGTCCGGGGGCGATCGGCGGCAGGTTTTCCACCTGCAGCAGCGGCAGACTGATCAGCCCCACCAGCAGGATCAGCAGGCTGATGACCAGCGTCAGCACCGGCCGGCGCAGGAAGGGATCCGAGATCGACTTCAAGGGGTGCGACTCACCAGGCGGCTGGTTCAGCTGAGATCACGTCGCAGCACGGCCAGCAGATATCCAGGTTCCTTGTAGCGGTTGGGCAGGCAGAGGTGCAGCTGCTGGAGCCGGCTCCAGGCCACCGTGCGCTGGATTTCTTCGGCGCTGCGACCCTCCTTGAGCAACAGGCGCATCGCCTTGCAGTAGAGGGAATATTTCGCTTCCAGTTCTCCAATCGTGGGGGGGGCGGGAAGGTCCGCGCGGCTGCCCTGAACCATGGGGGGGGAGGCGCCCAGGAGCTGTGAGGACGCAAGATTCAGCCTACGAGCTCGCCGCCCAGCACCGAGGCCTGGGCGGTGCTGATCCGGCCGGCCCGGTGCAGCACCCTGGTGATGCGGGCGATGTCGAGCACGGCGCGGCAGCGGTAGCCCTTCTCCTGCAGGCGGCGCAGAGCCCGGCTGCCCCCCTGGCCCCCATCGCCGCCATGCTCGTCGCCGTGGTCGATGAACACGACCACGTCTTCTACCACCAGGCCGGAGCTCTCGAGCTTGGCGATGCCCTCCAGCAGGCTGCCACCGGTGATCAGGATGTCGTCGACCAGGGCCACCCGATCGCCCTCCACGAAGTCGCCCTCGATCAGCCGCCGGGCGCCATGGGCCTTGACCTCCTTGCGCGGGTAGATCAGCGGCTTGTGCAGCTGCAGCGACAGGCCGGTGGCCGTGGGCAGCGAGCCGTAGGGGATGCCGGCGATGCGCTCGAAGCTGAGCCCTTCGAGCTGCTCGGCATAGGCGTGCAGCACCCGGTGGAAGAGGTTGGGATCGGAGATGATCTGGCGCAGATCCACGTAGTAGTTGAACAGGGCGCCGGAGGCCTGCACGTAGTCGCCGAACAGCAGGCAGCCGATGTCGAACAGATCGAGGATCAGGCTGGCCAGGGGGTCGGGCTGCTCGGGATCCTGCCCCACGGGGTCGGTGGGGGCCTGGTCGTCGGCGGGCAGCCAGAGGCTGCAGCTTGTCGTCGCCTCCCGCTGCCGGCTCTCCAGCCAGCGGTCACGGCGCTCGTTGATGCGCTGCTTGAGCCCCTCGGCCCGCTCGGCCATGTCGTCCTCCACCAGAAGGTTCTGGGGCAGGGGCAGCAGCAGCCCGTCGGCGGCGGCGCTCAGGCCTGCCTCCAGCAGGGCGTCGAGGCGATCCTCCTCACCCCAGAGGCTGCGCAGGATCAGAAACCGCTCCGGCGCCTCCTGCCGCACCCGCGCCAGAATCTCCGGATCGCTTGTGCCCACCTCCAGCAGCAGCTGCTCCGGCGTGGCCCATAGCTGGGTTTCCCGCACGATGCGCAGAAAGAGCGGATCCGCCTCCGAGGGGTGGTGCTGCAGCACCCGGGCCGCCGGGTTGGAGCTGTGGCAGGTGACCACCACCGCCTTGTCGGGATAGAGCAGGAAGGGGGCGGCGATGTCCTGGCCGGGCAGCGGGCTGAGGGTGGCGGCGTCGGCCCCCAGCTCGCGGAACAGGTAGTGCGCAAGGGCGGAGGAGCTGTTGAGGTCGCCGTGCTTGGCATCGACGATCAGCGGAATCTCCAGGGGCACCAGCTCGCGCACCTCGCGCAGCAGCTCCAGGCCCACCGGACCGAGGGCCTGGTAAAAACCGAGGCTGGGTTTGTAGGCGCAGACATGGGGCGCGGTGGCCTCGATCACCGCCTTGATCCAGTGGCGCGCCTGCGACAGGAAGGAGCGGCCGCCCATGCCGCGCCGGTGCGCCCAGGCCTGCAGCATCTCCGGGTTGGGATCCAGTCCGGTGACCAGCAACGACTGGCGGGAGGCGATGGCGTCGGTGAGCTGGACGAAGAAGCCCACGGCACGGGGTCGGACCCCGAAGGTGCTAGGTGGTCGCGGAGCCCTGCTGCGAACAGGTGATACACCTCTTATTGTGAACCGAGCCAGCCCGGCTGCACCGCGGCGTATTCGGGCCGCCAGCGGCAGGCCTCCAGCCGCGCCAGCGCTTCGTCGTGGCTGGCCGCGCTCCGGGCCAGGCCTTCATCCACCGCGGCGCGGGCCACGGCCTCCGCCACCGCCCGCGACACCGCCTGCACCGCGGATAGGGGCGGCATCAGCGCCGCCTCCGGATCGCGGCTGGCGGGGATCGATTCCGCCAGGGCCTCGATGCTGGCGTCGATCATTGCCTCACTCACCTCGCGTGCGCCCACCGCCATCGCCGCGAAGCCGAGGCCGGGGAAGACGAAGCAGTTGTTGCACTGGCCGATGATCCGCTCCCGCCCGTCCAGCGTCACCGGTGCGAAGGGGCTGCCGGTGGCCACCAGGGCGCGGCCGTGGCTCCAGCGCAGCAGCTGTTCGGGGGTGATCTCGGCCAGGGCGGTGGGGTTGGAGAGCGGCAGCACGATCGGCCGCTCGCAGCCCCGGCAGAGGGTCTCCACCACGCCCTCATCGAAGGCGCCGGCGCAGGTGGAGGTGCCGATCAAGATCCCGGGGGCCACCGCCTCGATCACACTCTGCAGGCCGATGCGGCCCTGGCCATCGCGGCCCAGACCTTCCAGCTGCTCGGCTCGCTTGACGTAGGGCCGTGCCGCCGGCGGCGGGGCGGCCAGGCCCTCGGCTTCCATGGCCGCGTGGATCAGGCCGTGGCGATCGAGCAGCCAGAGCCGATCGGCGGCCTCCTGGGCTCCCAGCCCATGGCGCTGCAGCAGCCGCCATAGGCGCTCGGCGATGCCGCAACCGGCGCTGCCGGCCCCGAAGATCACGATCTGCTGGTTGGCCAGGCGTTGGCCCAGCCCGCGCAGACCGGCCAGGATGGCGGCGCAGGCCACGCCGCTGGTGCCCTGAATGTCGTCATTGAAACTCGGTAGCCGCCCGCGGTAGCGCTCCAGCACACGGCGGGCATTGGCGGCGCCGAAGTCCTCCCAATGCACCAGGGCCCCCGGGCACACCTGCTCCACCGCGGCGACGAACCGCTCGATCAGGGCGTCGTACTCGGCCCCATTCAGCCGCCGTTCCCGCAGGCCGGGGTAGGTGGGATCGGCAAGCAGCGCTTCCCGGTCGGTGCCGACATCGAGCATCACCGGCAGAGAGCGTTGTGGGTCGAGGCCGGCGCAGAGGGTGTACACGGCGAGCTTGCCCTGGCAGATATGAATGCCGCCGACCCCCTGATCGCCAATGCCGAGGATGCCCTGGGCGTCGGTGACGAGAAGCAGCGACGGTGAAGCGGCGCCATGGCGACCGCACGCCTGACGGAGGATCTCAGGGAAGCGTTCCTGCAGCGGGGCCGCCAGGTAGACCCCCTGGGAGGGACTGCGGTACGAGGCACTGAAGTGCTGGATCGCCGAGCCCACCGTGGGGGTGTAGACGATCGGCATCACTGCCTCGATGTGGTCGGCCAGGAAGCGATGGAACAGCGTGAGGTTGCGCTCGCGCAGCGTCTGGACGTAGGCATAGCGCTCCAGGTCGCTGCCCATCGCGTCGAAGGCGCGGCGGCAGCGCAGCACCTGCTGCTCGATCGTCTCCACCTGCCAGGGCAGCAGAGCCTCGAGTTCGAGCGCATGGCGCTCTTCGCGGCTGAAGGCTGTGCCCTTGTTGAGGACGGGGTCATTCAGCAGATCGGCGCCGCGCAGAACAGAGGGAACGGGGGCGTTGCCGGCAACCACTGGTACGGAGGGCGGAATGCCCCTGTCTAGGAGCTTGTCGCGCATTGATCAGCACCCGAGCTCTCCACAGACGCCCTGAAATCTGCCCAAAACTGTGTGATGGCAATGCTTCTGGGCGAGAGAACGGGACCTGGGCAAGCCCAGGTTGTTTCGCTCCTGGAACCCCGAGAAGACGCTGCTTCCGCCATCGCCGGTGGTTTGGTTGCCGGAGAACCATCTGGTGTTCGTCCTTCTCGATCTGGCGGCTGAGGTGGATCTTGAGGGGATCCCCGCCGTCTACGGGCAGAAGGGCCCGCGGGGTGAGAAGGCCTATGAGCCGCAGATGATGGTGGTGCTGCTGTTGCTGTATGCCCACTGCGTCGGGCTGCCCAGCTCCAGGAAGATCGAGAAGGGCTGCTCGTCAGGGTTGGCAGTTGGCCCGCAGAGGCGAAAGTTCCAGGCGGCATGGACCATCTTGACCAAGCGATCCTTCTTCGTCAGGTGGCTTTGCTTCTCGTACGGATAACGCTGCCTTTGAGTGGCAGGCAGGGAGCCTGGGGTGGCGCAGCGGAGAGCTTGAGGCGGCCTGTTCACTCGAGGGGCTTGCTCGAAGGTACCGGTTCTGCATGTTGCATGTTTCTAATTCTACATCTCGAATTGAGAGCTCCGATTGCAATTACTTTTTTCTGGCTATTGGTTGTCATCATCAACCCACCTACCTCTCGGGGGCCTCGAAGTCAATCTCCATGACCAGGTACTCTCGCA
>CAIRWM010000091.1 GCA_903882285.1 uncultured cyanobacterium
CCATGTGCAGGACCGCGGCATCGCCGGCCACCTGATCGAGCATCTTGCGGACCAGGGGAAGGTTGTCGCGGTTGGCCTGCTCCAGTTCGTCGCGCACGGTGTCGAGGTTGGCCTTGAGCCACTCCTGGCCATAGTTCAGGTGGGTGTATTCATCTTTGACAACGCCCTCTGTGATCTTTCGGGCGAAGGGATCGGCGACCGGGATGTAGATGTGGTAGGCCGAGATGGCGAAGGCTTCGATCAGAATGGCTTGAATCAACAGGCAGGTGGTCACCTTGCCTTCGGCCAGCGCTTTCTGGAAGTTGTTGTGCAGTGGCGCGAAGAATTCCTTGGCGAAGGCCATGTCGGCTGTGACATCGAGGTTGTTGGCGCAGGCAGTGAAGCCTTTCATGTGCTTCAGCTCCATGCGCGCCAGGCGGGAGAGCTCCTCGGCCTGGTCGGGAAGCAAGCTGCCGATCGAGACGTAATTGTCGTGGGCTTCCTGTTCGCCCTCGATCACGATCGCGTTGATGCGGCTGTAGGCATCTTTGTAGGTGGCGCTGGTGAAGTCGGGCAGGCCGGAGTCATTGGTGCTCTGGCCGGTGACGGCGCCGGCCGCAGAGGTTTCGAGGGTTGGCATGACAAGCGCATAAAGGTGGGCTGACTGTAATCACCTTGCGTGGAGGTTCGGCGGCCAGTCGCTGCGGAGCAGGGCATCCAGTCGCCGCCGCCAGCCCTCCACCAGGGCCTCAAACAGGCTTGCCCCCAGGGTGGCATCGGCGCCGGCTGGATCGCCCACCACGCCGCTCGTGCTGATATCGGCCGTCAGCCAGGCGGCCGGCGCCGCCCCTTCCAGGCTCCAACCCTCAGGGGCCGTCGTCGCCGCGGCGCCGTCGGCTGGGGGCAGCGGCCCCACCAGCTCGGGGGCCAGGTGCAGCATCAGGCTGGTTTCGGCCAGGCCGGCATGCAGGCCATGGCTGCGCTCCGGTTCGGGGATCCGCTCGCCGATGCCCTCCGGACCGCGCCATATGAAGCAAGGCAGCACGGCCAGGCTGGGATGAGCGGCCCGCAGCTGCCGGGCCGCCACCTCGAGCAGGGCGATCTGGCCGCCGTGGCCATTGAGCAGCACCAGCCTGGCGAAGCCCGCTTCCGCCAGGTTGCGGCCCACCGCCATCACCAGGGCGAGGAGCACCTCGGCGGGCAGGGTGAGGGTGCCGCAGAAGCCCTGATGCTCCGGCGAGAAGCCGATGCTCTGCAGCGGCAGGCGCCACAGGGGCAGCTCCGGGTCGAGGCGCGCCAGCACGGCGTCGCTGACCCGATCGGCGAACAGCGCATCGCTGCCGAGGGGCAGGTGAGGGCCGTGCTGCTCCACCGCCCCGAGGGGCCAGAGCACCGTGCTGCCCGGACGGTGGGCCTGGCGCTGCAGTTCGGGCCAGCTGAGCTGCTCGAGCCGGCGGGAGGAAGGGGCCATGGGCTGGTGGCGGAGGGGGGCTGAACGCCCGATTGGGCGGCTCTGGCTTCGTACAGTGTGAAACCTGTGCATTCCTGTGGTCATGGCCGGATCCGGCACCACCGAACCGCGTCAGCTCCGGAGCCCTGGCCAGCGTCCGGAGTCGGCGGTGGCGCCGCCCCGCAAGCCGCCCCAGGTGTTGATGATCAAAAAGGAGGAGCCGGCCGCTGCCGCTGCCGCTGACGGAAGTCTTCTCCATCCCCGCGTCGCCACCGCTCCGGCGGCGCCAGTGGCCTTGTCATCGGCTGTGGCCCCGGCTTCTGAACACTCTGCGGCGCCCGTTGCAGATCCGGCGCGCCGCTCCGTCGCTGGCACCGTCTCCGACGACGAGCTCTTCGACCTTGGGTCCATGGAGGGGCTCACCATGGCCGATCTGCTGGGTCCGGATCCCGCCCGCGGCGGGCGTGGGGGTGCTCAGGGCCCCCGTCAGGACTCCCGCTCCGGAGCCGCTCGCCGCACTGACGCTTCAGCTTCCCAGGCCATCGCCCGCACCGTCGACGAGTTCGACTTTGACGAGGAGGCCTTCCTCGCCGCCCTCGATGAGAATGAGCCGGTTGGCACCACTGGCGAGGTGGTGAGCGGCACCGTGCTCAATGTTGAAAGTGATGGTGTCTACGTCGATATCGGCGGCAAGGCCCCCGGCTTCATGCCTAAGAGCGAGGCCGGCCTGGGGGTGATCACCAACCTCAAGGAACGCTTTCCGAAGGGGATGGTGGTGGAGGTGCTGGTCACCCGAGAGCAGAACGCCGACGGCATGGTGACAATCAGCGCCCGCGCCCTGGCCCTGCGCCAGAGCTGGGAGAAGGTGCGGGCGATGGAGAAGGATGGGAAGGTCGTGCAGGTCAAGGTGTCCGGCTTCAACCGCGGCGGCGTCACCTGTGATCTGGAGGGATTGCGCGGCTTCATTCCCCGCTCCCAGCTCAATGAAGGCGAGAACCACGAGGCGCTGGTGGGCAAGACCCTGGGCGTCGCCTTCCTGGAGGTCAATGCGGACACCCGCAAGCTCGTGCTTTCGGCGAAGCGCGCCGCCACCGCCGCCCGCTTCGCCGAGCTGGAGGTGGGGCAGCTGGTGGAGGGCCAGGTGGTCTCGATCAAGCCCTATGGCTTCTTCATCGACCTTGGCGGTGTCAGCGGCTTGCTGCACCACTCCAGCGTCACCGGTGGTGCCCTGAGCGATTTGCGCGAGGCCTTCCAGCCCGGTGAGCGCCTCCGGGCCCTGATCACCGATCTCGACCCCGGCCGCGGCCGTATCGCCCTCAACACGGCCCTGCTGGAGGCCCAGCCCGGCGAGCTGCTGATCGCCAAGGAGCAGGTGATGGCCGAGGCTGAGGATCGGGCCAACCGTGCCCGCTCGCAGCTGCGCCAACAGGAGCAGGCGGCGGGATGAGTCCGGAGGCGGCTGAAACGGCGGTGCGCTCCGGAGCGGACTGGGAACTCGATTACTACTCGCGGCCGATCCTCGAAGAGGACGGCAAGAAGCGCTGGGAGCTGCTGCTGTGCGCGACGCCCGATCCCCGTGACGAGGGCGGCGCAGGTTTCCGCTGGCTGCGAGCCTGTCCGGCGACCAGCGTCAATTCGGTGTGGCTGCGCCAGGCGATCGAGGACGCCCTCGCCGACGCGGCCGAGCAAGGGCTGCCGGCGCCGCGGCGGCTGCGCTGCTGGCGCGGTTCGATGCGCACGATGGTGCAGCGGGCCGCTGAGGGCCTCGGCCTGGAGCTGGTGCCGAGCCGCCGTTGCTATGCCCTCGTCGAGTGGCTTCAGGAGCGCGAGGCCAGCGTCTACCCCGCCGAGCCCGGCTTCATGGCCGGACCTCTGGCGCCGCCGCCCCAGCCGATCCGCCCTGTGCCCGTGCCGTTGCCGGAGGCCCTGCGCGGCGATCGTTGGGACTGGGCGACCCTGCCGGCCGGGGTGCTGGCCGACGCGTTCGACTGGGAGATCGGCTTTGCCGCCCTGTTGCCCCCCAGGCCCGGCATCGGCGCCGACACCCCCGTGCCCGGCATCCGTCTGTTCAGCCGTACCCGGGCGCTGGCGATTGCCGGCTGGCTGGCGGGTCTGGAACCCGTGCGCCTTGAGATTGAGGCTGATCAGCTGATTCTCGAAGCCGGCCTCGAAGACCGCTGGCTGCTGGCCACCCTGCCGCCTGAGGAGGCGGCCGCCGCCGCCGCGGCGTTCGGCGCCGCCCGTCGCGACGCGGCCAGCATGCAGTTCATCGCTGTGCAGAGCGCCGCCGATGCCGAGCGCCTCGATGGCTTTTGGCTGTTGCGGGACCTGCCCGATGGCTGAGGCGCTGGAGCACCCTTTCGATCGACCGGACGTGGGCTTCAACGCCCTGAACGGCTGGACCTGGGTGGGCACCTATGGCGGCCACTATCTGCAGGCCGACCTGCTTCGGGAGTTTGAGCATGGCTTTTTCACCCGCCTCTGGCAGGGGCGCGGGCCCGATGAGCTGGCCGGCTACCTCAGCGCCGGTGTGAGCGTGCACCGGCCCCAGCAGATCCACAGCGCCCTGGTGCTGCCTGCCGGCGAGGCCAGCGGTGCCCCCTGGCCCGAGGCCGATGGTCTGGTCAGCGAGGCTGGCGGTCAGAGTCTCTGGGTCTGTGGTGCCGACTGCACGCCTGTGCTGATCGTCGATCCCGCCAGCGGCAGGGTGGCTGCCTGCCATGCCGGTTGGCGCGGCGTGGCGGGTCGGATCCTCCCGGCGGCGATCGATCGCCTTGAGGCCTCTGGCTCCCGGCGCACCGATCTGTTGGCCGCCCTGGGGCCGGCGGTGTGCGGTGCCCACTATCAGGTGGAGCGGCCGGTGAGCCTGCAGGTGGCAGCGGCCCTGCGGCCCGGGGGCCTGGAGAACGAGGTGGCGCTGGAGGAACTGATCGCCTGTGGATCCCTGCTGGCCGATCCCGACCCTCACCATGATCGTCTCGACATCCGAGCCGCCACGGTGCGCCAGCTGGAGCATGAGGGGCTGAGCGCGGAACGGATCACCGCCTGTCCGCTCTGCACCGTGTCCGAAACCGAGTTGTTTCACTCGTGGCGGCGGGATCAGGTGAAGGCGGTGCAGTGGAGCGGCGTCGTCTCCCAGGCCTGATTGCTGGCCTCATCTGGCGGGACCGGCGCGATGCCGCAGCACAGACCGCGCCGGACGGAACCTTGCGGAAACTTCAAAAAATGCATAAAGTGCATATGCAAAAGTTCATCAGATTATGCTCACCGGTGCCGACCTCCTCGCCAAAGTCAAGGAGCTGGGAGATGTCAGCAAATCCGACCTCGTCCGGGCCTGCGGCTATGTCTCCGGCAAGACCGATGGCAGCGAAAGGCTCAACTTCACTGCCTTCTACGAAGCGCTGCTCAACGCCAAGGGCGTGGACTTCGGCGCGGCCCCCAAGGTCGGCAAGGCCGGCCGCAAGCTGAGCTTCAACACCAAGGTCCAGTTCAACGGCAACTTGATGGTTGGCAAGGCCTACACCGCCATGCTCGACCTCAAGCCCGGCGACGAGTTCGAGATCAAGCTGGGTCGCAAGCAGATTCGTCTGGTTCCCCTGGGCAGCGAGGACGATGAAGGCTGATCGCCACAGCCTCGGCCACCTTGATTCCATCGATCGCCGCCGAGAGGATGCCACCGGCGTAGCCGGCTCCCTCTCCTGCGGGAAACAAACCGGGGACGTTCATGCTCTGCAGGCTTTCCGGGTTGCGGCTCAGGCGCAGCGGTGATGAGGTGCGGGTCTCGACTCCTGTGAGCAGTGCTCCCTCTCCCGCGTAGCCGGGGATGCGTCGCTCAAAGGCCGGCAGGGCTTCCCGCAGCGCCTCCAGCATGACCTCCGGCAGGCAGTCGTCCAGGCTGCCGAGTCTGACCCCCGGCAGATAGGAGGCCTCCAGCCCCTCGCTCACGGCAGTGCTGCTGCGGCGTGCCAGGAAATCCACGACCCACTGGGCCGGAGCCCGGTAGTCGCCGCCGCCGGCCGCGAAGGCTCTCCGCTCCCAGTGGCGCTGGAAGGCCACCCCGGCCAGCGGATCTCCAGGGAAGCGCGCCCAGGGCGCCAGGTCGTCCACGGTCACGTTGACGACGATGCCGCTGTTGGCATTGCGCTCGTTGCGGGTGTGCTGGCTCATGCCGTTGGTCACGACGCATCCCGGTTCCGAGGTGGCTCCCACCACCAGGCCGCCCGGACACATGCAGAAGCTGTAGACGTCCCGGTTGGCCCGGCCGTGGTGCACCAGCTTGTACTCCGCCGCTCCCAGGCGTGGATGGCCGGCGTCTGCCCCCCAGCGGGCTCTGTCGATCAGGGCCTGGGGATGTTCGATGCGCAGGCCGACGGCGAACGGTTTGGCTTCCATGGCCACACCGCGGCGCTGCAGCATGTCAAAGGTGTCCCGGGCGCTGTGCCCCACGGCTAGGACGACATGGTCGGTGCGGATCGTCTGGCCATCGGCGATGCGCAGCCCGCAGAGACGCCCGTGAGGCCCAGCCTCCTGCAGCAGATCGCTGACCCGGTGCTCGAAGCGCACCTCGCCGCCGAGGGCCTCGATCCTGGCGCGCAGACCTCGGACCACAGTGGCCAGCTTGAAGGTGCCGATGTGGGGGCGGTGGAGGGTGAGGATCTCGGGGTTGGCGCCGGCCGCCACCAGTTCCTCGAGCACCTTGCGCACCAGGCTGGGGGCTTCGCTCACCTGGCTGTAGAGCTTCCCGTCGGAGAAGGTGCCCGCCCCTCCCTCGCCGAATTGGGCATTGGACTCCGGGTCGAAACCCCGCTCGCGGCGCCAGAAGCCGAAGGTGTCGGCGCTGCGGCGCTTCACCTCGCGGCCGCGCTCCAGCAGCAGCGGTCGCAGGCCCATCTGGGCGAGCAGCAGGGCGGCGAAGTAGCCGCAGGGTCCGGCGCCCACCACAACCGGCCGCCCTGTCTTCACCTCGGCAGCGGGCGCGCCGGGGGCCACCACCCAGCGGTAGCGGGTGTCCGGGGTGGACTTGAGATGGGGGTCGTCGGCGAAGCGGCGCAGCAGGCTCCGCCGGGCCGCGGCGTCGAGGGCGAGGTCTAGGTCGAGGCAGTAGACCAGTGCGATCGCCCCCTTGCGCCTGGCGTCCACGCTGCGCTTGACCAGCCGGCGGCGGATCAGGGCCTGCGGCGGGATGTGCAGGCGGCGACAGATGGCCGCGTCCAGGTCGGCCTCGCTGTGATCCAGCGGCAGCTTCAGTTCACTGAGGCGGAACACGCTGAAGGGGGGGGACGGTGGAAACGGGGGCAGGGGCAGGCGAAGAAACGACCCACTCCTGTTTAGGTCAGGCACGGTCCGGCGAAAGGTGCCATGGTGGGATTGGAGTCGTCTTAAGCAGTCCATGAGCCTGATGCACTGTCCTCTCTGCATCGGCCTGGCCGTGCTCTCCGCCCTGCGCTGCAGTGCCCATGCCCTGATGCTGTGGCGCCGCTTCGCGCCGCCGAGGCCGGCGCCTCTGGCCCTGGCATGACGCTGCAGGCCACCTACAGCGGAGCCAATGGCTGGCTGCTGGACTTCGCCGCTGCCGGTGAGACGCTGCGTCTGCTGGTGGATCCCTGGCTGTGTGGCTCGCTGGTGTTTCCTCCCGGGCCCTGGCTGCTGAGGGGGGAGCTGCCCCACCCCTGGCCGGTCCCAGTGGCGCTCGATCTCCTGTTGCTGACCCAGGGCCTGGCCGACCACTGCCATCGCCCCAGCCTGGAGCTGCTGCCGCGGGATCTGGCCGTGGTGGCCTCCCCTGGCGCGGCACGCCAGGTGCAATCCCTGGGGTTCCATCGTGTGACGGAGCTGCGTCCAGGTCAGAGCCATCGCCATGGCGGCCTGACGCTCACGGCGACCGCCGGCGCCGCCGTGCCGCAGCTGGAGAATGGCTATTTGCTGGATCACGCCGGCGGCAGCCTGTATCTGGAGCCCCATGGCTTCCTGGCGCCCGATCTGCTACCCCGCTCCCTGGACGCGGTGATCACACCGGTGCTGGATCTTGGCCTTCCTTTGGCTGGGGCGTTTGTGCGTGGACGCCAAGTGCTGCCCCATCTGCTGGAGCGTTTTCAGCCGCGCACGGTGCTGGCCAGCTCGGCCGGAGGTGATGTGCGCTTCGAGGGGCTGCTGCAGCGTTGGCTGTGGGTGCAGGGCAGTGCGGCAGAGGCGGCCGAGACGGTCGCACAAGGACAGGCAGCGGGCTGCCGTTTCATCGATCCGGTGCCTGGGCAGCCCTACACCTTGCCGGTGGCCTGACGGGGCCAGCGGGGGAGGGTGGTCGTTGGGGCGAGCCTGGAGCCGTTGACCGTTCTCGCCTATCTACAGCAGGAGCAGGGTGGCCTCAATCGGCAGCTGGCGTAGCGGGATGGAACGTATATTTCCGCAAACTTCTCGAAGGATTCGCTCGCTGAGTTGAGCCTCTCTCGCCAACACTAGGCCGCTGATGATCAGGAGAGCCTCGGTGAACCGTGGTCTTGGAGATCCCTGTTGCTGCAGCCAGAGTTCTGGCGCTCCAGTGGGTGCTGCCGTCGGGGGGCGTGGTCTGCAGTGCCCGATTGATCACCTCGGCCACGGTGTCGTCCTCGTAGGTGCGAGGCCTA
>CAIRWM010000092.1 GCA_903882285.1 uncultured cyanobacterium
CGCAGGCTCTGCTCCACGGTGGCGGCGCCATCCAGTTCGCCGGAGGGCAGGCTCTGCCAGCGGTTGAGCGCCCGGCCGAGGCGATGCCGCTCCGGCAGGGCCAGCAGGTTTGTGTCGATCGCCTCCAGGGCAATTCGATGCAGCTGGGGATCTCCGCGGCTGGGCAGGCGCTGCATCACCAGGCGGGCCTGGCGCCACCACCACCAGCGCACGCTCCCCTGCACCGCCGCCATCGACAGCAGCAGGCCGATGGGCAGGAGCAGGGCTAAATCGACTGGCAGCAGCAGCAGCCCCTCCTCCCGGGCAAGCAGTTCCGTAGCTGGCTCGGTGGGGGTTTGGGGCTCGAGGCGGGAAGGTTCGGGCTTTTTGTTCGGTTGCCGGCGATCAGCGGAACCATCCTTTGGCGTTGGCATGGGCTGCCCCGGCGCCGGATCGGGTCGGGCTGCCTGCTGCCAGCGCACCACCCCGGTTACGCCTACTGCCGCCGCCGCTATCCCCGCCGCCAGGGCCATGGCGAGCGGGCGGGTCGGCAGCCAGCGCAGCAGGCGATTGCGGCGGCGCTCCACAGCCTTAAGCGCTTCCTGCAGAGGCGAGGGCTGCGGCAGCGGTTGCGGCCACCAGCTGCGCACATGCCGCGCAAATGCTTCCTGTTCGCTGGCCGAGCGGCAGAGCACCGGCCCCAGCAGGCTGGTCAGCCGCTGGGGATCGTCCAGGGGAACGCCCCGGTCCACTAGGGCCAGCAGCAGCCGATGCAGCCGCAGGGTTTCCGCTACGCCGATGCGGAAGCCCTCCTGCCGCAGGCGCTCCAGCAGCTCCTCCAGCTGCTCGGGCCAGGTGCCGCTCAGCCGCTCAGCCACTGGTTCACCAGCTCTTCTGCTCGAGTGCGGTCGTCGGCCGTTTTGATCAGGCTGCTGAGGCTGCGCTGCACCGCTTCTTTCTGGCCGTTACCGCGCAGGCCGTTCGCCTCGCCGCTCTCGCCCAGCAGTCGCTGCAGGGTGAGCAGCCAGAGCAACAGTTCGGCGGTGGCCGGCTTCTTGCGCAGGCCGCTGCTGGGCTCTCGCAACTTCAGAAACAGGGTGATCGCATCGCGGTTTAGAGGCGTACTGGCCGGGAACTCCTGTAGCTGCAGCGCCACGATCTCCTCAAGCTTTTCGCGATCCGGAAAGGGAAGGTGGTAATAAACGCAACGCCGCAGGAAGGCATCCGGCAGATCCCGTTCTGAATTGCTGGTGAGCACCATCAGCGGACGCAGTTCAGGCTTGGCCTGCAGCCGCAGATCCCCCAGTTCCGGGATGCGGAAGTAGAGATCCTCCAGCTCATTGAGCACATCATTGGGGAAGTCGCGCGGCGCTTTATCCACCTCATCGAGCAGCACCACCGAGCGCCGCGGCGCTCCGCTGTGGGCCAGGCCGGCGATGGCGGTGGGTAGATCCGCGGGGGCATGGCTGTTGATGATCGCCTGGCCCAAGGCCTGGATCGTCAGGTAATTGGTCGGAGGGGCGTCCTTGGCGATGATGCCGGATTGGATGTCCTGATAGCGCTGCAGGGCGTCGTATTGATAGAAGAGGCTGCGGGCGGTGCTGGTGGATTTCACCTCAAACACCAGCGGATCGCCGAGGCCGAATTCCCAGGCCAGGGCATAAGCAAAGCGCGATTTGCCGGTGCCGGGTTCACCGGTGAGCAGCAGCGGCTGGCCGAGCAGCAGGGCCACGTTGCAG
>CAIRWM010000093.1 GCA_903882285.1 uncultured cyanobacterium
CCCCCCCCCCAGATCCCTTGCAGTGCAGCAGGTCTGCCCCTACGTCGTGTAATCGGCGTTGATGCGCACGTACTGATCCGAGAGGTCGCAGCCCCAGGCCAGGCCCCGGCCGGGACCGTCGCCGAGGGCCAGGCGGATGGCCACGGTGTCGTCGACGAGGTAGGCGCCGGCGGCGCGCTCGCGCATGTAGCGGGAGGCGGCGGGGCGATCGAAGGCCAGGGGCTGGCCGGTCGCCATCAGCTGGTACTCGCCCAGCCAGAGGGCCGCCACCTCCGGGTCGAAGGCCACGCCGGCGCGGCCGGCGGCGGCCACGATGCGGCCCCAGTTGGGGTCGCGGCCGTGCACGGCGCACTTCACCAGCGAGGAGCCGCAGACCGTGCGGGCGATGGCACGGGCGTCGCCATCGCTGGCGGTACCCTCCACCGTCACCTCCAGCAGGCAGGTGGCCCCCTCGCCGTCGCGGGCGATCGCGCGCGCCAGGTGCTGCGACACCGCCGTCAGGCCAGCCTCCAGCGCCTCGAAGTGCTCGGGGCTCAGGGGCTCGCCGGCGGCAAAGGCCAGGAACGTGTCGTTGGTGCTGGTGTCGCCGTCCACCGTGATCGCATTGAAGGAGCGCTCCACCGCCCGCTGCACCATCGCCCGCCAGAGCTCCGCCGGCACGCCGGCATCACAGCTCAGGTACCCCAGCATCGTGGCCATGGCGGGGTGGATCATCCCCGAGCCCTTGGCCATGCCGCCCAGCCGCACGCGGCGGCCGCCCAGGTTGGCCTCCAGGGCGATCTGCTTGTCCACCAGATCGGTGGTGAGGATCGCCCGGGCGGCGGCGGCGCCCCCCTGGGGCGACAGGGCGGCCACCAGCGGGTCCAGGCCGGCGATCAGGGTGTCGATCGGAATCGGCACACCGATCACGCCGGTGGAGCAGATCAGCACCTCCGCCGGCACCAGCCCCAGGCGCTCGGCCAGCGCCGCGGTGGCCGCCAGGCTGTCGATGCGGCCCCGTTCGCCCGTGCAGGCATTGGCCTGGCCGGCGTTGGTAAGCACCGCCCGGGCCCGGCCGCCACCGGCCGCCAGGCGTTCGGCGCAGAGGTCGACACAGGCCGCCCGCACCCGGTTGGTGGTGAAGCTGCCGGCACAGACCGCCCCCTCGGGGGCCAGCAGCAGCGACAGATCGGGATTGCCGGACGGCTTGAGGCCCGCGGTGATGCCGGCGGCCAGGAAGCCGGCCGGAGCCGTGAGCCCGCCAGGGATCGGGCGCCAGGTGGCGGGCTGGCCCTCGGCAGCGGGGAACGGCGTTGCGATCACGGGGCGAAGGGCGCGCGAAGGCCCCATCCTCTCGCCCCGGCCTCGCACTCCGGCTTCGCGCTCCGGCCGGGGGGCGGCGCCGTTCCTAGCCTGGGGGGGCGATCCGCCGCGCCGGGGCGTCAGCCATGAACCAGCGCCGCATCGGCCTCACCGGCGGTATCGCCACAGGCAAGAGCACGGTGGCGCGGCTGCTGGCGGAGCGCTTCGGCCTGCCGGTGCTCGACGCCGACCAGTACGCCCGCGAGGCCCTCGCCCCCGGGAGTGCGGGCGCCCGGGCGGTGCTGGCGCGCTACGGCGCCCGGGTGGGGGGCGAGGCCGCGATCGATCGGGGGGCCCTGGGGCGGATCGTGTTCGCCGATGCGGCCGAGCGGCGCTGGCTCGAGCGGCTGGTGCATCCGCTGGTGCGGGCACGCTTTGACACCGAACTGGCGCGGCCGACGCAGGCCCCGGCGGTGGTGCTGATGATTCCGCTGCTGTTCGAGGCCGGCCTGCAGGAGCTCTGCAGTGAGATTTGGCTCGTCGACTGCCCCGAAGCGGAACAGCTGCGGCGGCTGCAGCAGCGCGATGGCTTCAGCGCCTCCGAGGCCCGCGCCCGCCTGGAGGCCCAGTGGCCACTGGAGCGCAAACGGCCCCTGGCCGATGTGGTGATCGACAACGGCATCGACACGGGTGGCGACCGGCAGGGGCTGGTGCGTCAGCTGGCGGTACCGCTGGCCAGCCCAGCCAGCCCAGCGAAGCGCCGCGACCTCAGCCCTTGAGCTTCTGGCTGAGGATCGCGTTGGCGAGCTTCGGATCGACCCGGCCTCCCGTCTGCTTCATCAGCTGCCCCACGAAGAAGCCCTGGAGCTTGGTCTTGCCACCCCGGAACGCCTCCACTTCGGCGGGATGGGCCGCCAGCAGTTCCTCCACCACCTGGGTGATCGCGGCGGGATCACTGATCAGGCCCAGGCCCTTCGCCTCCACCATCGCCCTGGCCGACCCCCCCGAGGCGAGCAGGTCGGGCAGGATCTCCTTGGCGATCTTGCCGCTGATGGTGCCGGCGTCGATCAACTGCACCAGTTCGGCCAATTGCTCCGGGCGCAGCGGCAGGGTGCTGTAGCTGAGACGGTGGGCGTTGACGTGGGCGGCGATGTCGCCGCTGAGCCAGTTGGCAACACTCTTGGGATCGCCGCCGGCCGCCACCGCCGCCTCGAAGTACTCCGCCATCGGCCGCTCATCGGTGAGCACCCGGGCGTCATAGATCGACAGACCCAGGCTGTCGGCATAGCGGTGGCGCTTGACGGCGGGCAGCTCGGGCAGCTCCGCCAGCCAGGCCTGGCGCTGCTCGGCGCTCACCTCGATCGGCCCCAGATCCGGATCGGGGAAATAGCGGTAATCGCTGGCCCCCTCCTTGGAGCGCATGCTCCTGGTGAGCTGTTTGCCCTCATCCCAGAGGCGCGTTTCCTGCACCACCGGCTCCCCGGCCTCATAGGCCTTGATCTGCCGCTGGATCTCGTAATCAATCGCCTTCTGGATCGCCGAGAAGGAGTTCATGTTCTTGATCTCCACCTTGGTGCCGAAGGGGGCATCGGGCCCGCGGCGTACCGAGATGTTGACGTCACAGCGCAGGGAACCCTCCTGCATATTGCCGTCGCTCACGCCGAGATAGCGCATGATGCGGCGGATTTCCGAGGCATACTCAGCGGCCTCCCGGCCGGTGCGTAGATCCGGCTTGGACACGATCTCGGCCAGGGCCACACCGGCGCGGTTGTAGTCCACCAGGGAGTGGCTGCTGCCGGAGAGTCGGTCGCTGCCGGCGTGCACCAGTTTGCCGGCATCCTCCTCCATGTGCAGCCGCTCGATGCCGATCGTCTTGGTGTAGGTGTCCTTGCCTTTTTCCGCCACCTCCACCTCAATCCAGCCGTCTTCAGCAATCGGCTCGTCGTATTGAGAGATCTGATAGTTTTTGGGAAGGTCTGGGTAAAAGTACTGCTTGCGGTCGAACTTGCTGTGCTCGGCGACCTTCAGATTCAGGGCCATGGCGGCCTTGACCGCATACTCGAGCACCTTCTGATTCAGCACCGGCAGGGTGCCGGGCAGGCCGCACACCACCGGATCGATGTGGGTGTTCGGGTCGTCGCCGAAGGTGGTGGAGGCACTGCTGAAGATCTTGCTGGCCGTGCCCAGCTGCACGTGGGTCTCCAGACCGATCACCGCCTCCCAACTCGCCCCTGCCATCGCGGTACTCCTGCTGCGCTGCTGGCGCCGATCCTATGGAAGTGCCCTGAGGGGAGGAGGGGGCGCCGGCCGCCACACTTGGAACAGCACAGATCCGACGACCCGACGCCCAGGCCATGGAGGCTGCCACCCACGACCCGGTCCTGATCCTCGGCGGCGGGCTGATGGGCCTGGCCCTGGCCCATCAACTGGCCCGTCAGGGCACCCCGGTGCTGGTGCTGAGCCGGCGCCGCAGCGAGGCGGCGGGCTTCGTGGCGGCGGGGATGCTGGCGCCGCACGCCGAGGGACTGAGGGGGCCGCTGCTGGCGCTCGGCCAGGCCAGCCTGGCGCGCATTCCCGCCTGGGTGGCCCAGATCGAGGCGGACAGCGGCCTGGCCTGCGGTCTGCGGCCCTGCGGCATCGTCGTGCCGTTTCACAGCGCCGCGGAGCGCGACGCCTACGCCACGGCCGCCTGGGGCCAGCCCCTGGATCGGGCGGCCCTGAAGGCCGAGATTCCCGGCATCGGCCCCGCCTGGCAGGCGGGGCTGCTGTTCCCCCAGGACGGTCAGATCGATAATCGCCGCGGCCTGATGCGCGCCCTGGAGCGGGCCTGCGTGGGGCTGGGCGTGACCTTCCAGGAGGGCTGCGAGGTGCTGGCCCTGGAGCAGGACGCCGACGGCGCCCTGGCCGCCGTACGGCTGCGCACAGCGGAGGGGGAGGCACGCCGGCTGACGAGCCGCCGCGCCGTGCTCTGCTGCGGCGCCTGGAGCGCCCGGCTGCTGCCCCAGCTGCCGATCGTGCCGGTGAAGGGCCAGATGCTGTCGCTGCAGGGCCCTCGCCAGGCGCTGCGGCGGGTGCTGTTCGGCCCCGGCACCTACCTGGTGCCCCGCGAGGACGGCCTGCTGGTGGTGGGGGCCACCAGCGAAGCAGACGCCGGCTTTGACGATGGCCTCACCCCCGCCGGGCAGCGCCAGCTGCAGGCGGGCCTGGCGGCCCTGCTGCCGGAGGCGAGCCAGTGGCCACCGATGGAGCGCTGGTGGGGTTTCCGCCCCTGCACCCCCGACGAGGGGCCGCTGCTGGGGGAGGGGCCGCTGCCGGGGCTCTGGCTGGGCTGCGGCCACCACCGCAACGGCGTGCTGCTGGCGGCGATCACCGCCGACTTGCTGGGCGCCGGCCTGTCGGGACGCCTCGATGCGGCCAGCCAGGCCCGGCTCGATCAGTTCGGCTGGCAGCGGTTCTGAACCAGGCCCAGGGAGTCCAGCGTCGGCCGGCTCAGCCCTCGACCCGCCAGCCCTGGTCGGACGGGGTCCAGTCGCTCAGCTCGGAGGGCTGGAACCAGAGACCGATCTCGAAGTCGGCCGTCTCCGGGGCATCGGAGCCGTGGATCACGTTGCGGCCGATGTTCACGGCCAGATCCCCGCGGATCGTGCCGGGCTCAGCCTCCAGGGGCTTGGTGGCACCGATCAGCTTGCGGGCGCTGGCGATCACGCCGTCGCCCTCCCAGACCATCGCCACCACCGGACCACTGGTGATGAAGTCCACCAGGCCGGCGAAGAAGGGGCGCTCGCGGTGCACACCGTAATGGCTCTCGGCAAGCTCGCGGCTGGGGGTGAGCTGCTTGAGACCCACCAGCTTGAAGCCCTTGCGCTCGAAGCGTCCCAGGATCTCGCCCACCAGGCCGCGCTGCACCCCGTCGGGCTTGATGGCGATGAAGCTGCGTTCGGCGGGCATGGAGAAGAGCCAGGAAGGTTGGCGGCCATCGTCCGTGCTCAGGGGGCCGCTTGGCAAGCGGAGTCCTGGGGGCCGGGGGGGCGCTGCCACAACCAGCGGCTGTCGCTGCACAGCGCCGCGGCCATCGCCGAGCCACTGGCCAGGAGATCAGCGTGCTCCTGGGGGGTGAGGACCAGAGCGTCGCAGCTCAGGGGCAGCTCCGCCAAGGGCCAGCCCAGCAGGCGCTGGTGCTGGGGTCCCCTGGCCATGCGATCGATCAACAGCAGGTCGAGATCGCTGCCCACACCCGCCTGGCCACGGCCGTAGCTGCCGAACACGGCCACCCTCTCCAGGCCGGGATGATCGAGTGCCACCGAGGCAGCCCAGTCGGCCGCCTGACGCAGGATCGCCGCCGGCTCAGGCCAGCGCAGCAGCGATTGCGTCAACGATCGAACGGGCATGGCGCAGGGCGTCGTCGCTCTGGAGTCGGCCGAAATGATCGGTCGGGGCTCCATCAGGAAGGCTATGGCGCAGGTGCAGACCCTTGAGAGCCTTCTCCACACCCTGGTGGCAGGCGAAGCAGGCCCACTCATGGTGGCCGGCGGCGGCGCTCACCTCGGCGAGCTCGAGGTCAGCGTGCGCCTGATGCAGCCAGTCAGCGGAGCGGTTCATCGGGCCATTCTGGCGGCCCCGAACCCAGGGGGCCGGGCAAGGATGTCTGCTCCAGCGACCACCCTGACTAGATTCAGCCGGATTGATTCCGCCTGCTGAACCGGCCTGATGGTGCTCGCCAACCCCACCGGCACCTGGACCGCCGACGACGGCGCCGCTCTCTACGGCCTCGACCGCTGGGGCGAGCCCTATTTCAGGGTGGGCGCCCACGGCCAGGTGATGGTGCATCCCCGCGGCGAACGCGGCGGCAGCCTCGACCTGGTGGAGCTGGTGAAGGAGCTGCAGGGCCGCGACCTCTCCCTGCCACTGCTGATCCGCTTCGACGACATCCTCGAAGACCGGCTCGAGCGTCTCAACACCGCCTTCGAGCGGGCGATCGCCCAGTACGGCTATGCCGGCCGCTACCAGGGGGTCTTCCCGGTGAAGTGCAACCAGCAGCGCCACGTGGTGGAGCAGCTGGTGGAAACGGGCCGGCGCTGGCACTTCGGCCTGGAGGCCGGCAGCAAGGCGGAGCTGCTGATCGCCCTCTCCCTGCTCGACGACCCTGAGGCCCTGCTGATCTGCAACGGCTACAAGGACCAGCGCTACATCGAAACGGCGATCCTGGCCCGCCGGCTGGGCCGCCGGCCGGTGGTGGTGATCGAGCAGCCCGACGAGGTGGAGCGGATCATCGCCGCCAGCAGCGAGCTCGGCGCCGCCCCCTACATCGGCATCCGCGCCAAGCTCTCCAGCCGCAGCACCGGCCGCTGGGGCAGCTCCGTGGGGGAGCGGGCCAAGTTCGGCCTGTCGATCCCCGATGTGCTCGCCAGCGTGGAAGCGCTGCGTGCGGCCGGCCTGCTGGAGGATCTGCGGCTGCTGCACTTCCACATCGGCAGCCAGATCAACGACATCGCCGTGCTCAAGGACGCCCTGCAGGAGGCGGGGCAGATCTACGGCGAGCTCACCCGCCTCGGCGCGCCGATGGGCTACCTGGATGTGGGCGGCGGCCTCGGCATCGACTACGACGGCAGCAGCACCGCCAGCGCCGCCTCCACCAACTACTCGCTGCAGAACTACGCCAACGACGTGGTGGCCACGGTGGGCGAGTGCTGTGAGCCCCACGGTGTGCCTGTGCCCACCCTGGTGAGTGAGAGTGGCCGGGCGATCGCCAGCCACTTCAGCGTGTTGGTGTTCGATGTGCTCGGCGCCGGCGCCCTACCCGGGGCGGTGCCGCCCACGGCGGACGACGAACCGCTGATCCTGCGAAACCTGCGCGACACGCTCGCGGCGGTGGAGCGCACCGGCGCCGACGCCGGCGATCCGGCCGATCCGGTGAGCTGCGAACCGCTGCAGGAGGCCTGGAACGACGCCCTCAAGTTCAAGGAGGATGCCCTCGCCGCCTTTCGCCTCGGCTACCTGAGCCTGCCCCAGCGGGCCAGCGCCGAACAGCTCACCTGGGCCTGCTGCCAGGCGATCGCCTCCCGGCTGGAGGCATTACCCCTGGGCACGCCGATCCCGGAGGAGCTGCAGGCTCTGGCAGCGGCGCTGGCGGGCACCTACTACGCCAACCTGTCGGTGTTCCGCTCCGCCCCCGATACCTGGGCGATCGACCAGCTGTTCCCGGTGATGCCGATACACCGGCTCGATGAAAAGCCCAGCCGCCTGGGCAGCTTCGCCGACCTCACCTGCGACTCCGACGGCAAGTTGGCCCGCTTCATCGACCGCGGCCAGGCCAAGCCACTGCTGGAGCTCCATCCACTACGTGAAGGGGAGCCCTACTGGATCGGCCTGTTCCTCGGCGGCGCCTACCAGGAGGTGATGGGCAACCTGCACAACCTGTTCGGCACCACCAACGCCGTGCACATCCGCCTCGCCGATGACGGCCGCTACTCGGTGAAGCACGTGGTGCGGGGCGACACCAACGCCGAGGTGCTGCAGGCGATGGAACACAACCCCGACCAGCTGCTCGAGCGGCTGCGGATCGCCAGTGAGGCCGCGATCAGCCGGGGCAGCCTGGCGATCAGCGACGCCCGCCGGCTGATGGCCCATCTGCGCGCCAGCCTCGCCCAGACCACCTACCTGGAGGGCTGACCAGCTGGAGAAGCGCCGCGCTCACAGCGCGCAGAACCTCACCGTGAGGGAGAGCCGGTCGAGCGGTACGGCCAGTTCGGCCGGATCAAAGGGAGGCGGGGTTGCCGACGCGTCGCGAGCCATCATCGGTATCGGCCTCAGATCACCCCCGGCGAGCTGCACCTCCAGGGGCTCCAGCCGCTGCCGAGCGATCGCCGCCCCCACCTCGCTGGCCTGGGCGAAGGCGTCCTGATAGGCAGCGCGCAGCAGGCGGCGCCGCACGGCCAGGTCTTCGGCCGGATCGGCCTGGCTGGCCACTGGTGCCAGCTGCACCCCGTCGAGGGCACCGATCTCCCGGACCAGCGGCTGCAGGCGCTCCGGCGCCAGCCGGCCATTGACCTGCAGGCTGGCCTGCACGCCCGCCGGCCGGCCGCTGGAGTCGCTGCGCTGCCAGGTGGAGGGCGAGGTGACGCGCAGCTCCTCCACGCCCAGCCGCTGCAGACCGCTGCGCACAGCAGCGAGGCGGCTCTGCAACGCGCCCAGGGCGGCATCGGTGTTGGCCCCCTGGGCTTCAAGGGCGAGCGAGACCAGCAGCCGGCTGGTCGGCCGCTTCAGCTCGGCGGTCCCACGGGCCTCCAGCAGGGTGCCGCGGCAGCTGAGCTGCACCTGGGCCTGGCCCGCCACCGGCAAAATCGCGACGGCCAGCAGCAGGGCCGGGGCCAGCCCCCCCAGAACACTGCGGAGACGGCACCAGGACGCCGAATGATGGGGAGGGGCCATGAACGGAGCTTTGCGGCTTGTCCCCAGCCTGGCCATGGACAGGCTGTTGCACCACCCACAACTATCAGTTTGTAGCCACCAGCCTCAGTGACCTGGCTGAGTTTCCATGCCAGGTGTTCGGATCACGCTGCCATCACCTGGCCGCAACAATGATCGGAACAATCCTCAATCGTAGCGCTGTTACGGCCTGGGGCATGGGCTCGATAGCCTTGCCCCAGGATCTCAGAGCATGCTGCTGATCGTCACTTTGCGGTGAAGGGCAGAGAGGAGTGGTGAAGAACGATGCGGACTTCTCCGTCTGGCTCCCTGATGAACGCCCAGGTTTTATCAACTGTGGTCATTTTGCCGCTGCTGTCGGTGAGATCAACGTTACCCATAGTAATGGCTAAATCGCCATGCAGCTGAATCACCTGATTGCGAATTGAACATTTCCGCCAGGGCTTGATGGCAAATCCTTTGTCGTTGGGATAGCTGGGATTCCCGCCTACGAAATAGGCCAATGCGCCTGCCTTGGTTCCCCTAAATGTCTGCGGTTGTTGAGTAAGCGTAGGCTTAAAAGCTACGGCCCCATACTGATAGCCATAGGCCTGATCAAGGATCTTGCTCGCCGTGGTCTCTGCAGCCGCAAAACCGCCTGTCGTGTAAGCCTTGCTGATCGCCAACAAGCCATTGCACCACCCTTGCTGAGTGTTAAGCACTTGCTGTTCCGTGATGTTGCTGTTCATGCGCATTGGCAAGCTATCGGCCATGGCGGCACCTGTGGACGCAACCATCAGGGGCAGCACCAAAGTGCTACAAGCCGCGACCAGACGAGGTTTCATGTTGCTTCGCTGAATGATGGACGTGGAA
>CAIRWM010000094.1 GCA_903882285.1 uncultured cyanobacterium
CGGCTCCAGGGTCTGGCCGCCCTTGACGGGGAGCGCTTGGCGGCTGGGATGGGGCCGGCCTCCTATCGCTACTGGTGCACGCGGCTGGAGCCTTCTCTGCCCTGGCAGGAGCCTGATGTCTTGCCGCCCGGCTGGTTGCTGCTCAAGGCCCCTGATGCCCGTCTGCGGCCTGGTGCACTGGCCTGGATTGGCGCCGAATTGGCCCGAAGGGACGAGGCGGGCGAGCCGCCACCGGATGGGCTGTACGCCGATGAGGATCTGCTCGCGGCTGATGGCCAGCGGTTGAGCCCTTGGTTCAAGCCAGGCTGGCAGCCGGAGGCCTTCTGGAGCACCCCCTGGCTGGAGGCTTTCAGTGTCTGGCGGTTGGAATGGCTGCGCGGTGTCGGTCTGCCGATGCCTCCTGCGTCTCCCCTGGCCCGCTTGGCCTGGCAGCTCCAGGCCGTTGAGGCGAGGCCCTGTCTTCAGGCGCTGCCGCGCATCCTGGTGCATCGAACCCAGCTTGCCGATCCCGCTGGCACCGAGGTGCAGGATCGGGCCGATCTCCTGCTCGGACATCTCCGACGTTGCGGAGAAGCTGTGTTGGCCGTCACTTCCCAGGTTCCGGCGCAACGGCCCTGGGCGGGCGGGTTTCGGATCGCCTGGGCACTACCGCCGACGCCCCCGCTGGTCAGCGTCATCGTGCCCAGCCGGGATCGCCCTGATTTGCTGGCGTCGTGTCTTGATGGGCTGCTGCGGTCGCAGAGTCCGCGGCTGGCCCTGGAGCTTTGGGTAGCTGACAATGGCTCGCGACTCCAGGCAACTGCCGAACTGCGGCGCCTCTGGTCGGAGAGGCCAGGGCTGCGGGCCAACTGGCTTGATGTTGACTGCCCTTTCAACTGGAGTCGAATTAATAACACGGCTGCCCAACAGGCACGCGGAGATCTTCTACTTTTTCTCAACAACGATGTGCGACCGCGCCTGGCCTCCGAGCATGATGACCGCTGGCTGGAGAGCCTCGCAGCCCAGGCCTTGCGTCCGGTGGTCGGTGCTGCTGGAGCCCTGTTGCTGACTCCTGAGGGCCGCTTGCAGCACGCCGGAGTGCTCCCCGGTCTGGGCGTGGATGGCTGCGCCCATCCCTATCGGCACTTAGAACCTGATCATGATGTTCATCGTGGTCGCAGCGCGTTTCTCACCGCCTGGCCTGCCCTGACTGGGGCCTGTCTGATGCTCAGGAGGCGGTTGTTTTTTGAGGCTGGTGGCTTTGACCCGGCTTTGCCGGTGGAGGGCAATGACGTGGACTTTGGTCTGCGGTTGGGAAGCCTTGGTTTCCGCCAAGTGTTGACTCCTGAGGCGGTGCTTTTCCATGCCGAAGGAGCCAGCCGTGGCGATGATCAAGTTGTGCGTAGACAGGGGCTTGATTATTTAAGGAGTCGATGGGCCAGGGCCATGGGTGAATCTGAGCCATTCTGGCCCGCTGCTTGCAGTAAATTGTATGTTGATGGCCGTCCGCGTGAGCTGGAAATCCCTGACTGGGAGTGAATTGATTGGCCGCACTGGCCCCTTGCTATCGCACGCTTGATCTGCTGTCAAGAAAAAGGCGAAATTGCTCTATTTGTAATTCCATCTCATCGAAGATTGCGAGGCGTTCGCCCTCGTGCGGTGGCGGCCGCTCCGGCCACAGCGAGAGGGCGGCCTCCTTGCGTTCTTTCAGTGCGAGCTCGCGTTCGGCATCCTGGAGAGTGGACAGGACGAGGACATGATGTTGCTGATCGCTCACCGCTTGGAGCGTCAGGCACCTTCGCAGGTGAGCGATCGCCCCTTCCAGGTCACCCTGACGACGTAAAAGACAGCCCAATTCAAACCACCCCCACGAGAATTCAGGTGCGAGCTCCACGCAGCGGCGCTGTGCAGTGATTGCCTCTGAAAATAGTCTCAAGCTGGCCAGGGCCCGACCCTTAATGTGATGGCTGAATGCAAAGTTGGGCCGCAGCAGCAGTGATCGGCCGATCATGGCCAGGGCCCGGCGTTCTTCCCCAAGTTCAATGGAGGCCTTGGCCAGTAGATAGTTGACCTGCGCCTCCAGGGGGCTGCCAGCAGGCACGTGAGCAAGCTGCCGCTGCAGCACCTCCTGCATCAGTTGCCATTCTCCACTGGTCTCGAGTTCACGCCCAAGGCGTTGGATCAGTCCCGGATCGCCTGGAAACCGCCGCAGTCCTTCGAGTAATGTTTCTCTGAGCAAGGGCTTCCCCTCGAATGCGTCTTTTGAGTGTCAACCCTGAGGCCAGGTTTTGTCATCGATGGTGCATGTGCCGCCCCTACCAGAGGTCAGGCTCGCCTCTCTGACTCACCGCTCCATGGTCAAGGATTCATGGTTTTGGATCTTGGTTGGGAATCCTTGGCCCTTTGGCTGAGACCTCGTCA
>CAIRWM010000095.1 GCA_903882285.1 uncultured cyanobacterium
CTCCTGGATCTCCACTTCGAGGCAACGGAGCGGCAGCGGATGGCAGAGGGGGATCAGCTCGGCCGTGCGCTTGGCCGCCTGGATCGCCGCCACCCTGGCCACCGCCAGCACATCGCCCTTACCGGCCCGCCCCTCCCGCACGAGATCCAGGGCCGCGGCACTGAGCGCCAGGTAGCCCTCGGCCACCGCCTGGCGAGCTGTAGCGGGCTTGCCCCCCACATCCACCATGTGCACCTCGCCATGGCTATTGAGATGGGTAAGGGCCGGATCCATCACGTGCCGTTGCTCTGGCCGAGCGTAGGCGGGGCGGAGATGGCGGCGGAGCCTCCCGGGGGAGGGTGAAGCGGTGGCGGTTTGGCAACGACCATCACCAAGCGGTGTCGAGCCGGTGCCGAGAATGGAAGCCCCCAACCTCGCAGCGGCCGGATCCGCGCCCCCAGCCCCATGCCCGACGCCACCCCCTCCCCGCTGCTTCCGGCCTACCGCGCCGCCGCCCTGGAGCGGGAGGCCCTGGGGGTGCCACCCCTGCCCCTGAGCGCCCCCCAGGCCGAGGCCCTGATGGTGCTGCTGCAGGAGCAGCCCGCCGGCGAGGAGAGCTTCCTGCTGCACCTGCTGAGCGAACGCATCCCCCCCGGGGTGGACGAGGCCGCCTACATCAAGGCCAGCTGGCTCAGCGCCGTGGCCCATGGCACCACCACCAGCCCCCTGGTGAGCCCGGTGGGGGCCACCCGCCTGCTGGCCACGATGATCGGCGGCTACAACGTGAGCGCCCTGATCGAGCTGCTCTCCAGCGCCGATGCGGCCATCGCCGAGGCCGCCGCCACGGGCCTGAGCCGCACCCTGCTCGTCTACGACGCCTACAACGACGTGCTGGAGCTGGCCGCCAGCAATCCGCTGGCGCGCCGGGTGGTCGACAGCTGGGCCGCCGCCGAATGGTTCACCGCCAAGGCCGAACTGCCAGCCGAGATCACCGTCACGGTGTTCAAGGTGGAGGGCGAGACCAACACCGACGACCTCTCCCCCGCCACCCACGCCACCACCCGGCCCGACATCCCCCTGCATGCCATGGCGATGCTGGAAACCCGCATGCCGGGCGGGCTCGAGCAGATCCTGGCGCTCAAGCAGAAGGGCCATCCCGTGGCCTATGTGGGCGACGTGGTGGGCACCGGCAGTTCGCGCAAGTCCGCGATCAACTCGGTGCTCTGGCACACCGGCACCGACATCCCCTGCGTGCCCAACAAGCGCAGCGGCGGCGTGGTGCTGGGCGGCAAGATCGCACCGATCTTCTTCAACACCGCCGAGGATTCCGGCGCCCTGCCGATTGAGTGCGATGTCAGCGCCCTGCAGACGGGCGACGTGATCACGATCCGGCCCTACGCCGGCACGATCGAGCGCGCCGCCGGGGAACCGGGCGCCGGCACGATCGTGGCCCGCTTCGAGCTCAAGCCCAGCACCATCGCCGACGAGGTGCGCGCCGGTGGCCGCATCCCCCTGCTGATCGGCCGCTCCCTCACCGATAAGGTGCGCGCCCAGCTGGGCCTGCCCCCCTCCGAGCTGTTCATCCGGCCCACAGCCCCCCGCGACACCGGCAGGGGCTTCACCCTGGCCCAGAAGATGGTGGGCCGGGCCTGCGGGCTGCCGGGTGTGCGCCCCGGCACCAGCTGTGAGCCGCTGATGACCACCGTCGGCAGCCAGGACACCACCGGGCCGATGACCCGCGACGAGATGAAGGAGCTGGCCTGCCTGGGCTTCTCGGCCGATCTGGTACTGCAGAGCTTCTGCCACACCGCCGCCTACCCCAAGCCGGTAGACCTCAAAACCCACGCTGAGCTGCCTGATTTCATGGCCTCCCGCGGCGGCGTGGCCCTGCGCCCCGGCGACGGCATCATCCACAGCTGGCTCAACCGCATGCTCCTGCCCGACACCGTGGGCACCGGCGGTGACAGCCACACTCGCTTCCCGCTGGGCATTTCCTTCCCGGCCGGCTCGGGTCTGGTGGCCTTCGCCGCCGCCATCGGCGCCATGCCGCTGGACATGCCCGAATCGGTGCTGGTGCGTTTCTCGGGCTCGCTGCAGCCCGGCGTCACCCTGCGCGACGTGGTGAACGCCATCCCCTACGTGGCGATCCAGCAGGGCCTGCTCACGGTGGCGAAAGAGGGCAAGGAAAATGTGTTCAACGGCCGGATCATGGAGATCGAGGGACTGCCCGATCTCAAGCTGGAGCAGGCGTTCGAGCTCACGGATGCCACCGCCGAACGCTCCTGTGCGGGCAGCACGATCAAGCTCTCGGTGGCAACGGTGAGTGAATACCTGCGCAGCAATGTGGCCCTGCTCAAGAACATGATCGCCCGGGGCTATGGCGACGCCCGCACGATGGCGCGCCGCATCAAGGCGATGGAGGTCTGGCTGGCCGATCCGCAGCTGATGGAGGCCGACGCCGATGCCGACTACGCGGCGGTGATCGAGATCGACCTCGATGCCCTCACCGAACCGATCGTGGCCTGCCCCAACGATCCCGACAACGTCAAGCTGCTCAGCGACGTGGCCGGCGACCACATCGACGAGGTGTTCATCGGCTCCTGCATGACCAACATCGGCCACTACCGCGCTGCCGCGACGGTGCTTGAGGGCCAGGGCATCAACCAGGCGCGGCTGTGGGTCTGCCCACCCACCCGCATGGACGAGGAGAAGTTGAAGGAGGAGGGCTACTACGCCATCTTCGAGGCGGCCGGCAGCCGCATGGAGCTGCCGGGCTGCTCGCTCTGCATGGGCAACCAGGCCCGGGTGGAGGACAACACCACCGTCTTCTCCACCAGCACGCGCAACTTCAACAACCGCCTCGGCAATGGCGCCCAGGTGTATCTGGGCAGCGCCGAGCTGGCCGCCGTCTGCGCCCAGCTGGGCCGCATTCCCTCCCCCGAGGAGTACCTGGCGATCGCCGCCGCGCGCATCGACCCCCTGGCGGATGAGCTCTACCGCTACCTCAACTTCGACCAGATCGAGGGCTTCGAGGATTCCGGCCGGGTGGTGAGTGCCGAGGAGGAGGCGAAGGTGCTGGCGGAGGCGTGAGTGTGACGGGCGCTCAGGATTCGCTCAGAACACCACGCCATGAAGGAGGCCGCCACCAACACCGGCCAGGCCGCCCTGATCGGCAAGTAGGCCCCCGCAGTGACAGGCTGGAGGGCTCGCCCCCTCCGGCCTCCCCCTGGATCAGGAAACTCTGCTGTTCGAGCCGGCCCAGCCCCGCCACGATGCCCTCAAGGCGGTGCTGGCCTTCCCCAGCACCTACGCGGTGGGCATCACCAGCCTGGGGTTCCAGGTGGTCTGGGCCAGCCTCGCCCGCCGCGACGACGTCGATGTGCGGCGCTTGTTCACCGACCGGGGCGACCCGCCCCATGGCAGCATCCGCGGCCGCGGCCACACCCTCGATCTCTTCGGTCTCTCCCTGAGCTGGGAGCTCGACGGCCCTGTGCTGCTCGACCTGCTGGAGCGGCTGCACATTCCGCTCTGGAGCCACCAGCGCGGCGAACGCGACCCAATCGTCTTCGGCGGCGGCCCCGTGCTCACGGCCAACCCCGAGCCCCTGGCCCCCTTCTTCGATGTCGTGCTGCTCGGCGACGGCGAGCTGCTGCTGCCGGCCTTCATCGACGCCGTGCAGGCCTGCCGCGGCGCGCCCCGGGCCGAGCGGCTACGCGCCCTGGCCCGGCTGCCGGGGGTCTACGTGCCCGGCCTCTACGCGCCGCGCTACAGCAGCGATGGCCAGCTGCTGGCCGTCGAACCCATCACCGCAGGCATTCCGGCCACCATCGGCAAACAAACCTGGCGTGGCAACACCCTCAGCCACTCCACGGTGATCACCCCGGAGGCGGCCTGGCCCTCGATCCACATGGTTGAGGTGGTGCGCAGCTGTCCCGAGCTGTGCCGCTTCTGCCTGGCCAGCTACCTCACCCTGCCGTTCCGCACCGCTTCCCTCGACGACGGCCTGATCCCGGCGGTGGAAAC
>CAIRWM010000096.1 GCA_903882285.1 uncultured cyanobacterium
GCGCAGTTGGCGAAGCTGCCGATCACCCGATCCCCCAGGCCGTCGTCGTAGCCGAGGCGCTGGCGGCGGCGGAACACCGCGGCGGCGGGGCCGCTGGTGCGCAGTTGCTGGTCGGGGCGGCCCCAGCCAGTCAGGCCGGTGATGCGGCGATCGAAACGGCCGGGCTGGTGGCGCCAGCGGCCATCGCCATCGCCATCGCGAAGAATCTCCGCGACGCCGATGCCCAGGTCGGCCATGGCGGCCTGGGCCACCGTAAGCAGGGGCCCGCGCAGGGGATCGGCCGCTGGCAGGGCGGCCAGGTCGACGCTGCCACCACGGCTGGCCAGGGCCGCCTTTAGCTCCTCAAAGGGCAGCGATTCGCCGATCACCTCCCGATAGCCAGCGCACCAGGGGATGGCACTGATGTATTCGAAATTTATCGTCAGCAGCGCCCGTTGATTTAGTGGCTCACGAATCTTCGATTTAGCTTCCGCGTCGAATTGCTGCCGCTCGTTCAGTTTCCCTCGCCCCTGCAATTTCGCCCTGTCTTCCGGAGACTTTGATACATCTGATGTCTTGTCTTCCCCTAGCAACTGAAATGCCAGATAATCGTTGTTGAAGCCAAATCGACCATCGCCAAGGCGATCCCCCCAGCTGAGTAACAGCTCACTGCGGTAGCCCCTGGGCAGCACTAGGCGATCCTGCAATTCGATACGGCCATAGCGCTGCAGTTGCTGGGCGCCGCTGAGGCCATCGGCAGCCAAGGGGATGGGCCCCTGCAGGGGTTGAAAAGGCAGGGGTGGCTTTGGCTGCGCCAGGCCAGCGCCGGGGCGTTGGGCCAGGGCTGGTTTGATACTGGTGGCTGCGGCAATACCCAGCAGTTGCAACAGCAAGGTGCGGCGATTCATCGGGGACGGCTCATCGTGAACGGCTACAAGAATTGGTTTGGCGGGGGGCCAGTAATGCCACCCGGTTGGCCTGGAATGGGCTGAGGTTGTCGTCGCTTACCAGCAACAGGCTGGGGCGCCCATCCGCCAGCCGGGGCCCGAAACTCAATCCCTCCCAGTTATCAGCGGCAAGACCGCTAGCAATCAGGTCCCACTGGGCCAGGGGCCGGGCCGGCCGGGCCGCCGGGACAGCAGGGGACAGCGGGTAGAGGGCCAGGCGGATCTGCCAGCGATCGGGTGCTTCAAAGCGGCGCAGCAGAGCCAGCACTTGATTAGACGGCAGCGCCAGTAGGTCGGTGAGGCCCCAATCCGGCTCCGGTGGCAACAGCAGGGAGCCCCACTCCCGCGCCTGGGGCGGATCGCGGCGCAGCTCCAGGCCCTTAGGCCAACTCCAGAGCAGCAGCCGCAGCTGGCGCGCTGGATCCTGGAGCAGCGGATGTTCAGCCGCCATCAACAGCTGGGGCCGCCCATGCCGCCCCGGCAGCAGGGTGAGCGATTCGGGGCCGCCATTGCTGGCCAGGCCGCTGTCCTTTGCCGCCTGCCAAGCGGCCGGCAGGGCGATCGCCTGAAGCAATTCACCGCTGCCTACGTGAAATTTGAGCAATTGGGGCGGCCTTTCGGCGCTGCGCCTGCCCTCGCTGGCCACCCAGAGCTGATCCCCCAGCAACACCATCGCCTCGGCATCGATCGCTGCCGGCAGGGCGGCGCTGGCGCCACCTCGCAGGGGCAGTTCCCGCGGCGGCGGTAGTGGCCGGGCCAACTCTTTCCCCTTGGCCAGGCCCGCCAGAGCCAAATCC
>CAIRWM010000097.1 GCA_903882285.1 uncultured cyanobacterium
ACGGTCGCTACCGCCGTGGGGTGCGCTACCCGCAGTGGTTCCTGCTGCTGGTGGCGGTGCTGGGGATCCTGAGCGGCTGCCGCAGCTCCCGTGATCTCGAGGCCTTTGCCCGCCGGCATCGTGAGGCGTTGAACGAGACCCTGGGTTTCGATTTCAAGCGCTGGCCATCGGATGCCACCTTCCTGTACCTGTTCAATAAGGCCCACCTGCGGAATTCGGCCAGCGCACCGTGAGACGTCACCTGTTCCTCTGATCCGCCAGCGCTGGAGCATTGAAAACGAGTGGCACTGGGCCTGCGACGCCCAGTTCGGCGAGGACGCCCACCGCAACACATACTGCACCGGTGTTCTCATTCGTGCGCACGGTGGTGATGAACCTGTTGCGACGCGCGGGCTACCGCACGATCCGCCAGGGCCTGCGGGAGCTCGCCTGCGACATCAAGGGAATGCTGGCCTTGGGAGGCGTGACAACGCCTGCTCCCACGAGCTGATCACACTTTTAGGCAGCCCTGGGGAGGGGCGAATCGCCGCCCCCACCCTTCAGAACCCCAGCGCCTCCGGCACCTCCAGCACGAGCCGCCCGCCCGCCGGCCGCTCCAGTTCCAGGCGCCAGGCCTGCAGCCGGTAGCCGCCGTCGCCGGGCAGCGCCTCAGCGCGTGCCAGGCCATCGGGGCCGTAGAGGGGATCGCCCAGCAGCGGCGCCCCCACGGCGGCGCAGTGGATGCGGATCTGGTGGGGGCGGCCGCTGGCGATCAGCACCTGCACCAGATCGGCAGCGGCGCGATGCTCCAGCAGCGTGAGGCTGCTGCGGGCGGAGCGATCGCCAGGCTCGGAGCCATCGGCGGCGCACCAGATCCAGCCGAGCTGGCGATGGGCGCGGCGGCCGATCGGCACCGCAATCGTTCGCGTTTCGCCCGGCGCCAGCGTCAGCACCCCGGGCACCAGCAGGGCGCGGTAGAGCTTGCGGCACCCGCGCTTCTCCCCCTTCTCAGAATCCGCGGCCGTGCTCTCCCGCAGCTGGGCGCTGAGCCAGGCCCGGGTCGCCGGCCGGCGGGCGCACACCAGCAGGCCACTGGTGCAGCGGCCGAGGCGATGCACGGGCCGCGCGCCGGGCCAGAGCCGCTCCAGCTGGGCCAGCAGCGTGTGCTCCAGGAAGCCACCGGCCGGCAGTACCGGCAGGCCGCTGGGCTTGTCGAGCACCAGCAGATCGCCATCGTCGAACACCCGGGCGGCCGCGGTCAGCGCCGGCACGGCGGGCTCCTGCCAGGGGGGCCGCTGCCACACCAGCCGGTCGCCGGCGGCGAGGGGTGCATCGGCCCGCAGCGGTTGGCCGTTGCAGCGGATCTCTCCGGCCACCAGCCGCTGGCGCCACACCGAGCGATCCGAATGGCGGTAGCGGGCGGCGTAGAAGGCGCTCACCAGCAACGGAACCTGCCCCGGGGCGGCCGGCAGATCCTCGGGCCTCACCCGGTCGCGATAGAGGTGGCCGCGGTTCTGGGCCGCCGGCAGCCAGCCCGCGCTCAAGGCCTCAGGAGCTCAGTCCACCAGCCCATGTTCGAGCGCGTAGCGCACCAGCTCGGTGCGGCTGGCGGTGCCGGTCTTGATGAACAGCCGGCTCACATACTTCTCGACATTACGGATCGAGGTTTCCAGCCGGCGGGCGATCTCCTTGTTCATCATCCCCTCGGCCACCAGCTGCAGCACGCTGGCCTCCCGGGGGGTGAAGTCGAGCTTGACGTCGGGGGTGAGCTTCTTGACGCCGCCACCACCGCCACTGCCGAGCATCGAGCGGATCTCGGTGATCTGCTTGGCCATCGCGCCGATGTCGGCATCGGCGAAGCGGGCCGCTTCAGCCAGCAGCCGCTCCTGGCGCCGCACCACGTTGTGGACGCGGGCCACCAGCTCGTCGGGATCGAAGGGCTTGGGGATGTAGTCGTCGGCGCCGGCCTGGAAACCAGCGATGCGATCGGCCGTCATCCCCTTGGCGGTGAGGAAGATCACCGGGGTGCCGCCGAGCCGCTCGTCGGCCCGCAGCCGCTTCAGCAGGCCATAGCCGTCGCAGCGGGGCATCATCACGTCGGTGATGACCACATCGGGCAGCAGGTTCTGGGCGGCGCCCCAGCCCTCCTCGCCATCGTTGGCCGTCGTCACCTGGAAGCCCTCGTCTTCGAGGTAGGCCTTCACGGCGGTGCGCAGGCCCGGCTCATCATCGACCAGCAGCAGCCTCACCGGCGGCCGGGGCGTCGCCTCAGCCGCCGGTGAGGCATCGGAATCGTGCTCCGGGCTGGGGCTGGGGTTGGTGGCGGCCGATGGGGAGGGCGCTCCGGACGCGGCGCCGGCGGAGGGAGGAATGCTCATGGCGGAAATCTATCCACGTTTGCCGGCTCGGGCCCGCGTCTGCCGGAACCCGGCACCGACCCAGCCCTCAGCGGCCCGGGGCGATCAGCACTTGCTCCCGCTCCGGCAGCAGGCCGCTGTAGCCGAGCGAGCGGGCCACCGCCGCCAGGCCGGCGGGGTCGCGGCCGGCCTGCTCCGGCACGCAGACCGCCCACCAGATCAGGTGATCAAGGCGGTTGGCGGGCGTAATCGGGCCGCCGGGATTGAGCTCCCGCACCAGCAGCTTGGTGGCCGTGCCGGTGATGCGCATCGGCGCCCGCTGGCTGCAGCGGATCTTGTCGGTGGCAATGGTGACGCGATCGCGCCGCTCCTCCCAGATCTGCACCCGCCACAACCCGAGCTCGCCTGGATCGGCCCGGCGGCTGAACACGCCGATCGTCTCCTCGCCGTTGATGCCGTTGCGCTGCTGCAGTACCACCAGATCGGCGGGGCGCGGCGCCCGCATGCTGCCGGCCTCCTGGGCAATGGCAGACCCGGCAGTGGCAGACAAAGCAGTGGCAGACCCGGCCAGCAGCAGGGCCGCCAGCAGGGGGGTCACCCACCGGGGCGAGGAGCGGCTCCGGGAATGCAGCAGGGGCGTCAGCATGGATCCATGCTCGCCTACCTCGACCATCACGCCAGCACCCCCTGTGACACCGCCGTGCTGGCCGCGATGGCGCCCTGGTGGAGCGAACACTGCGGCAACCCCTCCAGCCGGCTGCACCGGCCCGGCCTCGAGGCCGCCGCCGCGGTGGAACGCGCCCGGGGCCAGGTGGCCCGGGCCCTGGCCATGCCCAGCGAGGCCGTGCTGTTCACCAGCGGCGCCACCGAAGCCAACAACCTCGCCCTGAAGGGCATCGCCGAGGCCGCCCTGGAGCGCGGCGAGCGGCGGCGCCGGCTGGTGACCCTGGCCACCGAGCACCGGGCCGTGCTCGATCCGCTCGCCTGGCTGGCGCGCCACGGCTTCCCACTCACCGTGCTGCCGGTGCAGCCCGACGGACGTCTCGATCCGGCGCTCCTCGAGGCCGCCCTCGGCGACGACACCCTGCTGCTCTCCGTGATGGCCGCCAACAACGAGATCGGCGTGCTGCAGGACCTCGCCGCCATCGGCCGGCTCTGCCAGGAGCGGGGCGTGCTGTTCCACTGCGATGCCGCCCAGGCCGTGGGCCACCTCCCCCTGGCGATGGGCGAGCTCGGCATCGACCTGCTCAGCCTCAGCGGCCACAAGCTCTACGGACCCAAGGGCTGCGGTGCCCTGCTGCGCCGCCGGGGGGTGGCGCTGGCGGCGCAGCAGCATGGCGGCGGCCAGGAGCAGGGCCTGCGGGCCGGCACCCTGGCGGTGCCGCTGCTGGTGGGGCTCGGCGCCGCCGTGGAGGGCGCCCTCGCCGACCGGGAGGAGCGGGGCCGCCGCCTGGCGGCCCTGCGCGACCAGCTCTGGCGGGGCCTGGAGGCCCTCGGCGGCGTGCAGCGCAACGGATCCGCCACGGCCACCCTGCCCCACAACCTCAACATCAGCCTCGACGGCGTCGACGGCGGCCGGCTGCACCGCCTGCTACGCCGCCAGCTGGCGGTGAGCAGCGGCTCGGCCTGCAGCCAGGGCAGCCCCTCGCATGTGCTGGCGGCCCTGGGCCGCAGCCGCCGCCAGGCCGCCGCCTCGATCCGCTTCGGGCTGGGCCGGGCAACCAGCGAGGCCGACATCCAGCGGACGATCGCCGCCGTGGCCGAAGCCGTGGCCGAACTCCGCTCCGCTGTCTAGGTTTCGGGCTACCTCCCCAGCCCCATGGCCCCAACGCCAGCCGCTCGCCCCGCCACCCCGCGTCTCGACATCGGCGACGCCGTCCACGACGGCTGGCGGGCCTTCTGCCGCAGCCCACGCGATTTCGTGCTCTTCGCCCTTCTGCTCTGGGGCCTGCAGATCCTCTGCCAACTGGTACAGAGCCGGATCGGCACCAGCGAAGCCCTCTCCAGTCAGCCCAGCGACTGGATCCTGGCGCTGCTCGGCCTGACCGCCGGGGTGGTGGTCTCGCTGTGGGGATCGCTGGGGATGGTGCGCGGCGCCCTCAGCGCCCTGGCGGGCGGCCGCCCCAGCCTGGCCCTGCTCTGCCGCTGGGAGGGGGGCGCCATGAGCCGGCTGGTGCTGGCGACACTATTACTTGGCACGATCGTGGGCGGCAGCCTGCTGGCCATCGTGGTGGTGGTCGGCGGTCCTCTGGCGCTGCTGCTGCAGTTCAAGGAGACGGCGATCGGCTCCGGCGGCGCCGCCACCCTGCTGGCCATCTTTCTGTCGCTGGTGCTGGTACTGCTGCTGGGGCTGTGGCTGATCGGCCTGATCTATTTCAACGTCAATCAGCAGTTCCTCGCCCAGATCGCCCTGCGGGAAGGCCTGGGCCCCTGGGCCACCCTGCAGCGGGGCCGGCAGCTGGCCGATCCCCAGTGGCCGCTGCTGCTGTTGTTGATGATCGTGGAAGGGCTGCTGGGGGTGCTGGGGGTGCTTGCGTGCTTTGTCGGTTTCTTCGTGGCCTGGCCCGTGGTGGTCTGCGTGGCCACCGCCGCCTACCAGCAGCTGCTCGGACTGCCGGAAGGAGGCGCGGCGCCCTCCCTCAGCCCAGCGGACGCAGGCTGAGCACCAGGAAGCCCACCACTCCCACCAGGGCCAGCAGGAACGAAGCCAGGCGACTCACCAGCATTCCGGCCACCACGGCCAGCCCCACCAGCAGCGAGCGCTTCAGCCGCAGCAGCCCGAAAGGTCCGAGCGAGGTGGGGGCCGTGAGCAGTTCGCCGACGCTGGCCCCCAGCAGCGGCCCCACCAGGGCACCGATCAGCGGCCCACCGAACGGCAGGGCCGGCAGCAGGCCCAGCAGTCCCACCACCAGCCCCACGCCGGCACCGAGATAGGCCCAGCGGGTCGCCTGCATGCGGGCCGCCCCCAGCACCACCCCCAGGGCATCGGCACCCCAGCCGAGCAGCAGGATCACCAGCGCCAGGGCCAGCACGGGCCAGCCGGCGGCCCAGCCCACCGCCCACACCCACAGCAGCGCCCCGAGGGGCAGCAGGGCCAGGCCTGGCAGCACCGGCAGCAGGGTGCCGGGAATGGCCAGCAGCTGCACCAGAAAAGCCGCCCACCAGAGGGCATCGGTGCGGGTGATCGCAGGCAGGTCGGGCAGTGAGGGCAGCGACAGGCTGAGCAGCAGGAACGTCATGGCAGGCGGCGGGCCACCCGCAGCTTGGCGGACCGGCTGCGGGGGTTGGCCTCCTGCTCGACCGGTTCGGCAACCCACGGCTTGCGGCTGACCCGCTCCAGGCGATCGTCGCCGAGGAAGGCCGTCTTGACACGCCGGTCTTCGAGGGAATGGAAGCTGATGATCGCCAGCACGCCGCCGGGCACCAGCCAGTCGGGTGCCTGCTGCAGCAGCCGATCGAGGGCACCCAGCTCGTCGTTCACGGCGATGCGCAGGGCCTGGAAGGTGCGGGTGGCCGGATGGATGCGGCCCCGCCGCGCCGACGGCGGGTAGCAGCCGGCCACGGCATAGGCCAGATCGGCGCTGCTGCGGCCGCCGCCGCTCCAGGGCCGCTCCGCCACCAGCCGCCGGGCGATGCGCCGCGACAGCCGCTCCTCCCCATAGGCATAGATCAGATCAGCCAGGGCGCTCTCCTCGAGGCGGTCGATCAGCTCGGCGGCGGTCTCGCCCGCCTCGGGATTCATGCGCATGTCGATCGGACCGGGCAGCCGGAAGCTGAAGCCCCGCGCCGCCACATCCAGCTGCGGACTGCTCACGCCCAGGTCGGCCAGCACCGCCACGGCCGGCTCAGCCGGCGTGAAATCGGCGAAGTTGGTGGCCACGACCCTGGCCCGATCGGCGAAGGGGGCGAGGCGCTCGGCGGCGGCGGCACGGGCGCTCGGGTCCTGGTCCAGCCCCACCACGCGCAGGCCGGGATGGGCCTGCAGCAGCAGCGCGCTGTGACCGCCGCCGCCGAGGGTGCAGTCGATCAGCGTGCCGCCGCCACCAGGCCGCTCCGCCAGCAGCCGTGCCAGGGGCGCCAGGCCCGCCAGCACGGCCTCGGCCAGCACGGGGGCGTGCTGATAACCCGATGGGCTATCGGGTGCGGCCTGATGAACCTCCATGGGCTCCGTCCTACTGCCAGGGTTTGCAACCTCAAGGTCGGCCGTAGAACAGGCCCCTGGGCAACATCACGCCCTTGTGGCAGTGAAACAGCTTTTCATTGTACGATTGTGCCGTAGCTCAAGTGGTCAAGGTGACGCATTCCGCCATCATTCCCCCATTCTCTGAACTGCAGTCCCCCGTCCAGAGGGGCCTCGCTTCAGCCCTGGACACCCTCAGCGCCTGGGCCACCGATAGCAGCGCCTACCACGCCCTCCTGCTGGAGGTGTTCGGGATGGGCGCCACCCCGATGGCCGCCGCCCTGCGCGAGGATCTGGTCTCCGGTCGGTTTGCCCCCCCCGCCGTTGTTGTGGTCGCTGGGCCCGCCATGGGTCGTGCCCTCGGTGGCTACGCCCCAGCCGGCCCCACCGGGGCAGAAACCATCCTCCTCAACCGCTCCTGGCTCGCCAACGCCAGCACTCCCCAGATCGAGGCCGTGCTGCTCGAAGAACTGGGCCATGCCCTCGATCACCGCCTCAACGGCAGCCACGACTCCCCCGGCGATGAGGGCGAGCGCTTCTCCGCCCTGATCCGCGGCCTCACACCCTCCGCCGCCAGCGCCAGCGAAAACGATCAGCGCTGGATTGAGGTGAACGGCACTGCCGTACGGATCGAGGCCGCCGCTCCAGGGGCGATCGATCTCTCCGATATCGCCGGCGGCACGGGCGGTTTCGTGATCACCGGCCAGGCCGGGGAGAACAGCGGCTTCTCGGTATCCCGGGCCGGCGATGTGAACGGCGATGGGCTGGAGGATCTGATCATCGGTGCACCTACCGGCAATCCGCCGGCAGGCAGTGGTGCCGGCCGGTCGTATGTCGTGTTCGGCAAGACCGGTACGACCGCCGTCAATCTTTCGGCCATCGCGGCCGGCAACGGCGGCTTTGTGATCAACGGCCAGAGCGCCGGAGACCTGAGCGGCCGCAGTGTGGCCGCCGCCGGCGATGTGAATGGCGACGGGCTGGCGGATCTGCTGGTGGGTGCCTCTGGCAGTGATCCTCTCGCCGGCAGCAGTGCAGGCCGCTCTTATGTGATCTTCGGCAAGACCGGCACGAACAGTGTCGATCTCTCGGCTGTCGCGGCGGGCTCCGGTGGGTTCGTGCTCAATGGCCAAGCTGGCTACGACATCAGTGGCTACAGCATCGCCAGTGCCGGCGATGTCAACGGCGATGGCCTCGCCGATCTGATCATTGGCGCTCCATATAGCGATCCCGCCACTGGCACGACTGCAGGCCGCAGCTATGTGGTCTTTGGCAAATCTTCGTCCACCTCCATCAATCTCTCAGCCGTTAGCGCAGGGTCTGGCGGTTTCGTGATAACCGGCGCAGGCCGTTACGACCGCAGCGGCGCCTGTGTCGCCAGTGCCGGCGATGTGAATGGCGATGGCCTTGCAGATCTCATTGTTGGCGCCATCACGTCGCCCTACGCCGTCGGGTTCAGTTATGTGGTCTTCGGCAAAGCCTCCGCCACGCCAATTAATCTCTATGACATCGGCAACGGCATTGGCGGGTTCGCGATCCGAGGCCAATGCGCTGGCGACGGCAACTTTATCAGCGTTGCCAGTGCCGGCGATATCAACGGCGATGGCCTCGCTGACCTGATCGTCGGCGCTCCTGAAAGCGATCCCACCGCTGGCACGAATGCCGGCCGCTCCTACGTGGTGTTCGGCAAAACCGGCTCTGCATCGCTTGATCTTTCCGCCGTCGCCGCCGGCAGCGGCGGCTTTGTGATCAATGGTGCCGCCCCCTACGACCGCAGCGGCACCAGCGTGTCCAGCGCCGGTGATGTGAATGGCGATGGCCTTGGCGATCTGATCATTGGCGCCACTCGGGATGGATTCGGTGGCAATGCCCGTGCCTTTGTGGTGTTCGGCAAAACAACCACGGGGGGGGTGGATCTCTCCGCCGTTGCCACCGGCAGCGGCGGCTTCGTGATCAACTCGGACATCCTCAGCGGCGGCCTCGGTTTCGGTGTTTCTGCCGCCGGTGATGTGAACGGCGATGGCCTCGCGGACCTGATCGTCGGCGCTCCCCTCAGTGATGGTTATACAGGCCGCAGCTACGTGATTTTCGGCTCCACCTCCGGCGCCTTCGCCCAGACCGCCTTCGACTGGCTCGGCACCGCCGGCGACGACAGCCGCAGCGGCACCACCGCCGCCGAATCCTTCGCCGCCGGGGCCGGCAACGACACCCTGATCGGTGGCGGCGGCGCCGATGTGCTCTACGGCGGCGCCGGCAACGATCGCTTTGTACTCAACAACTCCAACCTCACCGCCCTCAGCAACCGCTACGGCCTCGGTGGCAACACCACCCAGCTCGCCCGAGTGGA
>CAIRWM010000098.1 GCA_903882285.1 uncultured cyanobacterium
CTTTTCGTTGCGCAGATAGCCGTAGGCGTAGCGGCCCTCGATCTCAATCGTGCAGCTCTTGATGCCTGCTTCTTCGCCCTCGCTGAGCTCGTCCACTGTCACCTTCATGCCGTGGTCTTCGGCCCAGCGGGTGTACATGCGCATCAGCATCAGCGCCCAGTCCTGGGCGTCGGTGCCGCCGGCACCGGCGTTGATGCTGATCACGGCGCCCTCCTTGTCGTAGGGGCCGCTGAGCAGGCGCTCCAGCTCCCAGCGATCCAGGGCGCCGCGCAGCTGCTGCAGGGCGGCATGGGATTCCGCCAGCAGCTCGTCGTCGGGCTCCAGCCCGTAGAGCTCCAGCGTGGCCTCCCCATCTGAAATGGCGCTCCGCCAGCTGGTCAGCTGCTCGAGCTGGGCCTTCACTTCATCGAGCTGGCGCATCTTGGCCTGGGCCTGCTTCTGGTCATCCCAGAAGTCGGGCTGGGAGGCCAGCTGCTCCAGATCCTGCTGCCGTGCTTTCAGGGCAGCGACGTCAAAGACAGTCCTGGGCATGGCCCAGGCGGTCGGTGAGCTCGGAGAGGTCGCGCTTGAAGTCGGTGAGGTCGAGCAACGGGCGGAAGCGGGGGCTAAAGGGCCGGATCCCGACCGTATCAGCCCCTGGAAGGCCGGGTTCGACAGCATAAAATGTCATCAGGTTGAAGCCCTGGGCTTGCGCGCACCTGAGCCCATGTCCAATCGTCCCTCCTCCGGCACGAACGACCCAGCGGCAAAGGTCCCGAACGGGGCACACGTCGATCTCTACACCAGCCGCTTCAACCCAGACTGCATGCGGGTCAAGGGACTGCTGGACCACAAGGGCATCACCTACAGCGAATACCTGATCGACCGCAGTCCTGAGAATCGAAACACGATGATTCGCCGCGCCCAGGGGCGCGACAGTGTGCCCCAGATCTTCATCAACGGCAGGGGGATCGGCGGCTCCGATGAGTTACAGGCCCTCGACGCGATCGGTGAACTCGATCGGCTGCTGGCCCAATTGCCCCCGCGCCCGTGATGGCCTCCTCCCTGAGCGCCGCCCAGCTGTTTGTGATCGATCCGATCACCCGGCTCAATCCCGCCAAGGACTCCAGCGTCGCGCTGATGCAGGCGGCCCAGCGGGCCGGGGTGCCGGTGTGGGTCTGCACCCCGGCCGATCTCTCCGCCGCCGACCGGCCTGACAGTGTCTCGGCCAGCGCCCCGGCCCATGCCCCGGCCTGCGGCGGTCACGCCGCCTGGGCGCTCGCCCGGGCGGTGCGGCTGGCGCCGATGGGCCTCACCGCCTCCGGCTGGGAGGTGCCCAGCCCCTGGTTCCAGCTGGGCGAGCCAGCCCGGCTGCCGCTGGAGGCGTTCGCCGTCGTGTGGATGCGCAAGGACCCCCCGGTGGACGAGGCCTACCTCTATGCCACCCATCTGCTGGAGATCGCCGAGCGCTCCGGAGTGCGGGTGATCAACCGCCCCGCCGCCCTGCGTGGCTGGAACGAGAAGCTCAGCTCGCTGCGCTTCAGTCACCTGATGGCCCCCTCGATGGTGAGCAGCCGGGTGGAGGAGCTGGCCGGCTTCGCCGCTGCCCACGGCGAGGTGGTGCTCAAGCCCCTGGGGGGCCGGGCCGGCCAGGGGGTGGTGTTCGCCTCCGTCGCCACGCCGGGGCTGCGGGCACTACTGGAACTGGTGACGGCCCAGGAGCACCTGCCGGTGATGGTGCAGGCCTTCCTGCCGGGGGTGAGTGCCGGTGACAAGCGCATCCTGCTGGTGGACGGCGAGCCCCTCGGGGCGGTCAACCGGGTGCCGAGCGGCGGGGAGTTCCGCAGCAACCTGGCGCTGGGGGGATCGCCCGAGGCCACCGGGCTCAGCGACGCCGAACGGCAGATCTGCGCCGAACTGGCCCCGGCGCTGCGCCAGGAGGGGCTGTTCTTCGTGGGCATTGACGTGATCGATGGCCGCCTCAGCGAGATCAACGTGACCAGTCCCACCGGCGTGCGCGAAGTGGAGCGCCTCGGCGGCATCCCCCTGGCGGATCAGACGATCGAGCGGCTGCTGGCGGGCTGAACCGGCAGGTTCAGCTGCTGCTGCAGCACCCCCAGCTTCAGGGCCACTTCCTGCAGTTCCCGCTCCGGCAGGGAGCCGCGCACCAGGCCGGCACCGGCGGTGAGTTCGAGCCGATCGCCGCGCAGGGTGCCACTGCGGATCGCCACGCGCAGGTCGGTGTCGCCCGCGCTGTCGATCCAGCCGATCGGCGCCGCGTAGTGGCCCCGCTCGAAGGGCTCAAGGCTGCGCAGCCAGGCCATCGCCTCGCGGCGGGGCAGGCCGGCCACGGCGGGGGTGGGGTGCAGGGCCTCGGCCAGGGCCAGGGGTTGCTGATCGGCCAGGGCGGCGCTGATCGGCGTGTGCAGGTGCACCAGCGCGCCGTGGCGGGCCAGGCGGGGATGGCGCGGGCGGCGGGGCCTCAGGCCCAGGCGCTGCAGGCCCGCCGTGATCGTCTCGACCACCAGCTCGTGTTCGTGGCGGTCTTTGCTGGAGTGGAGCAGCGCGCCGGCCCGTTCGCCCAGGGGCGCGGTGCCGGCCAGGGCATCGCTGCGCAGCTGGCCCTGGCGCATGGTCAGCAGCCGCTCCGGCGAGGCACCGAGCAGGGCTTCGCCGGCGGTCTGTTGCCAGAGGAAGCGGCAGCTGCCGGGCTGAGTGCCGCGCAGGTGGCGCAGCAGGCTCAGCGGCTCCAGGGGGGCGTCGAGCTGCACCTGCTGGCGTACCGCCAGCACCAGCTTCTGCAGGTCGCCCCGCTCCACCAGCTCCAGGGCCCGCTCCACCGCCAGCCGGTAGCTGCCGTGCCAGGGGGTGGCGTGGGCGATGGTCACGCTTCCTGCCGCCGGCGGGGGGTCGGCGGCCTCGGCCGCTGCCAGTTGCTCCAGCCGGCGGGCGGTTTCCCACAACTCCTCGGCCACGCTGCGGGCCGAGACGTCGCCGCCGAGGCCGCGCTGCAGCCGCAGCCAGCAGTGACGGCCCTGGCGGCTGAGCTGCCAGCGGGGCAGCACCGCCTGCACCCCGGCGGCACCGGTGCCCGGCTGCAGTGGGCTGTCGAAGAAGGCGAAGGCCAGCAGCACCCGCGGCCGTGCCAGCGGCGGGCAGGCCAGCGGCGCCGTCGCCAGCCGCTGCAGGCTGAGGCTGCTGAAGCGCTGGGCCAGCTCGAAGCGGCGCGGCCCGCTCAGTTCCAGGCTGTTGCAGCGGCCGCTGGCGGCCAGGCAGAGCCCCGGGGCGCCATCCCAGAGAAAGCGGAACTCATCGCCGGGGGCGTCGCCGGCCAGCGCGGGCAGCAGGGCCAGCGGATCGAGGCTGGCCAGGGGCAGGGCCAGGCTGAGCACGCCCTCCTCGTCACTGCGCCGCAGCGCCGCCTCCTCCAGCCGCCGGGCGGCAGCGGCGGCGCCGGCCAGCAGCTCGCTGAAGCTGGGGCCGCCCTCGGGGGCGGACGGATCGCGGTGGCTCGGATCGCGTTGGGACAGAGCGAGGGGGGACGGAGGGGCCTGCACCAGGGGGCCTGTCGACCGGCACCGAGGGCTGCTCAAATGTATGGGTCTTCGCCTGTCCGCCGCCCGCGGTTCCCATGTCCGAGCCCGAGGTCGTCGCAAGCCGTTACGCCCCTGGCGCGCTGGAGCAGCGACGGCGGCTGTGGCGGGCGGCGATCAAGTGGCCGATGTATGCCGTGGCGGTGATGCCGGTGCTGCTGGCTGCAGGCTGGCGCTTCGGCCAGGGGTTGACGGTGCGGCCCGGCCAGCTGCTGCTGTTCCTGCTGGCGGCGGTGCTGTTGCTGGCCTGGGAAAACCTGGCCAACGATGTCTTCGACGCCGATACCGGCGTCGATGCCGAGGGCAAGCCCCACTCGCTGGTGAACCTCACCAGGCAGCCCGGCCGCGTGGCGCTCCTGGCCAACGGTTGCCTGCTGGCGGGGCTGGCGCTGATGGCCCTGGTGGCCTGGCGCAGCAGCCCGGTTGTGCTGGCGCTGGTGCTGGCCTGCTGCGGGCTTGGTTATCTCTATCAAGGCCCGCCGTTTCGCCTCGGCTACCGCGGCTTGGGGGAGCCGCTCTGCTGGTTGGCCTTCGGTCCCCTGGCCACCGCTGCGGGCCTGCTGGCCCTCGCGCCACCGGCAACCGCCACCGCAGCCGCCACGGTGCCCTGGCGGGAGGCGTTGCTGCTGGGCAGTGGGCCCGCCCTGGCCACCACCCTGGTGCTGTTCTGCTCCCACTTCCACCAGGTGGAGGAGGACGCGGCCCATGGCAAGCGCTCGCCGGTGGTGCAGCTGGGCAGCAGCCGGGCCGCCGGCCTGGTGCCCTGGTTCGTGGCCGCTGCCCTGGCGTTGCAGTGGGGGCCGCTGCTGCTGCCCGCCCACGACCAGCGCTGGCCGCTCACCGCCCTGCTGGGGGCGGTGGGCCTGCCGCCGGCTCGTCAGCTGATCGCCCTGCTGCGCGACCACCACCACCGGGCCGATCTGATCGGCGGCAGCAAGTTCCTGGCCCTGCGCTTTCAGTCGTTGAACGGGCTGGGCCTGGCCTTGGGCCTGGCCCTGGGGCGGTGGTGGAGCTGACTGGTGGAGCTGACGGCCGCCGCTGGCTGTGATCCGAGGCTGCAGTGGCGGCCGTTCGTGCAGTCCCTGTCCCAGCCCCTGCGCACGGCCCGGGGGCTGCTGCAAGGCAAACGGGGTTGGTTGCTGCGCCTGGAGGTGCCGGGTGGCGGTGTGGGCTGGGGCGAGGCGGCGCCGCTGGACGGCGACCTGGCCCCGATCGAAGCGGCGATCGGCCGGCTCGGGGCGAGCTGCAGTAGGGCCGGTTTGGAGGCAGCCCTTGCCAGTGGTGTCCTGCCCCCTGCCCTGGCCTTTGCCCTCGGTGCCGCCCTGGCCGAGGGCGATGGTCTGCCCCTGGGGCGTTGGCGGCCGGCCCCGCCCGCCGCGCTGCTGCTGCCAGCCGGGCCGGCGGCGATCCCGGCGCTGGCGGCGGCGCTGGCC
>CAIRWM010000099.1 GCA_903882285.1 uncultured cyanobacterium
AGGATGGCCGTGATGTCGGCGACCTGGGGCTGGGGCCGTCCCTTGGCCGGCAGGCGAGAGAGGGCCCGTTGCAGATCGTCGTAGCGCAGAAACAGCAGGCGTCGCTGCCCTTCGGCCCGGCTGCTCAGCAGAGGGGGAAGGGCGTAGAAGATCGGCAGGGTCAGGCCGGAGCGGATGCGCTTGTCATCGAGCCCCTGACGGCGCAGGATCGCGGCGGCCTGATCGAGGTCACTGCGATAGGGCACGAAGGGGGCCACCAGGGTGTAGCCCTCCTTCAACTGGCCGCGCATCGCCCGCACGCGGTCGTTGGCCACAGGCAGAGGCAGGGGCAGGGCCTGGGCCTTCAGGCCGGGATTGGCACGGCTGACGTTGCTCACCTCGGCCCGCACCCGCTGCGGATCCAGGTAGAGGGGTAACACCAGGGTCTTGCCGCGGGGAATCGGCAGCGGCTGCCCGCCGCCGTCGGTGATGACATACACCGTGATCGGCGCCAGCTTGCGCAGGGCTTGCTCCGGTGGAATCGCCCGGGCAGGACCGACGGCAGGAACGAGCGTCAGGAGCAGAAGGGACGCTATCCCCCACTGGTTCCGCAGGGGCAGGCGGGGCCGGAACCGTCCAGGCCGGGACGGAGGCGACGGGCGCGAGAGCGGCAAGGGCGGCAGGGGAAACGGGCGGCAAGGGCGCCGAAGGCAGGAGCCTAAACAGGGGGCTGGCCCTGGGGCCTCTGGACCCGTCCGTGCTCCCCGGCCCAGCGTTCCGGTCGGTCACAAGGGCGCGTCAGGGGTGCGGTTTCTGAGCAGAGTTCCTACAGAGGCTCCTGTTCCCGATGCTGAGCGCCGACAGGCTGGTGGTGCCCTTCGAGCAGGTGGGCCTTGAGGCCATCGCCGAGGTGGGTGGCAAGAACGCCTCGCTCGGCGAAATGATCCGCCAATTGAAGGATGAGGGAGTGCGCGTGCCGGGGGGGTTCGCCACCACAGCGGCGGCCTACCGGCTGATGGTGGACAGCAACGGGCTGCGGCCGGCCCTGGAGGCCCAGCTGGGAGAGCTGGACATCAACGACCTGGCGGCGCTGCAGAGCGCCGGTCGCCAGGCGCGGCAGCTGCTGCTCGAGGCCACCCTGCCATCCCCCCTGCGGGAGGGAATCCTGCAGGCCTACCGCCAGCTCGGCAGCCCATCGGTGGCCGTGCGCTCCAGTGCCACCGCCGAAGACCTGCCCGACGCCAGCTTCGCCGGGCAGCAGGAGACCTACCTGCACATCGAGGGGGAGGAGGAACTGCTCGACGCCTGCCGGCGCTGCTATGCGTCCCTGTTCACCGACCGGGCCATTTCCTACCGGCAGCTCAACGGCTTCGACCACCTGGAGGTGGCCCTCTCGATCGGGGTGCAGCGCATGGTGCGCTCCGACCTGGCCTGCGCCGGTGTGATGTTCAGCATCGACACCGAGACCGGCTTCCGCGATGCGGTGCTGCTCACCGCCGCCTACGGCCTGGGCGAGAACGTGGTGCAGGGGGCGGTCAACCCCGATGAGCTGCTGATCTTCAAGCCCACGCTGGAGAGCGGCCACGCGCCGATCCTCAGCCGGCGCCTGGGCAGCAAGGCGATCCGCATGGTCTACGCCAAGAGCGGCGGGGAACGGGCCGTGCGCAATGTCGCCGTGCGGCAGGAGGAACGGGATCGCTTTGCCCTCACGGACGCGGAGAGCCTCACCCTGGCCCGCTGGGCCTGCCGCATCGAGCGGCACTACAGCGAGCGGCGCGGCAGGCCCACCCCCATGGACATCGAGTGGGCGAAGGATGGCGAGAGCGGCGAGCTGTTCATCCTGCAGGCCCGGCCGGAGACGGTGCAGTCCCGGCAGAGCGGAGCGGTGCTGCGCAGCTGGCACCTCGACCCCCACAACGCCCGAGTACTCGCCCAGGGCCGGGCGATCGGGGCCTCGATCAGCAGTGGCCGGGCGCGGGTGATCCACGACCCCAGCGAAATCGACCGGTTCGAGCCGGGCGACGTGCTGGTCACGCGCCGCACCGACCCCGACTGGGAGCCGATCCTCAAAAAGGCGAGCGGCGTCGTCACCGACCAGGGGGGACGCACCTGCCACGCGGCGATCATCGCCCGGGAGATGGGGATCACGGCGATCGTCGGCACCGGTGACGGCACCCGCCGCATCGGCGATGGCGAGGCGATCACGGTGAGTTGCTGCGAGGGGGATGTGGGCCGCGTCTACGAGGGCACCCTGCCCTTTCACGTCGACGAAAAGCGCCTCGACAATCTGCCCGCCACGCGCACCCGGATCCTGATGAACGTGGGCAATCCCGAGGAGGCCTTCACCCTGGCGCGCATCCCCTGCGATGGCGTCGGCCTGGCCCG
>CAIRWM010000100.1 GCA_903882285.1 uncultured cyanobacterium
CAGTTCAGACGGCGGACGCCTAGACGACACGACGATTCGTTGTCAAGATTCCGTCGTCAGAAAATTGTGGGGATAGCCGATCCATGACCGTTTCCGTCGCCCCGTCCGTGGCCACCGGTTCGCTGCTGTCGCAGCCCCGCCTGGAGATCACCGGCGGCCTCCCGCTGGCGGGCGACATCCGTGTCAGTGGTGCCAAGAATTCGGCCCTCGTGCTGATGGCCGCCTGTTTGCTGACCCGCGACACCCTGCGGCTGCGCAACGTGCCGCCCCTCACGGACATCACGGCCATGAGTGAAATCCTCGCCGCCCTCGGTGTGCGGGTGCAGCGCGGCGGCGACACGATCGATCTGGACGGTGACCAAATCACCCAGGCGGCGCCCCCCTATGAACTTGTCAACAGCCTGCGCGCCAGCTTCTTCTGCATCGGCCCGCTGCTAGCTCGTATGGGCATGGCCCAGGTTCCTCTCCCCGGCGGCTGCCAGATTGGCACCCGGCCGGTGGTGGAGCACGTCAAGGGGCTCAAAGCCCTCGGCGCCCAAGTCACCATTGAGCATGGCGTTGTCACCGCCGTCGTTCCCGGCCGCAGCCACCGCCTCACCGGCGGCCACATCCACCTCGACTGCCCGAGCGTCGGCGCCACCGAGACTCTGATGATGGCGGCGGCCCTAGCCGACGGCGAAACCACCATCGACAACGCTGCCCAGGAGCCGGAGGTGATCGACCTGGCCCGGCTGTTGATCGCCATGGGCGCCAAGATCCGCGGGGCCGGCAGCCCCACGATCACGATCATCGGTGTGGAGCGGCTCCACGGAGCTGATTACGCCGTCATCCCCGACCGCATTGAGGCCGGCACCTTCCTTCTGGCGGGTGCGATCACCCGCTCGCTGCTGCGCGTGGCACCGGTGATTCCCGAGCATCTCGGCGCCGTGCTCACCAAACTCGAAGAGGCCGGTTGCACGTTTGAGTTCGACGACAGCGGCGTGACGATCAACGCCCGCCAGATCAAGGCCGTCGACCTACGCACCCAGCCCTTCCCCGGCTTCCCGACCGACCTCCAGGCGCCGTTCATGAGCCTGCTGGCCACGGCCACAGGCACCAGCATGATCGTGGAGAACATCTTCGAAAATCGGCTGCAGCATGTGGCCGAACTGCAGCGCATGGGAGCCTCGATACGCATGCAGGGCAACACCGCCTTCATCGAAGGGGTGGCCCAGTTGAGTGGCGCTCCGGTGCAGGGCACCGACCTGCGCGCCTCCGCGGCCATGGTGCTGGCGGGTCTCGCCGCCAATGGCACCACCACGGTGCGCGGGCTGGAATTCCTCGATCGCGGCTACGCCGACCTCGAGGGCAAGCTCAATGCCGTGGGCGCCGACATCCGCCGGCTCTACGAAGAGCCCGGCGCCAAGATGAACTGAACCGCACTGCCTGCTCGGGTCTGAAGCGGATCGGCCGGGCAGGCCCCCTAAAGTCGTAATTGTGGGAGCGTGCCGGAATTGGTAGACGGACTCGACTCAAAATCGAGCGCCTTCGGGCATGTGGGTTCGAGTCCCACCGCTCCCATCCCCTCGGCGCCCATGGCATCTCCATCTGCGGCAGCAGGCTCCGCTGTCATGGACACCTACGGCCGCTTCCCCCTGGAGCTTGTCAAGGGCCGCGGCGTCTGGCTCACCGACAGGGAAGGGCGCCGTTATCTCGATGCCGTGGCGGGCATTGCCGTCTGCACCCTGGGCCACAGCGACCCGGTGCTGCGCCGCCGTCTCTGCCGCCAGCTGGGCCGGCTGCAGCACGTCTCCAACCTCTACCGCATCCCCGAACAGGAGGCGCTAGCACAGGCCATCACAGAGCGCAGCTGCACCGACCGGGTCTTCTTCTGCAACTCCGGCGCCGAGGCCAATGAGGCCGCCATCAAGCTGGCGCGCAAGCACGGCCACCTAGTGCGCGGCATCGACCGACCACTGATTCTCACAGCCCAGGCCAGCTTCCACGGCCGCACCTTGGCCGCCGTGACCGCCACGGGCCAACCCAGATACCACCAGGGCTTCGAGCCCATGGTGGAGGGCTTCCGCTACTTCCCCTTCAACGACATCGCCGCCTTCGAGGCCGTGCTGGCCGACGCCGAGGCCGCCGGCCCCAGGGTCGCCGCCGTGCTGATCGAGCCCCTGCAGGGGGAGGGCGGCGTGATCCCAGGCGATCCCGCCTTCTTCCGCCGCCTGCGGCAGCTCTGCGACGAGAAGCAGATCCTGCTGATCTTCGACGAGGTGCAGATCGGCGTCGGGCGCAGCGGCTGCTGGTGGGGCTACGAACGGCTCGGCGTCGAGCCCGATGCCCTGACCATGGCCAAGGGCCTGGGTGGGGGCATCCCGATCGGCGCCCTGGCGGTAAAGGCGGCGGTGGACCATTTCCGGCCGGGGGAGCACGCCAGCACCTTCGGCGGCAACCCCTTCGCCTGTCGGGCCGGCCTGACGGTGATCGACGAGATCGAACGGCGCGGCTTGCTAGCCCATGTCAGCGCCATGGGCGCCCTGCTGGAGGAGCTGCTGGGGGAGCTGAGCCAGCGCCACCCCGACGCCATTGAGGCGGTGCGCGGCTGGGGCCTACTGCGCGGCGTAGTACTGCGCGACGCCGACGGCATTCCCACGGCGCCGGAGCTGGTGAAGGCGGCGATGGCCCAGGGGCTGCTGCTGGTGCCGGCCGGCCCCCGGGTGGTGCGGATCGTGCCACCCCTGGTGATCCGGCCCCGCCATCTGCGCAAGCTGGTGAAGCGCCTCGAGCGCGCCCTGCAGAGCCTACGCTGAAGTGCCGGTGTCCCCGGCCCAAGACAGCAGCGGCCCAGGCCTCCCGGCCCCTGTCGAGCTCGGCGACCTGCTCGAACCCTTCGCTCGACGCGGCGTGGATCTCGGGCTCGAGCGCATCCGGGCCGCCCTGGCGGAAGCGGGCGACCCCCAGCGCCGCTTCGCCGCGGTGCAGGTGGCCGGCACCAACGGCAAGGGCTCGATCTGCACGATGCTGCACGCCATCCTGCGGGCCGCCGGACTGCACTGCGGCACCTACCGCTCCCCCCACCTGGTGAGCTGGTGTGAACGGATACGGATCGATGAGGCCTGGATCGCCCCGGACACCCTGCGCGCCGATCTGGCCCGCTGGCAGGCGGTCGGTCGCCGCCACGCCCTGACCCCCTTCGAGCTGCTGACCGCGGCCGCCTTCGACCGCTTCGCCCGCGAGGCTCTGGATCTGGTGGTGCTGGAGGTGGGGCTCGGCGGCCGGCTCGATGCCACCACCGCCCATCCCGAACGCCTGGTTCTCGGCTTCGGCGCGATCGGCCTCGACCATTGCGAGCAGCTCGGGGACTCTCTGGCCGCGATCGCCACCGAAAAGGCGGGGGTGCTGAGCCCCGGCAGCCTGGCCTTCAGCGCCGCCCAGGAGCCCGAGGTGGCCGAGGTGCTGGAGCGGGAGGCGCAGCGCCGCGAGGCCCGTCTGGAGTGGGTCGAAGCACTGCCGCCCACCAGCGACGGGGGACCGATGCTGGGCCTCGCCGGGGACTGGCAGCGCCGCAACGGTGCGGTTGCCGCGGCGATGGCTTCAGCCCTGGCCGGCCAGGGCTGGCCGATCGGCGCCGAGGCGATCGATCGCGGCCTGGCCAGCGCCCGCTGGCCAGGGCGGCTGGAGCGGCGCCACTGGCGGGGCCGGCCGCTGCTGCTGGATGGCGCCCACAATCCCCCGGCCGCCGCGGCCCTACGCCGGGAACTCGATCAGCTGGCCCGCCAGGAACCGTCCGTGGGAGGCGGGCGCCGCTGGCTGCTGGGCATCCAGCGGCACAAGCAGGCCCCCGACCTGGTCGATGCCCTACTGGCCTGCGGGGATCGGGCCGCAATCGTGCCGATCCCGGACCATGCCAGCTGGAGCTTGGCCGACCTGCTGGCCAGCCGGCCCCAGTTGGCCGGACGCCTGGAGGCGGTGGCCGATCCCGCCGCCGGACTGGCCTGGCTAGCGGCCCCCGGCCCCCTGCCGGTGGTGGCCGGCTCGCTCCATCTGCTCGGCGCCGTGATCCCGCTGCTGGCGGCGGCGGATTCTGCACCTTTCGAGCAATGACGAACCGGGAGGCCAGGGCCAGGCTGGAAGGGTCCAGTCCCGCTCGAACCGTCCCGATGACGCTTGAACTGACCAGCGACGAACGCAACAAGCTGCTGGGAGGCCCCCTCGCCGCCGCCCTTGCCGTCATGACCGTCGACATGGGCATCGTCTCCAGCGCCCAGGAAGCCATCGCCCTCGGCAAGGAGCTCGCCGGTGCCTCGGCCCGCTACGCCTCCAATCCCCTGATCACCAGCCTGTTCGACCCCGAGGCCCTCAAGAAGGGCCTCAGCCCCGAGAAACTACAGGTGACCCCCGAAGACGTGCGCAACGGCAAGGTGCTCGACCGGGCCCTGGAGGAAGTGGATGCGGCCCTCGCCCTGGCGCGGACCAAGGCCGACGAGGCCACCGTGCAGGAGTATGCACGGCTGATTGTCGAGGGATGTGAAGCCGTGGCGGCCGCCGCCGGCAAGGGCCTGTTCGGCTCCGGCGAAAAGGTGAGCCCCGAGGAGAAGGCCGCCCTCGATCGCATCCGTCAGCATCTGGGGGTGAGCGCCGCCTGAGGGCGCCTGCCACCCTGGAGAGGTGCGGCCCGGCGCGCTTCGCTCCGCACCCCTCCATCCCCTCTGAGGCTTCTGCCATGACCACGACTTCATGCGCCGGACCGGCCTCGAGCCTCTCCACTCCCGGGGCCGCACCCCAAGCCCCAGCGTCTGAGCGCGGGCGGCCCCTGCGGTGCTGGTCCGCTCTGCTGACCTCCGGGCTGGGCACGCTGCTGCTGGCCCTGCTAACCCTGCTGCCGCCGGCGCTGGTGCTCGGGGCCGGCGCCGCTCCGGCCCACGCCGAGTTCAGCGGTGTGGACTACACCCTGACCAATCAGAACGGCCAGGACTTCAGCGGCCAGGACCTGGCCCGCACCTCCTTCGCCGGAGCCCAGGGGCGCGGGGCCAACTTCGCCGGCGCGGACCTGCACGGGGCGATCCTCACCCAGGCGGCCTTCCCGGACGCCGATTTCCACGGGGCCGATCTCAGCGACGTGCTCATGGACAAGGTCGACTTCTCCGGTGCCGACCTCAGCGGAGCGGTGCTGCGGGGCGTCATCGCCTCCGGCAGTAATTTCAGCGGTGCCACGGTGACCGATGCCGATTTCAGCGATGCCCTGATCGATCGGGTCGATCAGCGCGCCCTCTGCCGCGAAGCCAGCGGCATCAACCCGATCACCGGCGCCGACACCCGCGCCAGCCTGGGCTGTGGCTGAGAAGGCCTCTGAGGTCGACGGGGAGCCGCTCAGCGCTCCAGCCAGCCGCGCAGCTTGCCGGGATTGAGCAGACCGCCCGGATCGTGCCGCTGCTTAGCGGCCACCTGGGCGGGGTCGATCCCCCCCAACCCGCCATCTTCCACGCTGATCTCGTGGGGATCAAAGACCAGCGCGCCGAGATCCCGGCAGTGCTGGATCAGCTCCCGCAGGGCCTCCGGCCCTTGAAAGCGCAGCAGCGGCAGACCCGCCAGGCGCACGGCACCGCCCTGGCGCACGGCCTCCAGATGCCAAAGCAGCCCGTCGCCCCAGCGGCGCCGCAGGGCGTCGATCAAGGGGGTGGCGGGATCGGGCAGCTGCAGCTGCAGATAGGTCCAGTCGGGGTGGTGGCTGCGCCAGTGCAGGGTGGTGTGGTTCCAGCAGAGCTCGCGCAGGGGCAAACCCCGACTTGGCCTCTGGCCCTGGCTCTGGCCCTGACCCTGGCTCTGCTGCCAGCGCACGCTGCCGCCCCTGGCCGCCAGCCAGGTGGGCAGCACCTCCAGGCTGTCGGGGGCCGCCAGCAGCAGCAGGCGGTGCTCGCTCGCCGCCGGGGCGGGACAGCCGCCGGACCAGGGCATGCGCTGCGCCACCGGGGCCTCCAGCAGCGCCAGCGCATCCAGCAGCAGGGCCGTGGCGGGCAGATCCTGCAGGGCCGTCATCGCGTCGGGCCAGTGATCAAAACCCACCACCAGCTCCTGCCAGGCCACCCGCTCGCAGGTGGGCAACCGCAGGGCGGTGATGATGCCATTGGTGCCGTAGGCGTGGTTGAGCGGGGCGCTGGCGGCGACATCGAGTTGCAGCACCCGGGGCTCGGGCTCCACGGTCACCACCTCCAGCCCCAGCAGGTTGCCGGTATCGCGCAGGAAGCCCCAGCGCAGCGAACCGATGCCGCCGGCCCCCCCGGCGATGAAGCCGCCCAGGGTGGCGGTGCGATAGGTGCTGGGCGCCAGGCGCAGGGAGCGGCCATGGGGAGCCAGCTGGCGGTCGAGGGCCGCCAGCTGGCAGCCGGCCTCGGCGGTGATCACGCCACTGTCCGGGTCGATCGCGCGCAGCTGCTGCAGGCCAGAGAGATCCAGCACCACGCCTCCCTGCAGCGGTACGCACTGGCCATAGTTGCCCGTTCCCGCTCCGCGCAGGGTGAGCGGCACGCCCCGGCGGGCACAGGCCCCGGCCACGCAACGCACCTGCTCAAGCGAGGTGGCCCGCACCGCGAGCTGGGCGCGGCAGTTTGCCAGCAACGGAGTGAGCAGGGGGGAGTAGTCGTGGCAATCCCGGGACAGGCGGACCAGCTCGGCGGGCTCGCGGATCAGCGCCAGGGGTGGGGCCTCCTGGCCGCTGGCCAGGAGATCGGCCACCAGCGCCGCGAGGTGTTCCGCATCGACGGGCGCAGGCAATTCGGGCAGCGAGGTGAGGGCCATCGGTGTCGGGGTTGGCTGAAGCGGGGTGAGGTGAGGCTCAGCCGGGGTCAGCCGGCGCCGCATTCCGGAGGGGGGCCAGTAGAGGCGAAGGGCTCTCGGCCGCGGGCGGCGGCAACCAGCGCCCCGAGCGCAGCACCCGACGCTGGGGAGAAGCAGCGAGCAGCGCCTCCCAGGAAGCCGCGCCCAGCACCACCAGATCGGCGGGTCCTCCCGGCCGCAGCACTCCGTCCCAGGCCTGGCCCAGCAGCCGCGACGGCACCGTGGTGAAGGCCGCCAGCCCCTGACGCTCCCAGGGCAGCACATGGCTCGTGAGCACGCTGAGGCGCAGCAGTTCGATCGGATCGAAACCGCCGGCGGGGTACCAGGGGTCGCGCACATTGTCGGCGCCGATCGCCACCGCCACGCCAGCCTCCTGCAGCTGGCGGATCGGAGCCTGGGCCCGCAGCAGCGGCGTGCGACCCGGCTGCCGCCCCAGCAGCCAGAGGTTGGTGGGAGGCAGGGCCACCACGCCGATCTCCACCTCGGCCATGGCCTCAGCCAGGCGGCGACAAGCGCGATCGGGCAGCAGGGCCATACTGGCCGCATGGCTGCAGATGAGGGGCACGGCGATCCGGTGCTCGCGCATCAGGCGACTGACCAGCCGCACGCCGCGGCCAGGCTGGGTGACGCCCTCGTCGATATGCAGATCGATCGCGCAGCCAAAGCGTTCGGCCAGACGCAGCAGGGCGAGCAGCGCGGCGGCATCGGCCGGACCAGCCTCAAAGGGGGGACCGAGCACGCCGCCGAGCACCGCGCCGCTGGCCGCCACCTGCTGGGCCAGCTGGGCCCCCTTCGCCGTGAGCCAATGGGACAGCGGGACCAGGGCGACGAGCTGGAGCTCCACCCGGCCGGCCCAGCGGCGGCGCAGCTGCTCGAGCGCCTCCCAGCTGGGGGAGGCCGCCGGCCCGAGGCTGTCGATGTGCGTACGCACGGCCCGCAGACCGTGGCGCCACGCCATCTCCAGGGCGCGCTCGCCCCGCTCCAGCACGTGCGCCGCGCTGCGCTCGGCGGCTTCGCGCCCGTTGGCGGCGAAGGCGCCGGCCATCGTGCCTTCGGCATTGGGAAAGGCCGCGGCGCTGAAGGCCTTGTCGAGATGGGCGTGGGGCTCCAGCGGCGGCGTGATCGCCAGCGGCAGGTCCTCCGCCGCTGGCCCCACGCCAGGCCAGGGCTGGATGGCCCGAAGCGTCCCGTCCTGCTGCTCGAGTTGCACCGCTACCAGGCCCTGGGCGTCGGGAGTCGGCAGTGCCAGCCGCGGGTCGAGCAGCGAGCGGGGGATGCGCAGGGGTGGCAGCACAGCAACAGCCTCGCTCACGGGGTCGCGATCCGATCACTCGCCCGGGAACGCGGCCCCGTCGAGGTGTCCGGGCCGGCGGGGGGCGCGTCGGGATCGCGCTCCTCGGTGTGAAGTAGCACGAAGCGGCCGGCGGCCGCCAGGGTGACGGCGCTGTAACGGGGCAGGCGCAGCGACGGCAGCAGCTGCTGCCCCCCCAGGTCGGTGGCGTAGAGGCTGAACAGGGCGAAGTTGCGGCGGCGCGTGTGCTCGGCGGCGATCCGACCCAGCACCGGCCGCTGGGTGGCAATCAGACCGGGGCAATCGCGTATAACCAGCCGCAGCATCATCGGCAGCCCCTGTTCGGTGCAGAGTTCCTCGGTGATCAGGTCGCTGAGCTTGGCGGCAGCGAACTCCTCGAAGGCATGGAGGTCGGGGTTCGTGAAGGCCAGACCGGCCCCACCGCCCGCCAGCGCCAAGGCCAGAAGGATCAGGGGGCCGGAACCGGAAGCGGACAAGCGCTGCGCGTCAATCGTGAGCGCCACGATGGCAGAGGTGCGGCCCTACGGAGAACGGGGCGGTGTCGGCGTCTGCGGTTTAAAGCCATTGCCCGGCCTGTGGCAGCCCGCACCCTGCCCGCAGCAGCTACCGGCCGGACATCCACGGGCTGAGGGCCATCGCGGTGATCCTCAACCACATCGACGAGGGCCTGCTGCGCCGCGGCTACCTCGGTGTCGACATCTTCTTCGTGATCTCGGGGTTCGTGATCACCGGATCGCTGGCCGCCGGGACGGTGACCGCGATCGGTCCCTGGCTCGCCGACTTCTACGCCCGCCGCATCACGCCGGCCCTGCTGCTCTGCGTGCTGCTCACCACCCTGATGGCCCAGCTACTGATCGCCCCGGTCCACAGCGAATTCGATCGCAACCTGGGCACCCGCATCGGCGCCATCTTCGGGGTGTCCAACCTGGTGCCAAGGAGCCCGTCGGCGCACTATTTCGCCGACGCCGTGCAGCTCAATGTCTTCACCCACCCCTGGTCCCTGGGGTGGAGGAGCAGTTTTATCTGGTACTCCCGCTGCTGGTGCTGGCCAGCGGCCTGAGCCAGGGCCGCTGCTTTCGTGCTGCGCCCCGGCGATCTGGTGGTGATCAGCCTCTACTCCCGCTCCCATCTGGGCGGAGAGTTCGACAGCCGTGATGGCCAGATCGAGGCGGAGCGGACCGTGGGCGACCCGGCCGAGAAACGGCGGCTCTACCGCCAGTCGCCCGACGCGTTCCAGCGCAAGGTGGCGAAGCGCCAGGGCACGGTGGTGCTGGTGGCTCCCTTCCCCCGCTTCGAGGAACCGCCGGCCCAGGTGAAGCTGTGCGAGCCGGCATGGTTCCGCCGCCCTCCCGCCGACTGCCGTCACGTTGCCAGCGTCCCCCTGGCCCGCGAGCGGTAGGACGCCGCCGAGAGCGTGGCCATGATGCGGGAGCTGGAGCGCCTCCAGCCCAACCTGGTGGTCTTCGATCCCTACCCCGCCCAGGGCCGACGGGGCGTCTGTAGTAAGTTTCACCCACCACGGCGGGCGTCGCCAAGTGGTTAAGGCAGTGGCTTGTGGCGCCACCATTCGGGGGTTCGAGTCCCCTCGCTCGCCCTTCCGGCCCGTTGCATATCGCACCGGGCCCATTTTTTTGGTCGGCGGCGGTCAGCTCGACACCGGCCGCCACAGCTCCCGCAGCAGGGCTTCGCCGCCGTGACGCACGGGGTCGTCGCAGGGAAGGCCCGTGGCGGCAGCGGTCTCGGCGATGGCAGCAGCCGCCGCCGCCGCGCTCAGGTGACCGGTGTTGAGGGCGATGGCCCGCACCCGCGGCGGCGCCGAGCGGGCCATCGCCTCCTGGGGGCGCGCCAGGGCCGCCATCGCCTCGAGGGTGGCGATCAGCTGGGGTAAGGGCGGCAGGGGCACCTGGGGCAGGTTGCGGATCGCCTGCTGCCCGGCGCGGTGCACCAGCAGCAGGTCAGTGGGCTGACTGCCACGCAGCAACGGCAGGGTCGCGGTGGAGCCGGGATGGCAGAAGGACCCCTGGCCCTCCACCAGGACCAAGGTCTCCTTGCCAGCCCCGGCGGCGGAGGCGAGCACGGCCTGCTCCACCGCCCCGGCGGCGTAATCCACCCGCACGGCATCGAGCGGCACGCCACTGCCGGCGATCAGGATGCCGGCCTGGCCCGTGCCCACGAAGCGGGCATCCAGGCCCAGGGCCTCGGCGGCGGCCTGCAGTTCAAGGCAGGCACTCATCTTGCCCACCGACATATCCGACCCGACCGCCAGCAGGCGGCGGCCACTCAGGCTGGCGGCCCGCCCGGACGCCACCGGGAGATCGGGCGGTTCCCGGCGCAGATCCCAGATCCAGCGGCCCCGCTGCACCAAGGCGGCCAGCCGCGGATCCTCGCCCAGGCGGGTGTGCAGCCCACTGGCCACCGAGAGCCCCGCCCGCAAGGCCGCCTCCAGATCGGCGTGCATCGCCTCTGGCAACCGCCCCCCCGACGGGGCCAGTCCGACCACGGCGACGGTGGCAGCCGGATCGGCGATCAGCGGCAACGCCTGCTCCAGCGAGGCCAGCACCGGCACCTCCCGGGCGATGCCGGTGACCGCTTGCAGAGAAGACCCGGCCTGGGCAGGATCGATCACTGCCAGTACCGGCGCCCGGCGGTAGCGCAGCAGGGTGAGTCCCGTCTTGCCTCTGAGATTGTCGAGGCCATGGTGCAGCAGCACCACCACGGGGGCATCGGCGCGCAGCATCAGCCCGCCTCCGGCGCCGCCAGGCCCCCCCCGGGGCGCCGCCGCACCCCCAGGCCGGGCGCCGTGCCGGCCAGCAACCGGTCGCCCTCGAGCCTGGGGCCCTCGAAGGGATCGTCGATCAGGTTGAGGTGGCTGTCGAGATCGGGCCAGCGCACCAGGGAGAGCAGCTGGGCGGCGGCGCCGTTGAGCAGGGCGCTGTCGGAGTAGCAGCCCAGCATCACCGCCAGACCGAGCCGCTCGGCAGCCTGGGCCATCAGCAGGGCCTCACTGAGGCCGCCGCTCTTGAGCAGCTTGATGTTGACCCCATCGACATAGGGGGCCAGCCGCACCACATCGGCCAGATTCCAGCAGCTCTCGTCGGCCACCAGCGGAATCGGGCAGTCGAGCTCAAGGGCGGCGAAGCCAGCGGCATCGGCCTCCGGGTCGTCCAGGGGCGGCAGCGGCTGCTCCACCAGCACCACCTCGCGATCAGCCAGCCAGCCCACGAGCCCGCGGGCCGTGTCGAGATCCCAGCCGCCATTGGCATCCACCTGCAGCTCCACGAGTTCTCCACCCTGCTGCTGGCGCCGTTCCAGCGCTGCGGCCACGGCCTCCACCAGGGCGCGGTCATGGGCCGGGCCGTCGGGACTGCCGAGCTTGAGCTTGATGCGGGTGGCCGGCAGCTGCTGCCACCAGCGCTCCAGCCGCGCCAGCACGGCCTCCACCGAGCCCAGCCCCAGGGTGACGCTGGTGGGCACCGCCACCGCCGGATCCAGCCCCCAGAGGCGCTGCAGCGGCTGGCCCAGCCGCTGGCCCCACCAGTCGTGCAGGGCCAGGTCGACAGCACAGCGCGCCGGGGGCGACAGCTCGGCCAGCAGCGGCTCGAGCCGCTGGCGCGGCTCCGGCTCAAGACCGGCGAGACGGGGGGCCAGGGCCTCCAGCTCGGCGGCGATGACCTCGCTCGCGAAATGGCGGTGACCGGTGTCGAAGCCACCTGTCTCGCCGAGACCGGTGATGCCGTCATGCTCCAGGCTGAAGAGCAGGTGCTCCACGGCCGCCGTGCTGCCGCGGCTGATCATGAGCGGCACGGCCTTGGTGAGCGCGAAGCGGCGCAGGCGGCAATGCATGGGGCGGCGGGCCCACGGGGCCGGGGGAGTGCTCCACGCTGGCACGGCCCGCGATATCGGAGACTGGTTCCATGACAGCGACCGTTCCCAGCGAGGGCACGACCCTGGCCAGCCACGACGCCCCCCTGGAGGCCCCCTGCAGCGCCCCAGAGAGCGCGCCACAGAGCGACAGCGCCAGCACGCGCGGCAGCTACTGGATCACCACCTTCGGCTGCCAGATGAACAAGGCGGACTCCGAGCGGATGGCGGGCATCCTTGAGGCGATGGGCTACACGGTCGGCAGCGATGAGCACAGCGCCGATCTGGTCCTCTACAACACCTGCACGATCCGCGACAACGCCGAGCAGAAGGTCTACAGCTACCTGGGGCGCCAGGCACTGCGCAAACGGGCCAACCCCCACCTCACCCTGGTAGTGGCCGGCTGCGTCGCCCAGCAGGAGGGCGAGGCCCTGCTGCGGCGCGTACCCGAGCTGGATCTGGTGATGGGGCCGCAGCACGCCAACCGGCTCGACACCCTGCTCACCCGGGTGAAGAGCGGTCAGCAAGTGGTGGCCACCGATGAGCACCACATCCTCGAGGACATCACCACGGCCCGCCGGGACAGCGCCGTCTGCGGCTGGGTGAACGTCATTTATGGCTGTAACGAGCGCTGCACCTACTGCGTAGTGCCGTCGGTGCGGGGCCGGGAGCAGTCGCGGCTACCGGAGGCCATCAAAGCGGAAATGGAGCGGCTGGCCGCCCGCGGCTTCAAGGAGATCACGCTGCTGGGCCAGAACATCGACGCCTACGGCCGCGACCTGCCCGGCATCACCCCGGAGGGCCGCCGCGCCCACACCTTCACCGACCTGCTGCACCACGTGCACGACGTGGCCGGCATCGAGCGGATTCGCTTTGCCACCAGCCATCCCCGCTATTTCACCGACCGGCTGATCGACGCCTGCGCCGATCTGGAGAAGGTGTGCGAGCACTTCCACATCCCCTTCCAGAGCGGGGACGACGAGGTGCTGCGGGCGATGGCCCGCGGCTACACGGTAGATCGCTACCGCCGCATCATCGACCGCATCCGCCAGCGCATGCCCGATGCGGCGATCAGCGCCGACGTGATCGTGGCCTTCCCCGGAGAGAGCAACGCCCAGTACCGGCGCACCCTGGCCCTGATCGAGGAGATCGGCTTCGACCAGGTCAACACGGCGGCCTACTCGCCGCGGCCCAACACCCCCGCCGCCGACTGGCCCGACCAGCTGGAGGAGGCCGTGAAGGTGGAGCGGCTGCAGGAGCTCAACGCCCTGGTGGAGATCCAGGCACGTCGCCGCAGTGCCCGCTACCTGGGCCGGATCGAGCAGGTCCTGACGGAGGGAGTCAACCCGCGCGACGCCGCCCAGCTGATGGGCCGCACCCGCACCAACAGACTCACCTTCTTCCCCGCCGTCGATCGCCACGGCCTCCCCCCCCAGCCTGGGGATCTGGTCGAGGTGCGCATCGAGGCGGTGCGGGCCTTCTCCCTGAGCGGCACCCAGGCCTGAACAGACCTGGCAGGCGAGCGGATCGCTGATACGTTTGGCCCCACTGTCGGCAACTCATGGCGTCTCCCCCCCTCCACCTTGGCCTGGTGTTCGGGGGAGCGTCCGGTGAACATGCCGTCTCGATCCGTTCCGCCACGACCGTGCTGGCGGCCCTGCGCCGGGGTGCCAACGCGGAGCGCTACAGCGTCAGCTGCTTCTACATTGACCAACGGGGCAGCTGGTGGCCGCCCGAGGTGGCCGATGCGGTGCTGGCCAGCGGCCAGCCAGCCGACCCCGACACCCCCTGCACGGCACCGGCGCACAGCGGCTTCCGGGGCTTCCCGCCGCCGGCCCTCGAGGTGGAGCTCTGGTTCCCGGTGCTGCACGGTCCGAATGGGGAGGACGGCACGATCCAGGGCCTGTTCACGCTGATGCAGGTGCCCTTCGTGGGCTCCGGGGTGCTGGGCTCCGCGGTGGGCATGGACAAGCAGGCGATGAAGGCCGCCTTCGCCGCCGCGGGCCTGCCCCAGGTGCCCTACGCCTGTGTGGAGGCCACGGAGCTGCAGGGCGATGCCGAGGGGCTGCTGGATCGCCTGGAACGCCAGCTGGGCTATCCCTGCTTTGTCAAGCCGGCCAACATGGGCTCGTCGGTGGGGATCAGCAAGGCGCGCGACCGCAGCGAGCTGCTCGCCGGCCTGCACCTGGCCGCCGCCCTCGATCCGCGCCTGGTCGTGGAGCAGGGCGTTACGGCACGGGAGCTGGAGTGCGCCGTGCTCGGCACCACGGCGCTGCGGGCGTCGGTGCTGGGTGAGATCTGCTTCGAGGCCGACTGGTACGACTACACCACCAAATACAGCGAAGGACTCAGTCACACCGTGATTCCGGCCCGGGTACCTGAAGCGGTCAGCGAACGGGTGCGGGCGATGGCGATCACCGCCTGCCGGGCCGTGGCCGCCACGGGACTGTCGCGGGTCGACGTCTTCTACACCGAGGCCAGCGGAGAGATCTGGCTCAACGAGATCAACACCCTGCCGGGCTTCACCAGCCAGAGCATGTACCCGATGCTGTGGGAGGCCACGGGGCTGCCACTGGAGGAGCTGGTGCACAGTCTGGTCGAAGGGGCGAGAGAATCCTTCGCACATTCAACGGCCACAGGAGGAGTCAGCCCATGAGTCACGGCCTGCTGTGGGTGCCGCTGCTGCTGGTGTTCGTGCTGCTGGCCGCCCTCGGCTGGCTGGAGAGGAGGCGCCAGCAGCTCTTCGGCGCCTGGGCCGAAGGGGCGGAGCTGGCCAAGCTCGATGGTTGCGGAGCCGCCCGGCTGCGCGACGGGGTGCTGAGCTGGAGCACCTTTCAGGCGGGTCAGTTCCAGCCGCAGGGCGAGTTCGTGATCAAGCAGCTTGAACTGGTGGAATTGCTCTCGCTGGGCTCCGGCGAAGCTCCCCTCACCGAGGAGAGCCAGGGCGCCTGCCGGCTGCGGCTGGTGGGCGGTGGTGAACAGAAAGACCTCCCCTTCTCCGATTCCCAGCGGGCCCGCCGCTGGATCGAGGAACTGATGTCTCGCTCACGCTGCGAACTGTGAGCCGCGACACCTCCGCCAGCGACGCCCCCCGACCGGGCGTCCCCCTGCCCCCCGGGGCCGCGCGCCGCCGCGAACTGCGCCAGCAGCGCCAGGCCGAACGCCTGCGCAACCTCTGGCGCCTGATCGTATTCAGCGCCCTGTCCGCCGGGCTGGGCTACAGCCTGCTGCGGCAGGGCTGGATTCTGCGGCAGCCCAGCCAGGTGGAGGTGGTGGGCAGCACCCAGGTCAGCCGCGACCAGGTGATCCAGGCGGCCCAGTTGCACTTCCCCCAGCCCCTGCTGGGCCTCCAGCCACGGGAGATGGTGCGCAGCCTCTCGGCAGCCCTGCCGGTGGAGCAGGTGAAGGTGACCCGACTGATGCTCCCGCCGCGGCTGCGGGTCGAACTGCTGGACCGGGAGGCGGTGGCCCGGGCCGAGCGACGCTCCGTCTCCGGCGTGGAACAGGGCTATGTCGACCGGGTTGGCAACTGGATCAGCGTGCGCCAGAACCTCGGCGTCCGGACCAAAGGCAACCCGGATCTGGCGGTAAAGGGCTGGAACGAGCGCCACCGCGCCCCGCTGGCCCAGGTGCTGGCCAGCCGCGACAGCCTCGGGGCCGGGCTGCGGGAGATCCGCTTCGAAGCCGATGGCAGCCTCTGGCTGACCACGCAGGAACTGGGCGACCTGCGGCTGGGACCGGTCGATCGCCAACTGATGCGCCGCCTTGAGGTGGCGACGCACCTCAACCGCACCCTGCCGGGGGAGCTGAAGGGCCGACGCCCGCAGCTGATCGATCTCAGCGATCCGGAGCAGCCCGAACTCAGCCTGTCGGGACCGATCCGCAGCGCCAGCGATGGGGGCCCCGCCAGCGCCCAGAAACCCCGTGGCGCCCAGTGAGCTGGCGGGGGTGGCGGGGAGGGACCCGACCCTGACGTCCCCAGGCCAGCCATTCCTCACACGACGTTGCGTCCTGAGCCTTTTGGGAGGAATCTGGCCGTTCTTTTAAAGGCGTGTGTCCAGCACCCCTCCATAATGCAGCCGCAGACCAACGGATTCACCCCGTCTCCCCACGCGATGACGCGCGATCTGGATACGCCCCTGTTCGTTAGTCCCACGGCCCCCCCCACCATCACGACCCCGACGCCGCCGTCCCCGCAGGAGAACCATCCGATGAGCCAGACCCCGGAGAACAGCAACGGGATCGTGCCGAGCCAGTCGGCTCGGATCGAGGTCATCGGCGTCGGTGGCGGCGGCAGCAACGCGGTGAACCGAATGATTGCCTCCGACCTCCAGGGCGTGGGCTACCGGGTACTCAACACCGATGCCCAGGCCCTGCTGCAGTCCGCCGCCAAGCAGCGCATCCAGCTGGGGCAGAAACTGACCCGTGGCCTGGGGGCGGGAGGCAACCCGGTGATTGGCCAGAAGGCTGCCGAGGAGTCCCGCGCCGACCTGCAGCAGTCCCTGCAGGGCGCCGACCTCGTCTTCATCGCCGCCGGCATGGGGGGCGGCACCGGCACCGGCGCGGCCCCGATCCTGGCGGAGGTAGCCAAAGAATGCGGCGCCCTCACCGTGGGAATCGTCACCAAGCCATTCGGATTCGAGGGCCGCAAGCGGCTGCGTCAGGCGGAGGAGGGAATCGCCCGGCTGGCCGAACACGTCGACACCCTGATCGTCATCCCCAACGACCGTCTGCGCGATGCCATCGCCGGGGCTCCGCTGCAGGATGCCTTCCGTTCCGCCGACGATGTGTTGCGCATGGGCGTCAAGGGCATCAGCGACATCATCACCAAGGCCGGTCTGGTCAACGTCGACTTCGCCGATGTGCGCTCCGTGATGGCGGACGCCGGCACCGCCCTGCTGGGCATCGGTGTGGGCTCGGGCCGCTCCCGCGCCAGTGAGGCCGCCCAGGCGGCCATGACCAGCCCGCTGCTGGAGTCGGCCCGCATCGACGGCGCCCGCGGCTGCGTGATCAACATCAGCGGCGGCAAGGACATGACCCTCGAGGACATGACCACCGCCTCGGAGGTGATCTACGACATGGTCGATCCCGACGCCAACATCATCGTGGGCGCCGTGGTTGATGAAAGCCTCGAAGGAGAGATCCACGTGACCGTGATCGCCACCGGCTTCGAGAGCGGCAATACCTACCGCCCCGAACGGCCCAGCCGCAGTTTCAGCGAGTCCCTCACCGCAGCCCCGGAAGATCGCGGCGCCATGATCCCGCCCTTCCTGCTCAACCGTCAGACCCGGATCGACTGAGGGGCAGGCACGGAAGGCCTGGCAGAACGCCAGGGAGCCTGGTCATTGGGGGTGACCCGGAGTCCACGCCTGCCCTGAGCATCCCGTGTGGCTGCTCCCTTCCGGTCCTGACCAGATTTGGGCGTCGGGGCCGCGTGGGTCCGAGTCCCTCTAATGCTAGCAATGGGCCCCCTGGAGATTGGTCCCGTGCCCATGCGCCCCGCTGATCTGGTCCTCCGCAAGCAGGAGGGACTGCCGATCACGGTCCTTACGGCCTGGGATGCCCTCTCGGCGCTGGTGGTGGCCGAGGCCGGCGCCGATGCGCTGTTAGTGGGCGACTCACTGGCGATGACCGTGCTGGGACACGACACCACCCTGCCGGTCAGCCTCGACGAGATGCTGCACCACTGCCGGGCCGTAGGCCGGGGCCTGGAGGCCTGGAGGCGGCAGGTGCGAGCGGGTGGAGCCGGACCGCTGCTGATCTGCGATCTGCCCTTCCTCAGCTATCAGTGCAGCGCCGATAACGCCGTGGCGGCCGCCGGCCGGGTGCTGAAGGAGAGTCCGGCGGCTGGGGTGAAACTCGAAGGCGCCGAGCCTGAGACCTTGGCGGTGGTCGACCGGATGGTGCGCTGTGGCATCCCGGTGATGGGCCATCTGGGCCTGACTCCTCAATCGGTGCACCGCCTGGGCTACCGCCGTCAGGCCAACGACCCGATCGCCCAGGAGCGGCTGCGGCGCCAGGGCGAAAGCCTGGAGGCTGCCGGCTGCTTCGCCCTGGTGATCGAGCATGTGCCGGCGTCAGTGGCCAGCGAGCTGAGCCACACCCTGTGCATTCCGGTGATCGGCATCGGCGCCGGCGAGAACTGCGACGGCCAGGTGCGCGTCACCGCCGACCTCCTGGGTCTGACCAGCCGCCAGCCGCCCTTCTCCCCCCCTCTGATCGATGGCCACGGCCTGGCGGTGGAGGCCCTGCGCAGCTGGGTCAGGGTCCAGCGTCCAGCCGTTCCTCCCACCATGTCAGAAGCTCCCGCAGCACCGCATTGCTGAGCGCCAGGCCGCATGGATCGCAGAGGCGCCAGCGGCGGCCCTCCACCAGCAACAGCCCCGCGGCCTCGAAGCCGGCCAGGTGGGTCCGCAGTTCGGCCAGATCGGCCGGCCCCAGGCCGGCGGCGGCGGCCAGGGCCATGGCGTCGACCCCTTCACGGCGGCGCAGGCCCACCAGCCAGAGCTCATCGCTCGGCAGGAGCGCCCCCGTGCCGGTGGCCAGAGGCGAGGGCCTGGGCGGCGAAGGCGGTGGCGACGCCAGCCAGGCCGCATAGGCCTCCCGGGTGCGGGGACGGGCCTGGCGATGCCCCCAGGGGGCGGCCGTCGCCCCCATGCCAAAGCCCCACCAGCCGGCCCCACTCCAGTAGACACGGTTGTGGCGCGACGCGTGGCCGGGCAGGGCGTAGTTGGAGATCTCGTAGTGGCCATAGCCGGCACGGCTCAGTAGCCGTTGCGTGAGTTCCATCAGGTCGGCCGCCAGATCATCGTCGGGCAGGTCGAGACGGCCGCTGGCCTGGCGGCGCGCGAACACCGTGCCGGGCTCGACGATCAGGTCGTAGATCGAGAGGTGGGGCGGCCCTTCGGCGATCGCCCCGCGCAGCTGCTCGCCCCAGTGGTCGAGGGTCTGGGCCGGCAGGGCCTGGATCAGATCGAGGCTCCAGCTGCGCAGGCCGCCGTCTCGGCGGGCTCGGCGCAGCCAGTGGCAGGCCTGGAGCAGATCGGCTCCCCGATGCCGCCGGCCGAGGGAGGCCAGCACGGCGTCATCGAAGCTCTGCCCCCCCAGGCTCACCCGGTTGATGCCGGCGGCCAGATAACCCGCCAGCCGCGCCTCATCGAAGCTGGCCGGATCCATCTCCAGGCCGATCTCCGCCCCTGGGGCCAGTCCGTAGCGCCGCCGCAGCGACGCCAGCAGCGCCGCCACCTGGGCGGGGGTGAGCATCGAGGGCGTGCCGCCGCCGAGGTAGACGGTGGAGAGTGGCGGACCCGGCGGAGAGACCGCGATCTCCGCGTGCAGCAGCTCCAGGTAGGCCGCGATCGAGGCGGCACCACTGCCGCCCGCCCCATCGGCCCGATCCCCCAGGGGCACCACGGCGAAATCGCAGTAAAAACATCGCCGGTGGCAGAAGGGGATGTGCAAGTAGGCCGCCCGCGGGGCCGGCATCACGGGCGGTAACCCCGGCCTGGCAAACGGCCGGGGATCGGGCATGCTTCGTTGCTGACGCAATGGGCGGCCACAGAAGACCGGCATGGTGGACACCCTCATCCTGCTGCTGTTCCTGATCTCCGGGGCGGCCACCGGCTGGCTCGGAGTGGACCTGCTGCCCGAGCCACTGCTGCTGCAGGTCAACAACGTCGAGGGGCTGCGCACGGTGCTGGGCGGCTTCGGCGCTTTCTTCGGTGTGATCGCCGGCTTCCTGTTCCAGCAGCTGCGCCGCCGTCTGATGGCCCAGGTGCGCAGCGTACCCACCGATCTGCTGGTGAGCCGGGCCGTGGGGCTGATCCTCGGCCTGCTGGTGGCCAACCTGCTGCTGGCGCCGATCCTGCTGCTGCCGCTGCCCTGGGAAGTGGTGCTGGTGAAGCCGCTGGCGGCCGTGCTCAGCAACGTCTTCTTCGGGGTGCTGGGCTACAACCTGGCCGAGGTGCACGGCCGCACCCTGCTGCGTCTATTCAACCCCAGCAGCACCGAGGCCCTACTGGTGGCCGAGGGGGTGCTGCAGCCGGCCAGCGCCAAGATCCTCGACACCAGCGTGATCATCGATGGCCGCATCCGCGGCCTGCTCTCCTCCGGTCTGCTGGAGGGGCAAGTCATCGTCGCCCAGGCGGTGATCGACGAGCTTCAGAGCCTGGCCGACTCGGGCAACGCCGAGAAGCGCGGCAAGGGCCGCCGCGGCCTCAAGCTGCTCTCCGAGCTGCGCGAGACCTACGGCCGTCGCCTGGTGGTGAACAGCACCCGCTACGAGGGCAACGGGGCCGACGAGAAGCTGCTCAAGCTCACCGCCGACACCTGCGGCACCCTGCTCACCGCCGACTTCAACCTTGCCAAGGTGGCCGAGGTGCAGGAGCTCAAGGTGCTCAACCTCAGCGAGCTGGTGATCGCCCTGCGGCCCGAGGTGCAGCCCGGCGACGACCTGCAGCTCAAGATCGTGCGCCAGGGCAAAGAGGCCGATCAGGGGGTCGGCTACCTGGAGGACGGCACGATGGTGGTGGTCGAAGACGCCCGCGGCCGCATCGGCGAGCGCCTGCCGGTCACCGTTACCGGAGCCCTGCAGACCCCCACCGGCCGCATGGTCTTCGCCCGCTGCGCCACCGGACCCGGCTAGGCTCCGGGCCATGCCCCTCGGTGAGCGCGGATGACGGCGTCGGCCCCCTACTACGGCGATTCCGCCGTGATGCGCACCCCTCCGCCCGATCTGCCGTCGTTGCTGCTCAAGGAGCGGATCGTCTATCTGGGCCTGCCTCTGTTCTCCGACGATGACGCCAAACGTCAGATGGGCGTTGACGTGACCGAACTGATCATCGCCCAGCTGCTCTATCTGGAGTTCGACAATCCGGAGAAGCCGATCTTCTTCTACATCAACTCCACCGGCACCAGCTGGTATTCGGGGGATGCCATCGGCTTCGAGACCGAAGCCTTTGCCATCGCCGACACGCTGCGCTATGTGAAGCCGCCGGTGCATACCATCTGCATCGGCCAGGCCATGGGCACTGCCGCCATGATCCTCAGTGCCGGCACCAAGGGCCAGCGGGCGGCCCTGCCCCACGCCTCGATCGTGCTGCACCAGCCCCGCTCCGGCGCCCGCGGCCAGGCCAGCGACATCCAGATCCGAGCGAAGGAGGTGCTGCACAACAAGCACACCTTGCTGGAGATGCTGGCCGCCAACACTGGCAAGAGCGTCGAGGAACTCTCGCGCGACTCCGACCGCATGACCTACCTCACCGCCGAAGAGGCGAGGGAGTACGGCCTGATTGACCGGGTCCTGTCCAGCCGCAAGGAGCTGCCCACCCCGGTAGCCACCGCCGCCGGTCTCGGCTGAATGCCGACGCCCCCAGCGGCCCCCTTCTCTCCCCCCCCCGTCCAGCCCCCCACCGCCCCACTTCCTGAGCCATGCCCATCGGCACCCCCAGCGTTCCCTACCGCCTGCCCGGCAGCCAGTACGAGCGCTGGGTCGACATCTACACGCGCCTGGGCGTGGAGCGGATCCTCTTCCTGGGCCAGGAGGTGAGCGACGGCGTGGCCAACAGCCTCGTGGCCCAGATGCTCTACCTCGACTCCGAGGACAGCTCCAAGCCGATCTACCTCTACATCAACTCGCCCGGCGGCTCGGTCACGGCGGGCCTGGCGATTTACGACACCATGCAGTACGTCAAGAGCGACGTGGTGACAATCTGCGTGGGCTTGGCCGCCTCGATGGGGGCCTTCCTGCTGGCCGCTGGCACCAAGGGAAAACGGCTGGCCCTGCCCCACAGCCGCATCATGATCCACCAGCCCCTGGGCGGCACCAGCCAGCGCCAGGCCAGCGACATCGAGATCGAGGCGCGCGAGATCCTGCGCATCAAGGACATGCTCAATCAGTCGATGGCGGACATGACCGGCCAGCCGCTTGAAAAGATCGCCAAGGACACCGACCGCGACTACTTCCTCAGCGCCGCTGAAGCCGTGGAATACGGCCTGATCGACCGGGTGATCGCCCACCCCAGCGAGGCCTGAGCCGGCGGGGCGCACGCTTTCGTAAACTCCCGTCTGCCCTGCCCGCCGCCCGGAATGGCCCAGCTCTTCTACGACTCCGACGCCGACCTCAGCCTGCTGAACGGCAAGACGGTGGCCATCATCGGCTACGGCTCCCAGGGCCATGCCCACGCCCTCAACCTCAAGGACAGCGGCGTCAACGTAGTGGTGGGCCTCTACGAGGGCAGCCGCTCGGCTGAGAAGGCGAAGGCCGACGGCCTGGAAGTGCTGAGCGTCGCCGACGCCTGCGCCAAGGCCGACTGGATCATGGTGCTGCTGCCCGATGAGTTCCAGAAGGCCGTCTACGACGCCGAGATCGCGCCCCACCTGAGCGTCGGCAAGGTGCTGAGCTTCGCCCACGGCTTCAACATCCGCTTTGAGCTGATCAAGCCGCCCGCCGATGTCGATGTCGTGATGATCGCGCCCAAGGGCCCCGGCCACACCGTGCGCTGGGAGTACCAGAACGGCATGGGCGTGCCCGCCCTGTTCGCCATCCACCAGGACGCCAGCGGCAACGCCCGCGCCCTGGCGATGGCCTACGCCAAGGGCATCGGCGGCACCCGTGCCGGCATCCTCGAAACCAACTTCAAGGAAGAAACCGAAACCGACCTCTTCGGCGAGCAGGCCGTGCTCTGCGGCGGCCTGAGCGAGCTGGTGAAGGCCGGCTTCGAGACCCTGGTGGAGGCCGGCTACCAGCCGGAGCTGGCCTACTTCGAGTGCCTGCATGAGGTCAAGCTGATCGTCGATCTGATGGTCAAGGGCGGCCTCACCGCCATGCGCGACTCGATCTCCAACACCGCCGAGTACGGCGACTACGTGAGTGGCCCGCGCCTGATCACCGCCGACACCAAGGCCGAGATGAAGCGCATCCTGGCCGACATCCAGGACGGCACCTTTGCCCGCAACTTCGTGGCGGAGTGCGAGGCCGGCAAGCCGGAGATGAAGCGGATCCGCGAGCGCGACGCCCAGCACCCGATCGAACAGGTGGGCAAGGGTCTGCGTTCGATGTTCAGCTGGCTCAAGGCCTCCTGAGCGCGCCCGCCGTCGGGATCCCTCCCCTGCTACCGGTGCTGCTGGCCTGTGCCCTCGACCGGCTGCTGGGTGACCCCCGCGGCTGGTTGCACCCGGTCCAGGTGATGGGCGCGGCGATCACAGGCCTGCGCCGGGCGGCGGAGGCCTGGGCCGGCGATCGTCCCCTGCCCCTGCGGCTGGCGGGGGCGGCGATCACCGCGTTGCTGGTGGGCGGTAGCCTGCTGGCGGGCTGGGTAGTGGAGCGGCTGGCGCTGGAGCGGCCCTGGCTGGGGCTGCCCCTGCTGCTGCTGGGCATGGCCAGTGCCCTGGCGGGCCGCAGCCTGGAGCGGGCCGTGACGGCCGTGCTCGAGGCCCTGCCCGATCTGGAGGCGGCCCGGGGGCGACTGGCCTGGATCGTCGGCCGCGATGTGAGCCACCTCGACGAGCCGGAGATCCTGCGGGCAGCGGCCGAGACCGCCAGTGAGAACGCCGTCGACGGCCTGTTCGCGCCGCTCTTCTGGATGCTGGCTGGAGCGGCGCTGAGCGGCCTGGCAGCCCCCCTGGGGCTGGCCCCAGGGGGGCGGGGCTGGCTGCCGGGGCCGCTGGCGCTGGCCTGGGCCTTCAAGGCGGCCAGCACCCTTGACTCGATGCTGGGCTACCGCCGCGGGCGGCTGCGCTGGCTCGGCACCGCCGGCGCCCGCCTCGACGACCTGCTCACCTGGCTGCCCTGCCGCCTGGTGGCCCTGACCCTGCCGCTGGCCAACGGCCGGCCGGACTGCACGCTGACCTGGTTCCGCACCGCCCTGGCGGAGGGGGGCGCCGATCCATCCCCCAACGCCGGCGTCTCCCAGGCGGCCTATGCCCAGGCGGCGGGGGTGCGACTGGGCGGGCTGAACCTCTACGGCGGCGAACTGCGCGCCAAGCCGGTGCTGGCGGCGAGCGCCGCGCCACCGGATCGCCAGGCGGTGGCGCGGATCCTGGCGCTCAGCCGGCGGCTGGAGCTGCTGTGGTTGCTCGGGGCCGCCGGGATCGCCGCGTTGGTCTGGCTGGCCGGACTGACCGCGATCTCTCTGGCTCAGTAAGCACCGCGGTCGCGGGGATCGAGGATCACCCCCACCGTCTTGAGGATGATCTTGAGATCCATCCAAACGCTGCGGTGGCGCGCGTAGCGCACGTCGAGGTCGACGCGCTCGTCGTAGCTGAGGTTGTTGCGGCCGGACACCTGCCAGAGGCCCGTGAGGCCGGGGCGGACTGCCA
>CAIRWM010000101.1 GCA_903882285.1 uncultured cyanobacterium
AGATGTCGCGGGATCGTCGAGCGGGCAGAGCAGCTCGGGAACCCGGGACGGAATGGAAGGGCGGAATCCCGCCACAGCTAATGTAACGGAAGGTTGCGGGGTTTGACAAGGGGTTCATGAAGCAATGCTGAGGGAGATCCGGCTGAGCGCAGCGACGCAGCGCAGCGGTAGCCCGCTGCCAACCCGGTCCGGGGTTGCTAGGAGAAGTGCTGCTACGGGCACCCCCGGCCGATGGCCCTGAATTCCCCCTGTCGTCCTGTCGGCGCGCTGCGGCCCGCCGCCCACACCCTCATCTCCAGCGCCCTGATCGCCACGGCCCTGCTGCTCGGCGGCTGCGAACGCAAACCCAGCCTGGAAAGCCAGCGCATCGACCAGCTCGAGTTCAAGCTGCAGCAACTGGAGCAGCGTCTCAACCGCCTTCCCCCCAGCCGCCCCGAACCCGCCCCCACGGCCGGCAAGCTGCCCGCCGGCGTGATCAAATCCCTCACCTTCCGCTCCGGCACCGAGGACGACCGCCTGCGCATCTACTGGGCCGACGGCACCACCACCGATCTGCCCTGTACCAAAGAACAAGCCACCCTCGCCTGCGGTTGAGCCCATCTCCCCCTTCCCGCCCTGCTGCTGACGTCCACGCTGCTGGCCGTCGCTCTGGTGCGGGCGACCTGTCCGTCTATCGAGTCGTGACCTACATGTGAGGCGGCGGCGCTTGCCTGATTCGCTGCGACGGCCGGGGGTTCCTGTTCCGATTCCAGGGCGTGCCGCCCGGCTGGCAGCAGGAGTAGAAACCCGCCATCCGCGAGAGCGAGATCCTGATCTCCCGGGATGATCGCCCAGTGCTCGAGGTGCTCCACAACGCCCCCCCGGCTGCGGCGACGAACTGAGCGGCAGGGGCTGCCGGGCCGCTTGCTCCCGGAGTGCGCTCTTCCCTCAGCCCGATACCAGCCGCAACTGCCGCGCCTGGGCCTGGAGCGCCGCGCCCCAGGCGGGATCCAGCCGCCACTCCTCCCGCCGGGTGAGGCTCAGGGCGATGCCCTTCTCGCCGTAAGCGGCCTCGTTGATAAAAACGGGCCAGACCGTCTGCTGCGCCAGAGCGGAGGGGGGGGCATAGCCGATCGTCTCGCCGTCGGGAGCCAGGAACAGCGGATCCCCGGGCTGCATCGGCTGCCAGTCCCGTCCCAGGCGGCGGGGGTGGAGCATCGCCGCCGCCGCTCCATCGGCCTGGCGGGGCAAATCCAGGCTGCCGAGATGGCGGTGCACCACGAGCGTGCGGGGCAGGCTGGGATCGACCTGCCGGGCCGTCGCCAGAACCTCCAGGGCCACCTCGAGGACCAGGCGTGTCTGGTTCACGATCGTGGCGTTGAGCACTCCTTGCGGCACCGGGCCCACCTCGATCACCAGCCCACAGGGCCAGCGCTCCACCAGGTAGCCGCTCTGGCGGGGATCACCCTCGTGCAGATAAATCGGCAGACCCAGCCGCTGCTGCAGCGCCGCCGCCAGGGCCAGGTCCGCCGGACGGCGGCCGTAGACCACCAGGCTGTTTCCCATCGCCGCGGTGGTGCTGTGCAAATCAAGCACCACCAGCGCCGGGTCGCGGGCCTCGGGACCATGGAGCTCCAGCAGCTGCCGGGCCCGCAGCATCTCCCACTCCCTGGCCCCGGGATCGGCCAGGCGCTCCGGATCGAAACACCGGTTGAGATCGCGGTCGAGGTAGCGCCGGCCGGCCGCCCGCGCCTCCGGGTTGCCGATCACCAGGGCGAGTTCCAGGCCGCCCGAAGCCTCGCGCAGCCCGGTCTCGAGCAGCCAGGGAGCATTGACCTCATTGCCGTGGGTGCCGCCCACCACGAGCACCTTGCCCCTGCCGGGTCCGTCATCCGCCATCACCGGGGCACGCGCGCGAAGGGCCCAGCCTGACGCAGCGGGCACGGGCAAGGCAGAGTGGAGCGATGGCACCGCCGGCCTCCCTGGTACGTACCGCCCGAGGGCTCTGGCACTGCCAATGGCGCCAGCTGATGGGGGGCCTGGGGCCCGCCGATGCCAAGGGGCGCTATCGCCGTCCTGCCGGAGCGTTCACGGCTCTGCCGCCCCTGCCGCCAGCCGCCGCCGAGACGGGAGCGCATGTGCTGATCGTGGGCCGCAGCTGCCCCTGGGCGCACCGGGCCTGGCTGGTACACAGCCTGCGGCAGCTGGGCGGCGCCATCGAGCTGCTGGTGGTGGAGCCGGATCCGTCCGCAGGCCGCTGGCGCTTCCCGACACCCTTCGAAGGCTGCGAGACCCTGGCGGAGCTTTACCGGATCAGCGGCGGCAAGGCCGGCAGCCGGGCCACGGTGCCGGCCCTCTGGTCGCGGCGGGACCGGCGCATCCTGGTGAACGAAAGCGCCCGGCTGATCGAACTGCTCAACCGCTGGCCCTCGCCGGGCGGGCTCGATCTGGAGCCGGAGGCGGAGCGGACAGCGATCAGCGGCTGGCGCGAACGGCTGCAGGGCGACGTCAACGACGGCGTCTACCGCTGTGGCTTTGCCCGCAACCAGTCTGCTTACGACGAGGCCGAAGCCGCCCTGTTCGCCGCCCTCGACGCCCTGGAGGTGCACCTGGGACAGCGCCGCCACCAAGGCGCGTCCTGGCTCTGCGGCAGCGATCCCAGCCTGGCCGATGTGGTGCTGTTCCCCACGCTGATTCGCCTGGAGATGGTCTACGCGCCCCTGTTCGGCTGCAGCCGCCGGCCGCTGTGGCAACTGCCGGAGCTATGGCGCTGGCGCGCCCGCTTCCACGGCCTGGAGGGGGTGGCGAACACCTGTTTCCCGGAGGCCTGGCGGGCCGACTACTTCGGCTCCCTGTTCCCTCTGCACCCCTCGGGGATCGTTCCGGCGGGCCCCGACCTGGCCACACTGGTGAACAGCATCCCCCCACCATGACCAGCAGCCCCAGCTCCGGTCCAGCCCCCCAGGCCACCCCTGACGACCCGGTTTTTGAGGGCGTGTATGGCCCCTACGCCATCACCGCCCACGACCGGCGCGAGGTGCTCGGCTACCGGCTGGCCCTGACGGCGGTGGCCCTGGGCCAGCTGGGCCTGTTGCTGCAGTGGCGTCAGCTCGGGGCTGACCATCTCTGGCCCTGGCTGGTGCTGATGGCGATCGGTCTGGGCCTGGCGTTGCGCTGGATCCACATTTATCTGGTGCCGCTGCACCGGGCCCTGCAGCTGTTCTGGCTGCTGGGTTGCCTGGGCGGTCTCGCCCTGGCCTGGCGGGTGGGGCCGGCGGCAATGTTGCCCGCCCTGGCGTCCAACCCGCTGTGGATCCTGGCGATCGGCCCGTTCTTCGCAGCCCTCGCCGGCATCGGCTTCAAGGAGTTCTTCTGCTTCCGGCGGCCCGAGGCCATCGGCGTGACCCTGCTGCTGCCCCTGGCCCTGCTGGGACGGCTGAGCGGCCTGCTGCCCCCCGGCACGACCCTCACCCTGCTGGGCCTCGAGAGCCTGCTGCTGCTCGTGCTCTGCCTGCGCAAGTTCCCCATGGAGGCGGCCGCCGACGTCGGCGACAAGAGCGTCTTCCTGCACCTGGCCCGCCAGCGCAGCGCGGCCGCGCTGCCAAGCCCGTGAGCCTGATCAGCCTCGTGGGGGCGGGCAAGGACTTCGGCCTGCGCACCCTGTTCGCCGATCTGGATCTGCATGTGGCGGAGCGCGACCGCCTCGGCCTGATCGGCCCCAACGGCGCCGGTAAGAGCACATTGCTCAAGGTGCTGGCCGGCGGCGAACCGCTCGACCGGGGCGAACGACGCTGCACCGGGCGCCCCCGGGTGGTGCTGCTCGATCAGGAGCCCAGCCTGGATCCGGCGCTCACGGTGCTGGAGCAGGTGTTCGCCGGTAGCGGCGAACGGCTGGAGCTGCTGCGCGAGCACGCCCGGCTCAGCCATGCCCTGGCCGCGGCCGGAGATCACTCCACCACCCTGGCCCAGCTCAGCGATCTTCAGCACCGCATGGACGCCTGCCAGGCCTGGGACCTGGAGCGCCAGAGCCAGGAGGTGCTGGAGCGCCTCGGCATCGACGACGTGCAGCGCCCGATCGCCGAGCTCTCCGGCGGCAACCGCCGGCGGGTAGCCCTCGCGGCGGTCCTGGTGGCCCAGCCCGACGTGCTGCTCCTGGATGAGCCCACCAACCACCTCGATGCCGATGGGGTGGAGTGGCTGCAAGGCTGGCTGGAGCGCTATCCCGGCGCCGTGGTGCTGGTCACCCACGACCGCTACCTGCTGGATCGGGTCACCCGCCGCATCGTGGCGGTGGAGCAGGGCGAAGCGCGCCGCTACGAGGGCAACTACGCCACCTATCTGGCGCGCCGAGCCGAGGAGGACGAAGCCGAGGCGGCGACCGCGGCGAAGTTCAAGGGCACCCTGCGACGCGAATTGGCCTGGCTGCGGCAGGGCCCGAAGGCCCGCAGCACCAAGCAGAAGGCGCGGCTGCAGCGTATCGCCGCCATGCAGGAGGCACCGCTGCGCCAGAGCCACGGCCAGGTGGCCATGGCCGCCATGGCCCGGCGCATCGGCAAGCGGGCGATCACCGCCGAGGAGCTCAGCGTCAGCGCCGGCGAGCACGGGAGCGGCCCCACCCTGCTGGAGGCCTTCAGCTACGACTTCGGACCGGAAGATCGGGTCGGCATCATCGGACCCAACGGCGCCGGTAAATCCAGCCTGCTGGAGGTGATTGCCGGGCGGCGCGCCCCCAGCGGCGGCAGCCTTGAGCTGGGCAGCACCGTGAAGCTCGCCTACTTCGACCAGCACAGCTCCGTGCTGCTGGGGGAGCGCGGCGGCGATGCCCGCAGCCAGCGCAAGGTGATCGACGTGGTGCAGGAAGCCGCCAGTCGGGTTGCGGTGGACGGCCAGGAGCTCAGTGCCTCCCAGCTGCTGGAGCGCTTTCTCTTCCCACCGGCCCAGCAGCACCAGCCGGTGGCGAAGCTCTCCGGCGGCGAGCGGCGCCGGCTGCACCTCTGCCGCCTGCTGATCGAGGCCCCCAACGTGCTGCTGCTCGACGAGCCCACCAACGACCTCGACGTTCACACCCTGAGCGTGCTGGAGGACTTCCTCGACGACTTCCGCGGCTGCGTCGTGGTGGTCTCCCACGACCGCTGGTTCCTGGACCGCACCGTCGACCGGCTGTTCAGCTTCGAGGCGGGCCGCCTGCAGCGCTTCGAGGGCAACTACAGCGCTTACCTGGAACGCCGCGCCACCGGCACCAGCGCCAGTCTGCGGAGCCTCGGCAGCACGACGGGACGATCCCAGCCACCAGCTCCAGTCCCAGCTCCAGCTCCAGCTCCAGCTTCGGCTTCGGCTTCGGCCCCACGACGGCGCAGCTTCAAGGAAAGCCGGGAGCTGGAGCGGCTCGAGCAGGAGCTGGCGCAATGGGAAGAGCGCCGCCGCGAACTGGAGGGCTTGCTGGGCGGCCCCGCCGGTGGCGACTACACCCGGCTGGAGGCCCTCACCCAGGAGCTCGCTGCCCTGCTGGAGCGCATTGCCGACGGAGAGGAACGCTGGCTGGTGCTGAGCGACCTAACGGCCTGAACGCCGTCGGCGGTGGGTGTGGGGCAACTCCCCCTCCACCGCTGCGGCACCGCCGCTCCCTGCGGCGACTCCCCCCCGGAGTGTCCCGCCCGCGGATGTCGCGCCGGCCTCGCCGCTGCGGGGCGGCAGGCCGCAGACCGGACCGGCCGGTTCCGGCAGCTGCCAGGGGGCACGGCGGGGATGGGCACCAAGCGCCTCCGCCTGCTTCATCGCGGTGGGCTTGTAGTCGTGAGCGCTGCGGTGCGCCGCCATCTGATCGCCCATGCGACGCAGGTAGAGATCCTGCGACCAGACGATGCGGCGGTGTTCATAGGCCTCGCAGGCCTCGAGCAGGGAGGCGAAGCGCTGACTCACCCTGCCGCTGGGTGCGCACTGCTTCCAGTCGAGGATGTCATCGAATGACAGACCACGCCGCCACTGGCGCTGCTCCGACAGATAGCAGTGCTCCTCCGGGCCATTGATCCAGAAGAGCCGGCCGCTCTCATCCATGACGTGGCGGCCGCGGTGGTGCTTGATGCGTGTCATTGGCAGGCGCCTCAGCTCGCTGTCCCCTGCTGATAGCAAGATCGGCTCACCGGGGCAGCCCCGTTGTCAAGCCTGGGTCAGCTCCGGTCTCCGTGGCCGCACAGGAGGGCGCCGACCCCCTTGCAGCCTACGTATGGTGGGCCCGGTGAGTTCCGGCTGACCTCGGCCGGTATTTAATGAAAAACATCGACGAGCACATCGAGAAGGATCTGGTCGAGATCGAAGCCGCCCGTGCCGAAGGCAACGACGGCAAGGTCCGCCACCTCGAAGAGGAACTCAAGGGTCTGCAGGAGTACAAGGAGCACCACCCCGAGGACAGCCACGATCCCAGCCCCCTCGAGGTCTTCTGCGACCTGAATCCCGAAGCCCCCGAGTGCCGGGTCTACGACGACTGATCCGTCCCCAGGGAGATCGTCAGCGCCGCCGTGTCACGGGACGGCGCCTCGATCCCCAGCACTTTCCAGACCACGGCCAGCAGCTCCTCAAGGCCGGTGGTCATGGCCGCAGAGATGGCCAGGGGTCGTGCATGCAGCATGCCCTGGCCCTCAGCGGATGAGCCCCAGGCCACGGCGGCATGGTCGCTCAGCTCTGCCATCAGCTCCTGCAACTGCTCTGCATCGAGCAGCTCAATTTTATTGAGCACCAGCAGCCTCGGCCGATCCGCCAGTCCGTGGCCATAGGCCTGCAATTCCTGCTCCACCACCTTCACGTCCTTGAGCACTTGCTCGCTGCCGGCATCCACCAGATGCAGCAGCAGACGGGTGCGTTCGATATGGCGCAGGAAATCGTGGCCCAGCCCGGCCCCCTGAGCGGCCCCCGCGATCAGACCAGGAATATCGGCGAAGACCGTTCCATCGCCGCTGGGACGCCGCACCACGCCCAGGTTGGGCACCAGGGTGGTGAAGGGATAGTCGGCGATGCGCGGCCGGGCCGCGGAGAGCACTGAGATGAGGGTGCTCTTGCCAGCGTTGGGGAGTCCGATGATGCCCACCTCGGCCAGCAGTTTGAGTTCGAGCTGCAGCAGCCATTCCTCGCCGTCGCGGCCCTCGGTGAACTTCTCCGGGGCGCGGTTGCGGTTGCTGAGGTAGTGGGCATTGCCGAGGCCGCCGCGGCCGCCGGCCGCCACCAGCAGTTCGTCGCCGGGAGCCGTCAGGTCGCCGAGCAGGATGCCGGTGCGGCAGTCGCGCACCTCCGTGCCACAAGGCACCTTGATGACCAGCGGTGCGCCGCTGGCCCCGGTACAGCGGTTGGGGCCGCCGCGAACGCCGTCGGTGGCGGCGAACAGGCGCCGGTACTTGAAGTCGAGCAGGGTCTGGAGATTGGCGTCGGCGCGCAGCAGCACGTCGCCACCACGACCGCCATCGCCACCGGCGGGGCCGCCGGCCGGGACATATTTCTCGCGGCGGAAGGCGACGATGCCGTCGCCGCCGCGGCCGGCGCGCACCGCAATGCGGGCCTGATCGATGAACTGCATTGCCCCAACCCTAGGATCCACCCGTCGCTGAGCCGGTTTGGCCGAGGTTCGCTTTCAGCAGGTCGGCAAGACCTACCCGCCGCGTCGCCGCGGCCGCGACGGCGGCAGCCCGGTACCGGTGCTGCGGGATCTCGACCTGCAGATCGAGGACGGTGAATTCCTCGTGCTGGTGGGGCCCTCGGGCTGCGGCAAGAGCACGCTGCTGCGGCTGCTGGCCGGGCTGGAGGCCCCCAGCAGTGGCGAGATCTACGTGGGCAATCGGGCGGTCAGCCGGCTGCGGCCGGCCCAGCGCGATGTGGCCATGGTGTTCCAGAGCTACGCCCTTTACCCCCACCTGAGCGTGGCCGACAACATCGGTTTCGGCCTGCGGCGCTCCCGGTCCCGCTCGGTACTGGAGTTGCTGCAAGACGGGCTGCATCGCACCAGCCGCTCCTGGCCGGCCCCGCTGCGGCTGCCCTCGGCGCGGGAGCGGGCGATCGAGGCGCGCATCGCCGATGTGGCCGAGATCCTCGAGCTCGGCCCCCTGCTCGAGCGCCTGCCCAAGGAACTCTCCGGTGGCCAGAAACAGCGGGTGGCTCTGGGCCGGGCGATCGCCCGCCAGCCCGCGGTCTTCCTGATGGACGAGCCGCTCAGCAACCTCGACGCCAAGCTGCGCACCGGCACCCGCACCCAGATTGTCGAGCTGCAGCGGCGTCTGGGCACCACCACCCTCTACGTGACCCACGATCAGGTGGAGGCGATGACCATGGGCCATCGCATCGCCGTGCTCAACGGCGGCCGCCTGCAGCAGCTGGGCACGCCGATGCAGCTCTACCAGTGGCCCTCCAACCTGTTCGTGGCTCAGTTCATCGGAAGTCCGCCGATGAACCTGCTGCCGGTGGAGGTCTGCGCACCGGGCCAGTTGCTTGTCGCCGGAAGGAAGCTCGTGCTGGAGGGCCCGCTGGAAGCTCTCAGCGCCGCCCTAGTGGGACAGCAGCTCACCGGCGGCCTGCGACCCGAACATCTCCGTCTGGCCCCCGCCACCAACCGCAACCTGGCCGCCGAGGTGAGCCACAGCGAAGCGCTTGGCAACGAGCAACTCGTCACCTGCCGTCTGCTGGAGGGCAGCCAGCTGGTGCTGGTGCGCACCGGCCCCGATGAGATCCTCGCACCAGGCCAGAGCGTGCATCTCGAAGTGGATCCGGCGGGGTGGCGCCTGTTCGACGCCAACGGCGAAGCACTGCTGCCAGCGGCAAGGAGCGCCACCAGCGCATCCCCCCAGCTGCCTCTGTTCGGCTGACCCCTCAGAGCGGCGACGCCAGGCTCACTTCACCCAGATCACGCTGCAGCCTCCGCCGCCATCGCCCTGCTCGGCATCGACGACCCGCTCGACGTAGGGAACGCTCTCAAGCCACTGGCGCAGGCCCCGTTTGAGCTTGCCGGTGCCGATGCCGTGGATCACCCACACCGGCCCGTTGGCCCCGCGCAGCCGCTCCTCCACCGCCGCCTCGGCCTCGTGCACCCGCAGGCCACGCACATCCACGGTGTTGCTCTTGGTGCGCACGTCGGGACTGCGGCTGGCGGGATTGCGGCGGCTGCGGATCTGCACCTGGGGCAGCGACGGCTCGGGCGGAGCGGGGGTCTCACCATTGAGGCCCTCGATCGCCGCCAGGTCCACGGTGGTACGCAACACGCCGCAGCGCACCGTCAGTTCGCGGCCATCGGCGGCGATGGCCAGCACCTCCGCCGCCTTGCCCAGGGCCAGCAGCCGCACCCGATCCCCCACCGCCGGCCGCCAGCCGCCGTGCTCGCGGCGCTGGGGCTGGGGGCGGTGCTCCTGTTCCAGCTTCTTGAGCCGCTGGCCCGCCTGGCGGGCGGTCTCCGCCGCCTCGCGGCCACCGGTCCGGCCCCCCTGGCGCAGGCGGCGGATCAGGCGCCGCACCTCCCCCTGGCCCTCCCTGATCGAGCGCTCCAGCTGGGCCCGGCGCTGCTCCTGCAGCTCAGCGCTCTGCTCCTTCTGCTGCTCCCAGCGAGCCAGCAGTTCCTCGTGCAGCAGCTCGGTGCGGGCCAGCAGCGCCGCTGCGGCCTCCGCCGCCTCCTGCTGCTGCTGGCGCTGAAGCTCCAGTCCCTCAATCACCCTGTTCACATCGCCGGCACCACCCGGCTCGAGCTGGACCGCAGCCGCGGTCACCACGGCCTGCTCCAGCCCCAGCCGGGTGGCGATCGCCAGGGCGTTGCTGCGGCCGGGGATGCCCCACTGCAGCCGGTAGGTGGGGGAGAGGGTTTCCACATCGAAGGCCACCGAGGCGTTCTCGAAGCGGGGATCGCTGTACTTGAGCGCCTTGAGTTCACCGAAATGGGTGGTGGCGATCGTCAGCCGGGCCCGCCCGGCCAACTGAAGCAGCAGCGCTGCCGCCAGCGCCGACCCCTCGGTGGGATCGGTGCCCGCCCCCACCTCATCGAGCAACACGAGGCTGGCTCCCGGCTGGGCCGTCCCCCCAGCGGGAAGCGCCGCCACCGCAGCGGGAAGCACCGACAGGATGCGGGCGATGCGGCGGATGTGGCCGCTGAAGGTGGAGAGGTTCTGCTGCAGCGACTGCTCGTCGCCGATATCGGCCAGCACCAGGCCGCACCAGGGCAGGCGGGGAGTGCCCTGACAGGGCAGGAACAGGCCGGCACGGGCCATCAGTGCCGCCAGCCCGACACTCTTGAGCGTGACGGTCTTGCCGCCGGTGTTGGGCCCCGTGATCGCCACCACCCGCAGCTCGGGCCCCACGGTGACCGTCACCGGCACCACCGGGCTGCCGCCCTCGCGTCGCTCCTGCCAGAGCAGCAGGGGATGGCGCAGGTCGCGCAGCTCGAACGCGGCACCGGCCTCCTGCTCCAGCTGAGGACGCACCGCCCCCAGCCAGGCGCCGTAGCGGGCCCGGGCCAGGGCGGCATCGAGACGCACCAGTACCCGCTGCAGCTGCTCCAGGGCCTCCTGCTGCTCGCCCGCCAGTCCACTGAGCTCCAGCAACAGGGCCTGCTCCACCTCCCGTTCCTGGCCCTCCAGCTCCCGCAGGCGGTTGCCCAGCGGAATCACCGCCTGGGGTTCGATGAACACGGTGCTGCCGGAGGCCGAGCTGTCGTGCACCAGCCCCCGCACCTGGGCCGCCGATCCCGCCTTCACCGCCAGCACCGGCCGGCCGCTGCGCTCCGCCACCACCGTGTCCTGCAGCTGGGAGGCATAGCGCCGCAGCAACTCCTGCAGCCGCTCGCGCCGCTCGGTACGCGCGCTCTGCGACTGACGCCGCAGTCCCGCCAATGCGGCGCTGGCACGGTCGGCAAGGCGCCCGCCTTCCTCCAGACAGAAGTGCAGGCGCTGCTCCAGCTCCGGCAGGGTGCGCAGCTCCGCCACCAGAGCGGTACAGACCGGCCGCAGCAGCGGATCGTCGATCTGGCGCCGCAGGCGCCGGGCCGTTGCCAGGGTGCCGGCCAGGGCCAGCAGCTCCTCGCCGCCGGCGCAGCCCCCCTTGGCACAGAGGGCCACCGTGGCGCCGATGTCGGCGGCGCCCTGAAAACTCAGCCCTCCCTCGATGAGGCCGTCGAGACCCAGCAGTTCGGTGGTTTCCGCCAGCAGCCGCTCACTGGCCTGGCGGTCCGCCGGCAGCGCCAGGACACGGCAGTGGCGCTCCCCCGCCGCCGTGCTGGCGAAGCTGGCCAGATGGGTCGCCAGCCGGGGCCACTCCAACAGCTCAAGGGTCTCCGACTCGATGGCGGGCTCGGCGACAACGGTCACGGCCTGGATCACCCTGCCGAAGAAGGCCGGGGCGAGATCCTGGGGACCGGAATCGGTTCGGCACCGACATTGGAAGGGATGCCTGCGGCGGGCTCGTAGAGCAACTCCAGCCAGTTGCCCTCCGGATCCTTCATGTAGAAAGAAGCGGTGCCATCGCGGTGGTCATGCACGGGCCCCACGCTGTGCCCCTCGGCCTCGAGCCGGTCGTGCACCGCATCCACCTCAGAGCGCTCCTCGTAGTGGAAGGCGAAATGGGGACCGGCGGCCGTGTAGGCCGGACTGAGCAGGGCAATGCCATCGCCGTTGCCGGGCGCCTGCAGATAGGCCCAGTCGTCCGCATCCCAGGTGAGACGCAGCCCCAGCGATTGATAGAAGGCCTTGGCCCGGGCCATGTCCTGCACCCGCACCGCCACATGACCGAGCCGGCTCATGCTCTTGTCCCCTGATTGATCCACTCATTCCATTCAAGCGGGTGCGGTGGGCCGGCCGTCAGCCCGCCTTCAGCCACTGCGCCGCATCGCAGGCGTGGTACGTGAGGATCAGATCAGCGCCGGCGCGCCGGAAACTCAGCAGGGTTTCGAGCACCACCGCCCGCTCATCGATCCAGCCGCGCTCGGCCGCCGCCTTGACCATGGCGTATTCGCCACTGACATTATAAGCGGCGATCGGCAACTCCGATTCGCCCCTCAGGCGGTGGATGATGTCGAGGTAGGCCAGCCCGGGCTTCACCATCAGGATGTCGGCCCCCTCCTGCTCATCGAGCAGGGCCTCGGTGAGGGCCTCGCGGCCATTGGCCGGATCCATCTGATAGGTGCTTTTGTCCTTGGGAATCGGCTTGCCGGCGGCGGCCCGGGGGGCCGAATCCAGGGCTTCGCGGAAGGGGCCGTAGTAGGCGGAGGCGTACTTGGCGGTATAGCTGATGATCCCCACATGCTCGAAGCCCTCCTCATCGAGGGCCTCGCGAATCGCACCGACGCGGCCATCCATCATGTCGCTGGGGCCGATCAGGTCGGCGCCGGCCCGGGCCTGAGCCACAGCCTGGCGGCAGAGGATCGCCACCGTCTCGTCATTGAGCACCACGCCCTCGGCGCTGACGATACCGTCGTGACCGTCACAGGAGTAGGGGTCAAGGGCCACGTCGGTCATGATCGCCATGCCCGGGTGCACCTCCTTGAGTCGGCGAATCGCCCGGGGGATCAGGCCATGCTCGTTGAAGCACTCGGCCCCGTCCTCGCTCTTGAGACCATCGGCCACCTTGGGGAAGAGCACCACGCAGCGGATGCCGAGATCCCAGGCGCGGCCCACCTCCTGCACCAATCCCTCCAGGCTCCAGCGGCTGGCTCCCGGCATGGCGCCGATCGGCTCGTTGCTGGCCCCCTCGTGCACGAACAGGGGATAGATGAAGTCGGTGGGCGCAAGCTGGGTCTCGCGCACCAAGGCCCGCAGGGCCGGCGTCCGCCGCAACCGGCGCGGGCGGTAGGTGAGCTCCATGACGGATGGCTGGTAGGGCTGGATCTTACGGAGGAGTGGTGGCGAGGGGCCGGGACTCAGCGGGTCCAGGAGATCAGAGCCACCAGGGCGAAGCCGATCAGCGCGCCGACCTGACAGCGCAGATCGACGCGATTGATGCGACGCATCACCCGCTCCCGGTCAGCTTCGCCGGTGGACTCCAGCTGATTGCTGCCCCCGAGGAACAGCACAAACAACCCCACCGACACGAGGTACCCGTCGGCGTAGAGCTGGTCGAGGAAAGTGGGATAGGCGGTGGGAGAAATCGCCAGGCGGGCTTCTCCGAGGCTGCCCTCCAGGCTCGTAGAAGCAGCACCAGCGTCATCACCAGCAGCATCGGCAGGATCCACTGGGTGAACATCGCCCAGGGCTGGGGCCCGTAGTCCACCTGCAGCACGATGCGGCTGTAGCGGTTGTCCCTGGCGGTGCCGAAACTGGTGGCATATAGGTGGCTGGTGGACCGCAGCGAGGCGAGGCGCAGCTGGTAGCCATAGAGCGAGCTGTAATCGCCCAGCAGCCCCCGGCTCCGGGTCTCGGGCACCAGCCCCACCGGATTGCGGGGATCCGCGAAGGCCAACGGGCCGGTCTCGAGAACGAGCGGTAAGCGGATCACCTCAAAGGGCCAGCGATGCTGATCGCTCTCACCGACGTAAAACTTTGCTGCGAAGTGAAAGGAAAGCAGTCGGGAGCCACCGGCGGCGGCGGGCTCTCGCTCATCCTCCGGCTAGATCGCCGCGTCCCAGTTGTCCACCTGGTTGACGAACTCCACCATTGCAGGGGCGTCACCCGAGGCCTGCCATCAGCTCCTGCACCGCCACGGGAACCCTCAACCAATACGAGCCATCGGCCTTGAAGGTCTGATCCTCCAGGAAGAGGCCGTAGATGTTCTAGAGGTGCATGCCGACCATGACGGGCAGGTGATGGGCCGCGCCTGAGGGAGGTACCGAAGCCGATACAGACACCAGTGCCCCCAAGGGCCGACCAGGCCAACCCAGACGACTCCGATCCCAGTGGATGCGCCTGCTTGCCATGCCCCCGATGCCGCCGCAAGGTAGGCCAGTCTCCCCCGCCTGAGCCTCAGAGACGCGCCTCACTCATCCAGTCCCGACGTGGATCGGCGCTGCGCGCCCGGCGGAGCTCCTCGAGGAGCTGGCGCTCCCGCTCACTGAGACTCTCGGGAAGCCGCAGGCTGGGGGTGAGCAGGAGGTCGCCGCGCCCATCCTTGAGAGGCCAGCCTTTGCCCTTGAGCCGCAGGCTGCGGCCAAGGCTCATGCCCGGCGGCACCTGCACGGTGGCCTCGCCATCAGGGGTGGCGACGCGCACATCACCACCGAGGGCGAGTTCGTCGAGGCTGAGGGGCAGCTCGGCGCGCAGCTGGTCGCCGTCGAGGCGCCAGACCGGATGGTCCTGGAGCTTGAGGTTGAGGTACAAATCACCGCGACGTCCCGTCCCAGGCTGCAGGTTGCCCTTGCCCTTGAGCCGCAGCCGGCTGCCGCTCTTCACCCCAGGTGGGATGCGCACCTGCACCCGCTCCTCATTCACCGCCAGGGTGCGATCACAGCCGCGGAAAGCCTCGGCGTAGCTGATCAGGATGGTGGCCTCGGCATCCAGATCCGCCGCAGCGGAACGGGGAGCGCCCGGGCCAGAGAATCCCGCACCGAAGCCGCCGGGAAAGCCGGTGCCGAAGCCGAAGCCACCGGGAGCGCCGGTAAAGCCCCCGCCACCAGGACCTCCGAAGCGTCCCAGCAGGTCGTTGATGAAGTCGTCGAAGTTGCCGTAGCGGCCGAAGTCCACGTCGACGCCGGCGCCACCGCCCCCGGCGCCCCCACCCACCTGGCTCCAGTATTGCCCGAACTGCTCGTAGCGCCGGCGCTTCTCCGGATCGGAGAGCACCTCATAGGCCTCGCTGATCTCCTTGAAACGGGCTTCCGCCGAGGCGTCGCCCGGATTGACATCGGGGTGGTACTGACGCGCCAGCTTGCGAAACGCCCGCTTGATCGTGTCGGCATCGGCGCCGCGCTCAACACCGAGGACCTTGAAATAATCGCGGTAGCCGTTGGCACTCATTCAGGTCACGCCCGTCGGCACCCCCATCGGCACCATTGTTTCAGCCCTGGGGCTCGCGGCGCCGCCCGGGCCAGGGCGGAAGGCCGAACGAACCTCCACAAGCACGGCAGTGCCTGCGCCGGGAACACCCGCCTAGATTTCCTTCATCATCACCTCGTTTGCCACTGGATTTCATGGGTGCTGCCTCGCGTTTCCGCTCTCTCCTGCTGGCCGGCCTGAGCTGCCTGGCCGTGGCGCCCTCTGCCATGGCCGGACCGAGCGTGCCCGCCCACGGCAGCAGCAGCACCCCGAGCCTGGGTGAAGCCCTGGAGCACTCCAACGCCGAGCAACTGGCCCTGAGCGACCATCTACGCCAGCGCAACGTGATGTTCTACGGCGCCTGGTGGTGCCCCGCCTGCTTCCGCCAGAAACATCTGTTCGGCAAGGAAGCCGGCAACCGCCTCCCCTACGTGGAGTGCGACAAGGAACCGGCGGGTCGCGAGAGATGCCGGGCTGCCGGCGTGCAGGCCTACCCCACCTGGGTAATGGGCAGGCAGCGGGTGGAGGGGGTCCAGAGCGTGGAGGAACTGAAGCAGTGGAGCGGATTCGACAGCCGCGCCGCCGCGCCCATGACCACCCCAAGCACGGTCGGCCAGACGCGGCAGCCTTTTCAATAACTGTCCCCGCTTCGACTGGTTATCTGTAGGGCCTGACGAGACAATCTCAGGCCCACAGGACAGATCAAAGCTCTATCGATGACAGCCTCCGATTTCTTGTCATTTGCCGTCCGAAGTCGTTTCCGGCACCGCCCTCGACTGGAAGGCCTTTTCCTGCTCCCATGCTCGCATTGCCGATCTGGATAGAACTTCTACTGCAGGGCACCTGTCACCCGGCCATCATCGAAGCGCATGCTGATCTGGTCTGGAGTGACAAGGAATTCGATTCCCCTCAAGCGCGCCGGTTGAGCGAAGTCGTGAAGCCCGCCTCCCTCAGCTTCAGGGCCGTTGCAGCGACAACCTCATGGGCTCCCTGTTGAAGCACAGCACTGCCGCAGGTCGCCAGCAGCCGCTCAATCCGGTTCGCCTCCGAAATCGTCAGATCACTGAAACAACCAAGCAGCTGATCAGCGACCGGCTGGAGCGTGGAGAGCAGGATCAATGTCACCTGCGGAGGGGACGCCCCAGACGAAGCAGGGCTGTCGGCCAAAGGGATCGGTAACAGAACGCTGGCCATGGTCTTGAACGGCAACGTATTTCAACAGCAACGTTAGAGAGGTCACAGGAGGCCTCCAAGACGGGGAACCGTCCGGCGACCGTCGGTGCAGCTGCCCACGGCGGCCAACCCAGCGCAGGGCCGCCATGGCAGCAAGGGAGATTACGGCGCAAGTAACCGTAAGGAAGTGTGTTGATTGAAGCGTGAGGTGGGGCCCTTCCAGGCCCCATGGGTCATTTGGGTGACAAGGCTGACCTCACCCCGTCTCCGTTAAGAGTGTCAGGCGGCCACAGGGGCGGCTTGACGGGAGAAACGAACGATGTTGTTCGCTGTTACGGGTTCGCTCTTACCGAGCAGGCTTCAGTCACCCTCCTCATACCCCGTCGAAACCATTGCAGCCCCAGGACGCCCGGTCGGCCGCAGCCGGAGGTGGGAATGGAGCTGAGCGGAATCGAACCGCTGTCCGAAGCACTGGTGTGAGCCACCTAGTCGGCCCGAAGACCGACTCCGTCATTGTGGCACCAACGCCCGGCTCCAGCCGCCAGCGTCGCTGGTGGGCATGACCGAACCGCCGTGCCGCTGGGCACGATGGAGACCATGAGCGATCGTCCCTGCTTCGACGCCCTTGCGGTGGTGCCCCCAGGCCTGGAGGAGGCCGCCGCCGCCGAGCTCTCTGCCCTGGGGGCCGAGGCGGTGCGGCCGCTGCGGCGCGCCGTCGCCTGCCGCTGCGACGCGGCCACCTACCTGCGGCTGCACCTGCAGGCGCGGCTGCCATTCCGAGTGCTGCGGCAGCTGGCCCACTTCCCCTGCCACGACCGGGCCTCCCTCTATCGAGGGGTGCAGACGGCCGCCGACTGGGAGCTCTGGCTGCCCCCGGAGCGCAGCTTCAAGGTGGAGGCCAGCGGCAGCCTGCCCGGCCTCAGCCACAGCCACTACAACGCCCTGGAGGTCAAGAATGCCCTGGTCGACTGGCAGCAGCAGCACTGGGGGCAGCGCTCCTCGGTGGATCGCCAGGACCCCGACCTGGTGCTGCACCTGCACCTGAGTGCGGGGCGACCAGGCGGAAGCGGCGCCGCGGCGGTGCTGAGCCTCGATGGCGGCGGCGCCAGCCTGCACCGCCGCGGCTACCGCGCCGCCATGGGGCTGGCACCACTCAAGGAGAACCTGGCCGCCGGACTGATCGCCCTCACCGGCTGGGATGGAACAGTGCCTCTCGCCGATCCGCTCTGCGGTTCCGGCAGCCTGCTGATCGAGGCAGCCTGCCGGGCCCTGGGCCGGGCACCGGGCCTCGACGCCACCAGCGGCACGCCACGTCGATTCGCCCTGCGGCGCTGGCCCGACCACGACCCCCAGCTGTGGCAGCAGGAGGTGGCCGCTGCCAGGGCCCTGGCGCGGGATGCCCTCCGCGATGGCCGCCCCCTGGCGCCGATCCTGGGAATGGAGCAGGACCCCGATGTGCTGCAGCAGGCCCGCGACAATGCCAAAGCCGCCGGCGTGGTGCCCTGGCTGCAGCTGGAGCAGGGCGATGCCCGGGACTTCAATCCGCCACCGGGCCCCGGCCTGCTGGTCTGCAACCCGCCCTACGGAGCCCGGCTGGGAGAGCGCCAGGAGCTCGAGGGGCTCTACAGCGATCTCGGCATCATGCTCAAGCAGCGCTGCGGCGGCTGGACCCTCTGGCTGCTCAGCGGCAACGCCGAACTCACCGGCGCCCTGCGCATGAAGGCCACCCGCCGGCTGGCCGTGAGCAATGGCGGCATCGACTGCCGCTGGCTGCAGTACGAGATCCGCTAAGGGCGGCAGGTCAGGGCGTGGCGCTCAGAGCTGCCCGGCGCTCAGAACCGTCCGGTGAGGGCCCGTGTCGTGCGGGCCAGACCGGCGGTGGTCTCGGGCAGGTAGGGGCCCTTCAGCAGCTGACCACCAATGCGTAGGCAGAACCCGGAGAGCACCACGTCGATGGCGGCCACCAGGGCGGCGGCGGCGAGCCAGTCGAGGCCGAAGCGATCGCGCAGCCAAAGCAGCAGCACCAGCTGGCTGGCCACCAGCGCCAGGGTCAGCAGCATCAATCCCATGCCAAGGAAGACTCCACCGCCGATCAGGCGGCGCTTCTCGCGGCTGGCCTCCTGCAACGCGATGCGGACGTGAACGTCCATCACCGACGACATCAGCGCCGTGACTTTGCTGAAGGAGGAGCGACTCATGCTGAGCGTCGACCGGACGAGAGCAGCAGGCCCACGAGCAGTCCCACGCCGGCGGCGATGCCGAGGGCCATCAGCGGCTTCTCGCGCACCGGCTTCTCGATCCGGGGCCGCAGGGTGCTGTTGAGTTCATCGAGCAGGCCCTCGAGCTGCTCCTCCAGGGGCCGCAGGCTCTCGGCCACCTGGCCCGCCTGCTCGGTGGTGACGTGCAGCAGATCCACCAGCTGCTGGCGCACGCCGGCACTGGTGACGCCGGTCTGGCGGCTGATCACCTCCACCACGTTGTCGAAGCTGCCGCGGGTGGCCTCCAGGGTGTGCCGCGCCACCTCGGGCCACTCCCGCTGGATGCGGGGCAACAGCGCCTCGAAGCGCTCCCGGAACACGCCCTGAACCGGAGCCGCCACGGGGGGATCGGCCAGGCCGTTGCTAGGGGCCAGGGGCGAGGGGGTGCTGTCGGGCGAGTCCATGGGGGGGGGCAGCGCGGCCATACACCCTCAACGTAGGGAGAGGACTTGGCAACGTCAGCACCTCCGCTAAATTCATTGTGCTCGGCAGGCGGGCCTGTTGGTTCACATCAAGCAGGTCGATTTCAGCCACTTCAAGTCGTTCGGTGGCTCGGTCTCGATCCCGCTCGAACCGGGCTTCAGTGTGGTCACTGGACCGAACGGCTCCGGCAAGAGCAACATCCTTGATGGCGTGCTGTTCTGCCTCGGTCTGGCCAGCAGCCGGGGCATGCGGGCCGATCGCCTGCCTGATCTGATCAACAGCGCCGTGCTACGCGAAGGCAAGGCCGCCGAGACCACCGTCACGGTGCACTTTGATCTGGGCGACTGGCAGCCCGATCAGGCGGAGGCGGGGCTGGAGGCTCCGGAGGAGGGCCCCTGGATCCGGCCCGGCCAGCCGCAATGGAGCGTCACCCGCCGGCTGCGCGTCGCCCCTGGCGGCACCTACAGCAGCAGCTACAGCGCCGATGGCGTGGCCTGCAACCTGCAGCAGCTCCAGACCCAACTGCGCCGGCTGCGCGTCGACCCCGACGGCAGCAACGTGGTCATGCAGGGCGACGTCACCCGCATCGTCTCGATGAGTGCCCGTGAACGGCGCGGCATCATCGATGAACTGGCCGGTGTGGCCCTGTTCGACAGTCGCATCGAGCAGACCCGCGGCAAGCTCGATGAGGTGCACGAGCGGCAGGAGCGCTGCCGCATCGTCGAGCAGGAACTGCTGGCAGGCCGCCAGAAGCTGGAAAAGGACTGCGCCAAGGCCCGCACTTACCAGGAGCTGCGCCAGCGCCTGCACCAGGGACGCCAGCAGGAGCAGGTGCTGACCTGCGAGGCGGTGCGGCGCCAGCTGCAGGAGGTCTCCAGCCGCCATGAGGCCCTGGGCCGCCAGCAGGAGGCGGAGCGGGAGGCGATCACGGCGGCCGAGGCCCAGAACGCCGCGGCCGCCACGGCCCTCGAGGCCCTGCAGCACGAAGTCAAGGAGCTGGGCGAAGACCAGCTCCTGGCGGTGCAGAGCGAACTGGCGGGCATGGACGCCAGCGACCGGGAACGGGCCCGCCAGGCGGAAAAGCATCAGCAGGAGGCCGAAGATCTGCAGCGGCAGCGCCTGCAGCTGCTGCAGCAGCAGGGCGAACTGCGGCGCCAGCAGCAGCAGCTCACAGGCGGCGACGACCAGGAGCGCCTGGACGAGGCCGACCAGCGCTGTCGCAGCGCCGAGGCCGCCGTGGAACTCTCACGCCGTCGTCTCGGCGAGGTGGCCGGGCGCTCCGGCAGCTGGCTCGAAGACCAGCAGCGCCGCAGCCGCGAGCGCCAGGAGCTCCAGGAGCGGCTCGGCCCCCTCCAGGCGGAGCGTCAGCAACGCGAGGAGCGACTGCGCCAGACCGACGACCGCCTGGCCGAACTGAACGCCGAAGCCCAGCAGCAGGGCAGTGCCCACCACGACCTGGCCCAGCGGCTGGAGCTCCTGACGCACGAAGAAAGCCAGCTGGCCGGGGAGCTCCGCAGCGCCCAGCAGCGGGTGCAGGAGGCGGCCGAGGCCCTGGCGCTGCAGCAGCGCACCCGCAGCCGGCTGGAACAGGAGCAGACCGGGCTGGAGCGCGAGATCGCCTGCCTTGACAGCCGCCGCGAGACCCTGCAGGAGAGCCGCGGCACCGGCGCCCTACGGGTGCTGCTGGAGTCGGGACTGGAGGGCATCCACGGGCCTGTGGCCCAGCTGGGGGAAGTGGAAGAACGGCACCGACTGGCTCTGGAGGTGGCCGCCGGCGCCCGGCTCTCCCAGGTGGTCGTGGAGGACGACCGCATCGCCGCCAGGGCGATCGAGCTGCTGAAAAACCGCCGCGCCGGCCGACTCACCTTCCTGCCGCTCAACAAGATCCGCGGCACTGGGGGTGGCGGTGGCTCCGCCAGCGGCGCGGCCGCCCTGCAGCGAGGCGGCGGCCCCGGCGGGGCCGGCTCAGGCAGAGCAGGGTCGGGCGAAGCCCTGGTCGGCCGGGCGGTCGATCTGGTGCGCCACGAACCGGTCTATGGCGAGGTGTTCCGCTACGTCTTCGGCGACACCCTGGTGTTCCGCGACCTGGCCAGTGCCCGCCAGGAACTGGGCCGCTGCCGGGCCGTCACCCTCGAGGGGGAACTGCTGGAGAAGAGCGGCGCCATGACCGGCGGCAGCCTGCAGCAGCGCTCAGGCCAGCTGAGCTTTGGCCGCAGCAGCGAAGGCGACGAAGCGGAGCCGCTGCGGCGGCGCCTGCTGGAGCTGGGCGAGAGCCTGCTGGCCTGCCGCCGCAAGGAGGCCGAGCTGGCCCAGGTCCTTGAAGCTGCCCGTCCCCAGCTGCAGCAGGGGCAGCAGCGCCAGGCGGCCCTGGAGGCCGAGCGCGGCGCGGCCCAGCGCAGCCTCGATCCCCAGCAACAGCGCTACCAGCAGCTGGAGCAGCGCCGCGAGCAGCTGCAGGCGAGCCGCAGCGCCGATGCCGAACGGCTGCAGGAGCTGGCCGCCACCATCACCCCGCTGCAGCACACTCTGGCGGAGCTGGAGACGGCGGAGACTGTGGCCAGCGGCAATGCCGACAGCGCCCGCTGGCAGGGGTTGCAGGCCGAACTGGAAGCCGCCGACCGCAGCCTCAGCGAGGCGCGGAACCACCGCGATACCCTGCTGGCCGAGCGGCGCGAGCGCGCCCTGGCGGCGGAGCGGCTCAGCAGCCAGCTGGAGGCCCTCGGCGGTGAGGAACACCGACTCGTCCAGGCCGTCACCGCCCTGGTGGGCGAACGGCAGCAGTGGAAGGAGCAGCAGCAGGCCGATCAGGAGCGGCGCCGCAGCCTCGAGGAGCGCCAGAGCCAGCTCAGCACCCGCTTCGGCGAACGCCGCCGCGCCCGCGATGCGGCCGAGGCCGACCTGGGCCGGCTGCGCCAGGCCCTGCAGCAGCGCCAGTGGGAGCTGCTGCGACTCGGCGAGGAGCGCCAGGCCATGGCCGAGGAGCAGCGCAGCCAGGGGCTGCGGCTGGACCAGCTGGAGCGGGACCTGCCCGATCCCTTGCCCGACCTGCCCGACGAGGTGCGCGAGGCCGGCCTGGCGGCCCTCCAGGACGAGCTGCGGCGGCTGCAGCAGCGCATGGAGGCCCTCGAACCGGTCAACATGCTGGCCCTCGAGGAGCTCGAGCAGCTGGAAACCCGGCTGGCCGAACTGGAGGAGCGCCTCGAGGTGCTCAGCAAGGAGCGGGAAGAGCTGCTGCTGCGCATCGAGACCGTGGCGACCCTGCGGCAAGAGGCCTTCCTGGAGGCCTTCCGGGCGGTGGACGGGCACTTCCGCACGATCTTTGCCGGCCTCTCCGATGGCGAGGGCTACCTGCAACTGGAGAACCCCGAGCAGCCCCTCGAGGGCGGTCTCACCCTCGTGGCCCATCCCAAGGGCAAGCCGGTGCGGCGCCTGGCCTCCATGTCCGGGGGGGAGAAGTCGCTCACTGCCCTGAGCTTCTTGTTCGCCCTGCAGCGCTTCCGCCCGTCGCCCTTCTATGCCCTTGATGAAGTCGACAGCTTCCTCGACGGGGTCAACGTGGAGAGGCTGGCCAGCCTGATCGCCAGCCAGGCCGACGATGCCCAGTTCATGGTGGTCAGCCACCGCCGCCCGATGATCGCCGCCGCCACCCGCACCATCGGCGTCACCCAGGCCCGCGGCGCCCACACCCAGGTGGTCGGTTTGCCGCCGGCAGCCTGACTGGCGGGGTGGTTCACAATGGGCCGACTGGACCTCAGGACTTGACCTCCTCCATCCCACCGTCAGCCCCGGGTACTCCATCTGCCCAGGGAGCCTCTGATCCGAGCGGGAGCAGCGATCGGCTGTGGCTGCGCTCGGAACTGATGGGGACCCAGGTGATCACCCGCGACACCGGCCGGCGCCTGGGCGTGGTGGGCGAGGTGGTGGTGGACATCGACCGGCGCGAAGTGGCGGCGCTCGGCCTGCGGGACAACCCGCTCACCCGCTTCCTGCCCGGCCTGCCCCGCTGGATGCCGCTGGAGCGCATCCGCCAGGTGGGGGACGTGATCCTGGTCGATTCGGCCGATTCCCTTTCCGAGACCTTCGATCCGGAGCGCTACAGCAAAGTCATCAACTGCCAGGTGGTCACCGAATCCGGCGCCCAGCTGGGCCGCGTGCTGGGCTTCAGCTTCGACATCGAGACCGGCGAGCTCACCACCCTGGTGATCGGCGCCCTCGGCGTGCCCCTGCTGGGCGAGGGGGTGCTCAGCACCTGGGAGCTGCCTGTTGGCGAGATCGTCAGCAGCGGCAGCGACCGGATCATCGTCTACGAGGGTGCCGAGGAAAAGCTCAAGCAACTCGGCACCGGCCTGCTCGAGAAACTCGGCATCGGCGGCAGCAGCTGGGAGCAGGAGGAGCGGGAGCGCTACCGCGGTGGCATGGTGCCCGCCGAGAACCAGCTGCCGGCCGGCCTGCCAAGTGCCGTGGAACAGCGGCGCATCCAGCCGGCCACCAGCCAGGCGGTGCAGCCCGAAAGTGAATTCGACTATGTCGAGCTGGACGAGCGCCGCGAGCGCGAGCCGCTGCGGCAGCGCCGCTATCTCGACGACGAGATCAGCGAGCGGCGCGATCGCTACGAGGTGTCCCGGGATCGCTACGAGGAGCCCCAAGATCGCTACGCAGCAGGGCGCGATCCCTACGCCAGGGAGCGCTGGGATCCTGCCGCCGGAGAGACCCCGCCGGAGGAGGCCTTCGCTCTGGAGTCGACGCGGCCGCTGGCCCGGCGCACACCCGAAGGACGTCGTCCCCTGACAGCGGAACCCCGCTCGCCGCGAACCGGTGCTGGCCCGGGGGAACCCATCGACGTGGAGCCGGAAGTCCTCGACGATCCCTGGTGAACCGCCATCGGTCTGGGGCGGCAGTAGCGCCGGGGGCCTCGAAGCCGAGCCCCTGGGAGGACCCCTTCTGGCGATCAGCGGGGCTTGAAGCCAAGGGAAGCCGAGTTGACGCAGTAGCGCTGTCCCGTGGGCACCGGACCGTCATTGAAGACGTGGCCCAGGTGGGCGTCGCAGGTGGCACAGCGGATCTCGGTGCGCACCATGCCGTGGCTGCGGTCGGTCAGGGTGGTGATCGCCGCAGCTGACACGCCATCCCAGAAGCTGGGCCAGCCGGTGCCGGAGTCGAACTTGGTGGCGGAACTGAACAGCTCGGCACCACAGCAGACGCAGTGGTAGATCCCGGTCTCCTTGTGCTTCCAGTAGGCCCCGGTGAAGGCCCGCTCGGTCCCCCCCTGGCGCGCCACACGGAACTGCTCGGGGCTGAGCCGGGCGCGCCACTGCTCCTCATCCAGGCCCCGGGCCAGGCCGCTTTCAATCCCGCAGGCGGAGGCTGCCGCACGGGCACCAGTGGAGTGGTCGGATTCGGTAAGATTTATGTCATGCATCGTTGGACCAATCCCAGAACTTTGTGGATTGCCGAATCATGCTAACCAAAACGCCTGCGGGCCCTCCCCTTAACCACAGGAGCCTCTGATCAGGGCCTCCTGGAATTTGAAGTCTGCCCCTGCGCCCCTCCATGCCCCCAGCCCAGGCCGCCCGCTTCCTTCCGCTCCGGCAGCTGCTTCAGCAGCATCGGCGCACCCGCCGGCTGCTGGCTCCTCTGCTGACGGTGGGCATTCTGCTGCTGGGAGCAGCCTGCGCGGACACCCTGCCCAGCCCACCGCAGTGGGAAAGCCCGGCCACCCCCTTCACCATCCGCACACTGATATTGCGAGGGCGCTCCTCCAACGGCACTTACAGCAACGTTCGCCAGGTGAACACCGGCCCGAACAGCTTCAGCTTTGTCGAGACATGGTTCCTGGGCGGCGGCAAGACAATGCAGACCGCAGGTCATGGCCATTACGAGCCTTCAACCCTCACCAGCATCTACACCTACACCAAGCCGGTGGGGGTGGTGGTGGTCTCCACCATCGATGGAGAGGAAAAACTCTCCACTGTTGACACCGTGCTGAACAGCACAATTCCGCTGTTCAAGTCCGGCGACAAGATCACCTACGAACTGCGCAACTGATCTGCAGCCGCAGGCAGCAGCCGCTGAACCATCTCGGCAAGCGCCTCGACAGCACCCGGTCGGCCGCGCAGCTGACGCAGGTCGTCGCGCATGCCGGCCAGGCGTTCGGGGTGCTTCAGCCAGTCGGCTGCCTCGGCTGCGATCTCCTCCGGCAGGATAGCGCCCACCCGCTCCGGCACCACGGCACGTCCGGCCGAGATGTTGGGCCAGGCCAGGAAGCCGCGATGGCGCATACGCCAGGCCGTCAGTGCCACCCCGAGCAGGCGCCGCAGCAGTGGCAGACGGGCCACGAGGCCGAGCCAGCCATCCCAGGCCTGCATCACGTGCAGGTGCTGGGTGGGCACCAACACGATCATCGGCAGCCCGAGCGCCCCCAGTTCGGCGGTGTTGGCCCCGACCGTGGTGAGGGCAAGGGCGCACTGGCTCAGGGCCCCGTGGGCCGGGTGCTCCTCCAGCAACAGGATGGGGGTGCCGGCAGGGGTGACCAGGTGATTGCCCCGCCGCTCCGGCAGGCCAGCGCCGTAATGGCGCGCCACGGGGTTCGCCGGATCGGCGTAGTCCAGCAACTCCGGCACCGACGTCGTAGGAGCGACCGGCAGCAGGAAGCGGCAGCCCGGCCGCAACTGGGCCAGCCGGTCGGCGGTCTCCAGCAGGAAGGGCATGCCAACCTGCAACTTGGCCCGCTTCGAACCGGGCAGCAGCGCCACCCACTCCCCCGATGGCAGCGGAGCCGAGCGCCGGGCCGAATCGCTCAGATCCGCCATCAGATCGCCCACCTCCACGGCCCGGGGCCGCCAGCGCGCCGGCAGACGCCCGGCCGCGGCAGGCCCCATCACGGCGATGCTGTCATTCCAGCCGGGCCAGCGCACGACCCACTCGGCATAGGTGACGTGGCGGTAGCCGAGCCGGGCCGAGAGCAGCACGGTCCAGAACTGGTCGCCGCCAAGGAACACCACCACCCCCTGTCGCGGCCAGGGGCCATGGCGCTGGGGCCGCAGCAGCAGCCACCAGAAGCGGCTCGCCGGCAGCACCCGCTCGAACAGTCCCCAGCCTGCCGCCACCCGGGCCTCCTGACCCGTGGCATTAGGGCAGGGCACGAGCACCAGCCTCAAGGCCAGCGGGGCCTCACTGTGGCGAGGCCGCAGCGCCAGCTGGGCGTGCAGCCGCTCGGCCAGGGGACGCACCCAGGTGGAGAGCTCACCCGGGCCATTGGTGACGAGCACGATCGCCGCCTGAGGCCGGAGGGATGCGGCGGCGGACGACTGGCCGGGCGACTGGCCCAAGGCGGGAAGAAAAAAAATGCGGATGGCGAGACTTGAACTCGCAAGGCCGAAGCCACACGCCCCTCAAACGTGCGTGTCTACCAATTCCACCACATCCGCGTAATTCGGCCGAAGCCGGAGATGCTCGGCGCAGGCCGTGCACCCAGAGATAATACCCATCGCCCGGTCCGGTTCTGCAGCGCTGCGCCCACCCCCACCGCCGAGTTCGGCGGGCCTGCGCGGTGGAGGCAGGAGGGGCTTGACGGGTGAACGCTGATACAGTCCCGGACGGCCTGTTTCAGCCCCTGCTGCCCGCCTGGATGCCCATCGGCAAACTGCTGATCGCCAACCGTGGCGAGATCGCCCTCCGCATCCTGCGCAGCTGCCGGGAGCTGGGCATTGCCACCGTGGCCGTGCACAGCACGGTGGACCGAAATGCTCTCCACGTGCAGCTGGCCGATGAGGCAGTGTGCGTGGGCGAGGCCCCCAGCAGCAAGAGCTACCTCAACGTTCCCAACATCCTGGCGGCCGCCACCTCGCGCGGCGCCGACGCCATCCATCCCGGTTACGGCTTCCTGGCCGAAAACGCCGACTTTGCAGAGAAGTGTCAGGACCACGGCATCACCTTCGTGGGCCCCTCGCCGGCGGCGATCCTGGCTATGGGTGACAAGTCGACCGCCAAGGCGACGATGCAGCGCGTGGGCGTGCCCACCATCCCCGGCAGCGAGGGGCTGCTGGCAACCCCGGCCGAGGCCGCGGCCCTGGCCGCCTCCATGGGCTACCCGGTGATGATCAAAGCCACGGCGGGCGGCGGCGGCCGCGGCATGCGCCTGGTGCCCTCCGCCGATCAGCTCGACAACCTTTTCAAGGCAGCCCAGGGGGAAGCCGAGGCGGCCTTCGGCAACCCGGGCCTTTACATGGAGAAATTCGTCGAGCGCCCCCGGCACGTGGAGGTGCAGGTGCTCGCCGACCGTCACGGCAATGTGGTTCACCTCGGCGAGCGCGACTGCTCGATCCAGCGGCGTCACCAGAAGCTGCTTGAAGAGGCGCCGAGCCCGGGCCTCGATCCGGACACCCGCCGCCAGATGGGCGAGGCCGCCGTGGCCGCAGCCCGCAGCATCGCCTACGAAGGCGCCGGCACCGTGGAGTTCCTGGTCGACCGCAGCGGCGCCTTCTATTTCATGGAGATGAACACCCGCATCCAGGTGGAGCATCCCGTCACCGAGATGGTCACCGGGATCGACCTCATCGCCGAACAGCTGCGCATCGCCGGCGGCGAACCGATCAGCGTGCGCCAGGACCAGATCAAGCTCTGCGGCCACGCCATCGAATGCCGCATCAACGCCGAGGATCCACGTCACAATTTCCGCCCCGCCCCCGGCAAGATCACCGGCTGGCTGCCCCCCGGCGGCCCCGGCGTGCGCATCGACAGCCACGTCTACACGGGCTATGAAATTCCTCCCTTCTACGACTCGCTGATCGGCAAGCTGATCGTCTGGGGGGTCGACCGGGACCACGCCCTCAAACGCCTGCGCCGGGCCCTCTCGGAGTGCGCCGTCACCGGCATCCCCACCACGATCGAGTTCCACCTGGCCCTGCTCGACCGACCTGAATTCCAGCGGGCCGACGTGCACACCAAATTCGTGGAGGAGGAGATGTTGCCCCAGCAGGGCTGAGCAGGCCAGGCGGGAGGCTCAGCCCAGGAACTGGGAGCGCAGCATCACCTGGGTGATCAGCCCCTGCTGCCCCACCAACAACTCGCGCAGCAAACTGATCAACCC
>CAIRWM010000102.1 GCA_903882285.1 uncultured cyanobacterium
GTCAGACCCCATCGCTCGCCTCCAGGACCTCCCCAGCCCAGCTGAGCAGGGCCGCAGCGGCCTCCAGGGCCGCCGTCGCATCCTCGGGCCCGAAAACGGCGGCGGGCAGGTCATCCCCCAGGGCATCCGGATAGCGGGTGGGAGCGTAAAGCTTGTCGAGCACCCGGGCCTGGCGTTGCCAGCGCTCGGCTGGCTCCGCACCAAGCTCGCGCAGCAGGGCGCTCAGCGAATGGCTGCGCAGATCGCGGTCGTCTGCCGCCAGCAGGGCTTTGATCGCCTTCTCCCCCACCTGTTGCGCCTGAAAGCAGGCCTGGGCTGCCTGGCCGGCCGCCTGCAGCACCTGGGCCGCCCGCAGATCGTCCTGGGCCTGCGCCAGCCACAACCCGGCCCGGTGGCGCGCGCTTTCCCGACTCATGGAAACCGACACCCCTGCAGCAGCGGGATGGCTTCGGCCTTCACGGAGCGCCAGAAGGGGGCATCGCCATGCTTGCGCAGCAGCGCCGGGCTGGCCACCAGGGGTTGCACAGGCAGGCGGCAGGGCTGCAGCGCCTCGAGCACCGCGTCGTAGGCATCAACCAGGCGCCGGTCGGCCAGGCCCATCACCAGCAGATCCACATCCGAGCAGCGGCTGGCGCTGCCCCGGGCCCAGCTGCCGAACAGCCAGAGGCCCTCGGGGTGATGGCGCCCCACCAGCCTCTCCAGCGCCGGCAGCAGGTCGGCACGCAGGGCCTCAGGCAGCTTGGCGGCCTGGAGGCTGCCGATGGGCAGCGGCAGGGGATCAGGGTCCAACCTCAGCAGCTCAGCCGGCATCGCGCACCTGCGGTGGACGCTCGAGTTCTGCGCCCGTGAGGATGCGGAGTTCGCCGTCGATCTGCACCGCAATTCCAGTACCGGTCTGGCGGGCCAGCTCCCGGGCCCGCTGGCCGGCACGCAGCAGGGCAGCGGAAACCCGATCGAGATCGGGATCGTGGCGCTCGGTGGTGAATCCTGCTGTCACGGACGGCCTCCTTCGCTCAGCAGGAGTGGGGTTGGGTTGCCATTATCGATCCTCTGCCACTCGTCCACCAGCGGCCTGTAGAGGGTTTCGAAGTTCCGGAGCCCAGCCTTGAAGCGCCGGGCGATCACCTCCGGCGGGATGGCATGCCCTCCTTGGCTGACGCGCAGCCCAACGCGCGCGACCGCTTGATCCAGCGAATTAAGTTGTAGAAACACCAGCTTCACCGAGTATCCCAAGATCTGCCACTGTTGAATCCGATGGTCATAGCTCTTGCCGGCCAACGTGGTTTCAAAGGCGAAACTGATTCCTGCGGCTGCACAGCGATGATCTCCTCCAGCATCAACCGTCCTGCCCGCCGGGCTGCCAGCTCCGGTGCAAACGGCGATAGCCCGGCAGCGATCAGATCGGCATTGATGAACGTGGTGATCCCCACCTCCAATGGCAGATATTCACGGGCGAAGGTGGTCTTTCCGGCGCCATTAGGGCCGGCAATGATGATGATGATGCGTTTCTTGCTGCTGCCTCGCTCAGCCACTCAGCCCTCCGATCATCTCCAGAATCCGATCGGTCACCTCTTTGAGCTCGGCATCGATCACCTCCAGGGGCCGGGGCGGGGTGAACACATAAAAGTGGCGGTTAAAGGGGATCTCGTAGCCCACTTTGGTTTTCTCGTGGTCGATCCAGGCATCGCTCACATGGGGCAGCACCTCCCGCTCGAAGTAAGTCTGCACGTCTTCCGAGAGCGGTACGTTCTCCGTGTCCCGCAGGCTGCTGTCGGCCTGGGGCTGGCCCTTGGCCTTGCCGCGCTGGCCCAGCACCACATTGCCGGCCTCATCCCGCAGCGGGCGCTCCACGGTGATCGTGTGGTAGCCGAATTCCTCGTTGCGGAAGATCTTGCTGATCGGCTTGCCGTCTTTCTCGGCTTCCTCAAAGCTGCCGAACAGGCGGGTGATCTCTTCGATGTGCTCGGGGCTCA
>CAIRWM010000103.1 GCA_903882285.1 uncultured cyanobacterium
CCAGTGCACCTCGCTGCTGTCCTGGTACGTGTTCCTGCCCGCCTGCATCCAGGCCAACCAGCAGGCCGATCCCGTCGCCGAAGTCAAGGTTGTGGAGCCCGCTCCCGCCGTTGAGCCCATCCGCGGTCTCTGGTGATCACCGCCTCTGGCGTCGTTCTGGCCCCGGCATCGCCGGGGCTTTTTTTGTGCTCATGCCGTGCGCCGCGCCCTCAGCAGGGTGTGCCGCAACAGTTGGGGCAGAGCGGCGCCGCGATGGCGACGGAACAGGGCTTCCAACCGCTTGATCGTGGCGGCGCTCTGCCGATGGCTGCGCAGCAGTTGGCGGTAGTCGGCGTCCAGGCCGAACCAGCGTTCCAGCACCCCATCGCCCAGCGGCAGTTCAAGCGCTTCCTCCCAGCTCTCGATCTCCACCCTCCAGCCCCGCTGCTCCAGGGGCTGCTGCACCTGCTCGAGGCCCACCCCCTGCTGCTCCAGCCAGGCGCTCTCCAGGGGCAGCACGGCCGCGACGGGCGAGCCCTGGGCGTCGGTCACGCTGGGATCCAGGGCCTGCAGGCTGCCGGCAGGCCCCAGCCGTGACTGGCTGAACAGCAGCCGTAGGGAGGCCGAGGGTGCCGCCAGCTGGTCGAGCGCTTCGATCGCCGCAGCCAGCTCGGCTGGCTCCAGGCCCCGGAAGGGCTGCCGGGCGGCGATCCACTCAAAGCGGTGCTGGGGCTCGAGCTGGGCTTCCAGCCGCTCGGGCTGCTCCGGCGGCACCAGCAGCAGCAGGGGCCGGCGCAGGGCATCAAGCACCTGAAGCTGGGCCTCGAGGCGCTCACGATCGGCCTTCTCCCGCAGCGTGATCACCACCTCCCCTTCGCTGACCGCCTGCAGGGGGTCGAGCGCCCAGAGCAGCGAGCGCGCCTCCAGGATCAGCACCCGGTCGAGCCGCTCCAGGCGGGCTCCGTCCCAGAAGCGCTTCCGCAGCCGATCGAGGCGCTCGCCTTCGGCGGCGGCCTGGCGCTGCAGCCAGCGCCCCAGCAGCGGATCGTCCGGGCTGCTGCTCAGCAGCTCCGGTTGGTCGCTGGCTGTTTCGGCCGCGGCAGCCAGCTGGGCGGCGCGGCGCTGCTGCAGCCGCAGCCGCAGGCCGCCTTCCCAGCCCAGCGGGCCCGGCTGCCAGAACACCTCGCCCTGCAGGCTGCCGGGCAGGTACTGCTGGGCCACCCAGTGCTCGGCGTAGGCATGGGGGTAGCGGTAGCCGACGCCATCGCCGAAGGCTTTGCCGTCGCGGTTGGCATCGCGCAGGTGGGTGGGGACCTGCTGCTTCTGGGCTTCGCGCACCGCCTTGACCGCATCGAAGAAGCCGAGGCTGCTGTTGCTCTTCTCCGTGCCCGCCAGATAGAGGGCGGCGTGGGCGAGCGGGTAGAGGCCTTCTGGCAGCCCCACCCGGTCGAAGGCGGCGGCGCAGGCCTCCACAACCACCATCGCCTGGGGGTCGGCCAGGCCCACGTCCTCCCCTGCGGCGATCAGCATGCGCCGGAAGATGAAGCGGGGGTTCTCGCCGGCCTCCACCATCCGCGCCAGCCAGAACAGGGCAGCGTCGGGGTCGGAGCCACGCAGCGACTTGATGAAGGCGCTGATCGTGTCGAAGTGGGCGTCGCCCTGCTTGTCGTAGAGCACGGCGCGCTGCTGGATCGACTCCTCGGCGATGGCCAGGTCGATGACGATCTCGCCGTCGTCGTTGGCGGGGGTCGTCTCCACTGCGAGTTCAAGGGCATTGAGCAGGCTGCGCGCATCGCCGCCGGCCACCTGCAGCAGATGCTCGGTGGCCTGCTCGCTGAGACGCACCTGGCGGCTGCCGTAGCCGGCCGCCTCATCCCGCAGGGCCCGGGCCAGCAGCCGCCTGAGGTCCTCGGTTTCGAGGGGCTGCAGCCGGAACAGACGCGAGCGGCTGAGCAGGGCCTTGTTGACCTCGAAGTAGGGGTTCTCGGTGGTTGCCCCGATCAGCGTGACCGTGCCGTTCTCCACCCAGGGGAGCAGGGCGTCCTGCTGGGCCGTGTTGAATCGGTGCACCTCGTCGACGAACAGGATCGTGCGCAGCCCGTGGTGCTCCAGTCGCTGGCGGGCGGCCTCCACCTCGCTGCGCAGATCCTTCACTCCGGCCAGGACGGCATTGAGGCTGCTGAAGTGGGCTCGGGTGTGGCCGGCGATGATTCGCGCCAGGGTGGTCTTGCCCGTGCCCGGAGGGCCGTGAAGGATCAGGTTTCCGACCCTGTCGGCGGCGATGGCGCGGCGCAGCAGGCGACCAGGTCCGAGAATCGCCTCCTGGCCGACGAAGTCGTCGAGGCTGCGCGGTCGCAGCCGATCGGCCAGGGGGGCAAGGCGGCCGAGAGCTTGCTCGCGGCGGTGGCTGAACAGATCGCTCACCGCTCCATCATCCCGGCTCGTCCATCTCCGGATTGGGATACGCTCCCGCGGCAGCGAGCGACACCGGATTCCGTGACCGCATCGAGAACCCAGCGATGCTGCCGCGGCCCAAGAGATTGGCGATCGGCTCTACAAATGCTGCTGGTCCCGATGGTGGGGGCCTCCTTGCTGCTGCCCGGCCTGCTGGGCGGCTGCCGCCCGCCCGCCACCGAGCGGCGGCCGACGCCGCTGGTGAGCAGCGAAGCGGTTGCCGTCTCCGCCTTTTCCGACAGTGTTGATCTGGTGGCCACCCTGGAGGCCGAGGAGGAGGTGGAACTCGCCGCCCAGGCGGGGGGCCGCATCCTCAACCTGCTGGTGCGTCAGGGGGAGCGCGTGCGCAAGGGCCAGCTCCTGCTCGTGCTCGATCAGACCCAGGCCCGTGCGGAGGTGGCGCGCCTTGCCGCCGAGGTGGAGACCAACCGGCTCAACTACCAGCGCTACGAATACCTGGTGAAGCAAGGCGCCGCCAGTGCCTTTCAGCGGGACGAGTTTCGCCAGCGCTACATCTCCGCCCGCGAGGATCTGATCGCTCGCCGCGCCGATCTGGCCTTCCGCGACCTGGTGGCGCCCATCGACGGCACGGTGGGGGACCTGCGGGTGAAGCAGGGGGACGTGCTGGCAGCGGGCACCCCCTTCACCACGATTGTGCGCAACGACCGGCTGGCGGCGCGTCTCGAGGTGCCGGCGGTCCTGAGCGATCGCCTGCGGCTTGGCCAGAGCGTGACGGTGATGGATCCCGCCGCCAGTCGGCCGCTGGCGAGCGGGACCGTGGTCAGCATCGATCCGGCCGTGGCTCCTGGCAGTCAGACGGTGCTGGTGAAGGCGGCGATCACCAATGCCGATGGCCGGCTGCGCAACGGCCTGCGCACTCGGGTCCGTCTGCTGCTCGATCGGCGGGCCCAGCCATCGGTGCCCTTCGCCGCCGTGACCCGCCTGGCCGGTCAGAGCTTCGTGTTTGAGGTGGGGGATCTGGCGGCGCTTGAGCGTCGGCCCGGCCGGGCCGATCTCGCCAAGCTGCGCCGCCTGCCTCCTGGCACGCCGTTGGCCCTGCAGACGCCGGTGGTGCTGGGGGATCTCCAGGGGGAGCGCTATCCCGTCGTGCGGGGCCTGGGAGCCGGCGCCCGCGTGATCACCTCCAACCTGCTCAACCTGCGCCATGGCAGCCCGGTGCGGCTGGAGTGAATCCGACCTCGGCAACTGGTCAAGCCCCCTCGGCGGCGCATCTCTTTTCCGGTACTTTGCGCTCTGCTGCTGTCTTCGCCTTGCGCCGCCAGGCCTTCCCTGTCGCTCTTGCAGCCCGGCAGCATTGCGCAGCGTGGCGCCAGCTCGCAGGGCTGCCGGTGGTGCCGCTGCTCCTGCTCGGGGCCTGCAGTTCCGACAAGCCCAAGGTCCAGGCGCCTCCCAACGTGCAGACGGTGATCGTCGGCAACGGACGCTTCGCCCCCGGCATCGATGTGATCAGCCGGATCCAGTCGACGAGCAACGTGGTGATGCGTCCCGAGGCGGATGGCCGGGTGGTGCGGATCCTCGCGGCCCAAGGCCAGCAAGTGAAGGCCGGCCAGCCGATCCTCGTGCTCGACAACGTGCAGGAGGCGGCCACGCTGGATGCGAGCAAGGCGGAGGCCCTCAAGGACCGGGCCAATGCTCTGCGCTACATCTTCCTGAACGATCAGGGAGCGGTGTCCACCAAGGACCGCGACTATTACGTCACCCAGGCGATACAGAGCCGAGACCGGGTGCGCGCCAACGCCGCCACTCTCGGCTACAAGTTCGTCACCGCACCGATCGATGGGGAGATCGGTAACCTCGACACCGTCAAGCTCGGCGACTATGTACGCAAGGGGCAGGCGATCACCGGCATCGTCAACAACGCCACCCTCTGGACCCTGATGGACGTGCCGGCCACCCAGGCCGCCCAGGTGCGCATCGGCCTTCCGGTGCAGGTGCAGAGCCAGGGAACTCCGCCGGTGCAGGGCATGGGACGGGTGGTGTTCATCTCCCCCTACTACGGCGAGAACGACAACCAGTCGTCCCCCAACACCGTGCTGGTCAAGGCGGAGTTCCCCAACCTCACCGGGCAGCTCAAGACCGGCCAGTTCGTGCGTAACCGCATCATCACCAATGTGCGTGAGCAGCTCGCGGTGCCGGCCCAGGCGGTGATGATGAAAGCCTCCCAGGCCTTCGTGTTCAAGGTCTATCCACTGCGCCAGGTGCTACCGCGGATCAAGGCCAGCGACCAGTTACTGCCCGCCCAGAAGGAGAGCCTGGAGAAGCTGCCTGGCAGCACGCCGATCGTGGTGCAGACCCAGGTGCGTCTTGGTGCGATGCAGGGCAATGTGTTCCCGGTGCTCGCCGGACTGGAGCAGGGGGATCAGGTGGTGGTTTCCAACACCGCCCTGCTGCGTTCCGGCATCCCCGTGAAGGTGGCCGGCACGGGCTCCATCAACTGAGGCCGCCATGTCGCTTTCCGATAATTTCATCAAGCGGCCGGTTCTTACCACCGTCTGCAGCATCCTGATCGTGCTGGTGGGCTTGATCGCCATCCCCAGCCTTTCGATTGAAAACCTGCCCAACATTGCACCACCTCTGATCCAGGTGACAGCAAACTATGGCGGGGCCAATTCCCTGGCCACCGAGCAGGCGGTGACCAATCCGATTGAGCAGCAGATCAACGGCGTGCCTGGGGCGAGCTACATTTCCTCCACCACCAACAATACGGGTACCAGCATCATTTCGGTCTACTTCAACGAAGGAACCGATATCAACATCGACCAGGTGAACGTTCAGAACCGCGTCTCCCTGGCGATGCCCCAGCTGCCCCAGCAGGTTCAGGCCACCGGGGTTTCGGTGCAACAGAGCACTCCGTCAATCCTGCTGGCTTATCAGGTTTC
>CAIRWM010000104.1 GCA_903882285.1 uncultured cyanobacterium
GTGATCGATGCGATCGGTGTTGAAGCTGCTGGAGCGGCGCTTGATGCCATGGACGCTATAGCCCTTCTCCAGCAGGAGTTCGGCGAGGTAGGAGCCGTCCTGGCCGGTGATGCCTGTGATCAGAGCTGTTTTGTTTACTGGTTGGGCGATGGGAGCCCGCAGGGAAGTGACGCAAGAGAGTCAGAGGAAGCGATATTGGCGCAGGCCATGGACGCCCGAGGCGCGGGCCTGACGCCGGCTGAATTCGCTTACAGTGGGATTACCCTCGGCGCGGATCACTCCGGTGGCCTGTTCCCAGAGTTCGCGTGGGACAGGGTTCAGTTCATGTTGGAGGCGATTAAGGCGTTTGACATGCCACCAGCTTGAGGCCTGGCAATCTTCGCACCAAAAACATTCAATCCATTCATCGCTAAGTGGTAGAACACGTTTGTAGGCAGCTAGTAATTCATCAGCCTTGCGCTTGCTGAGGCCCCGAATCACAATTTGGCCGACATCAGTGAGATAAAGGTGATATTTACCGGAAACGCTGAAGATCCTCTCCTCTGGATGGCGGGGGCAGTGGATCTCTCGACGCTTAGAGCGCTGCCTGGTCCGTTTTGGGGTGTCGGTAGCCTCAGGCAGATGCGGGAAGCCTGGAGTGAAGTCGTTGTGTTCGCCGCAGGCTTCGACACTGGACTCGTTCACAAAATCTTCTGAAAGGGTGCAGCATGGCCAGGCTGGACCATTGGCCCATCCCAGAGACTGTCCGGAGAGAGCCTAAGCCCCCAATCCACAGATTGACGCCGAAGGCGAAAATCAGATGGATGCAGGAGGGTTTAAGCTGCCAGCATCAGACTAATCACTTTGCCTATTTAAGCATGAGTCGTGGACCAGGAAAACTGTGGGTGGGGATCTCCTGTCTCGAGGAAAGTTTGGTAAGTGTCGCGCCAGGACCACCAGGCTGCTCACCGAATACGAATCTCATCTGAGCGTCGCGCCAGTTCACGCCGCAGCAGTGGAAGGAGGCCATGGACCTCTGCCTGCTGGAGGGCCTCTCATGCAAAGCCGTGGCCAAGCGGTCTTGGCCCAATTGTCATTCAGGCTGGCCCACTGGTTGCGTCAGGCCCGCGTCGACCGCGGCCAAGCCAGCTCGCGGGAGCAGGGCCTGCTCACCAGCGACGAGGGTGGCACCGCGGCGCCCTGCACCTAGGCCACAGCCGGGGTTGGGGGGGGGGGCGAGATCAGCTAGATCCACCCGAGAGGTCCGCTCAGCACAGTGATCGACATGTTCAGCCGCCCTGGTGGTCGAGGCCCTCCAGCGGGCCCTCGGCCACCGCCATCTTGAGCACGAGACGATGCTTCTCCGTTCGGATCAGGGTAGCCAGTACCGGGGCGTCGAATACCGAGACCTGCTGGTGGAAACGCCGGACTGTCTGCAGGATGTCCGCCAAGGGGTGATCCTGGGATAATCCAGTTGTGGAGAGTGCCCTGATAACCTACCAATTCTAAAAAAAATGGACCAGCAAGGAGGGGGCACGTCACATGCTTTTCCAACATCTGCCGTATTGGTGCCGCGGGATGGCTAATAAAAAAACAGGCCTCGAGGCCTGTCTGGAGGAATTGATGCGAGCAGCGTCAAGAGTCACCAGTCTCTGATGCCGGAATCAGTGATCAGTCGCGCCGACCGCCGCCCTGCAGGGCGATGATCAGCCGGAGGATGAAGATGAACAGGTTGATGTAGGTGAGATACATTCCCAGGGCGCCGGCCAGGTATTGATCGTCGCTATAGGTGCGGGGCATGGTGTAGAAGTCGACGAATGCCGCCCCGACAAAGAGCACAGTGCCGAAGCCGGCGATGGCCAGTTCAAAGCCGCCGACGCTGAAGATGCCCGGGGCGAAGATGCTGCCCACCACCTGCACCACCATGGCGATCAGCAGGCCGATGATGCCCAGGCCCACCACGCCGCTGAGGGCCTGGCCAACGCTGTCGCTCATCCGCCGCCCCATGAAGGAGGCGGCCACGAAGGTGATGCCCGTGGCCAGGGCGGCTGTGCCGACCGCGCCAATGCCGGCGGCGGTGACGGCATAGCTGACGATGCCGCTCAAGGTGAAGCCGGTGATCAGGCTGTAGGTGGCCAGGAGCGGCAGAGCCGTGGCGTTGTTGCCCTTGGTCGCCACGTTCTGGGCGACGAAGAAGAGGATGAAGTTGCCGATCAATGCCACCCAGAACAGGGGCATGAACAGGGCGGGGCTGGAGGCCAGCAGGGACATGCCGCCGAGGACGCCTGCGGCGGTGAGTACCATGCCGCCGCCCACGTAGGGCAGGGCCTTGTTGACCACATTGGGACCAACTAGGCCGCCGCGCTGGGCCTCCTGGATGGCTTGTTGGAAATTGCTGCTGGCCGGCATGGCGCAGGGGGTGTCGGACTGTTCATATCCTGCCAGCCCTGATCAGGGAACGGGAGGGGAGCTGCGCTCGTGTCGGTGCGGATCTCCCTATGGGGCGGGCGATTCCGGCCAGAGCACCCCCCCCCGAGCACGGTCACGGCCGTGCCGATACAGGATTCGGCAAAGCGCAGCAGGGCGTTCAGGCCCGGACTGCGAGACGGATCCAGGCTGGCGGTGACCATCACGACGATCACCGTGATCGCAGCCAGGCGGCCGTGGCTGCGGATGTGGGCGCGGCGCAGATCATGCCGGTGACGAAGATCGTCAGGGCCATGTTGAGGGGGTGAAAGGGCGGGAGCGTCAGATAGAAGGCGCTGGTGCTGGCGCCCATGGCGGATCCGAGGATGCGCAGGAGGTGGTCTCCTTGCTGCTGATCTGGGTGACCACAATCGCCGAGATTGCCGACCAGAGACCTCCGATCTGGCAGGTAGCCGGGAAACAGGCTGGTGAACTTTTAGCCGAGCAGGTAGGCCACCAGGGCAGCCACGGCGATTTCGGCGGGGACGCGCAGGCGTTCAGCTCTGGTTATCAACTTCGCCGGCCAAGCTGGGCATCGCGGCGAGCGTAGGCCTGCACCAGGCGCTGCACCAGCGGGTGGCGCACCACATCGGCATCGCTGAAGCGGATGATCGCCACCCCTTCCACTCCCTGCAGCACTTGTTCGGCCTCCACCAGGCCGCTGAGCTGGCCAGCGGGCAGGTCGATCTGGGTGATGTCGCCCGTCACCACCATGCGCGAGTTCTCGCCCAGCCGGGTGAGCGCCATCCGCATCTGAGCTGGCGTGGTGTTCTGGGCCTCATCGAGGATCACAAGGCTCGACTCCAACGTGCGGCCGCGCATGTAGGCCAGGGGCGCCACTTCGATCACCCCTTTCTCCAGCAGAGCCTCGGTGCGCTCTCGGCCGAGCAGGGTGTGCAGCGCGTCGTAGAGCGGCCGCAGGTAGGGATCCACCTTCTGCTGCAGGTCCCCCGGCAGGAAACCGAGCCGTTCGCCCGCCTCCACCGCCGGCCGGGTGAGCACCAGCCGTTCGACGCGCCGCTCCTGCAGCAGGCGTACGGCCTGCACCGTGGCCAGGAAGGTCTTGCCGGTGCCGGCGGGGCCGATCGCCAGGGTGAGGTCGTGGCGTTCGATCGCCTCCACGAAGGCTTTTTGGCGCAGCGTTCGGGGGCGCAGGGCCCGGCCCCGCACGCTAGTGGCCAGGATCTGGCCCCCCATCTGTCGATGGTCGTCGCTGCGGTTGGTGTCGAGGGCCGTGAGGGCCGCCTGCAGATCCACTGCTGTGATTCCCTCGTTCGCCTGCCAGAGGGGACGCAAGAGCTCAAGCAGGCCTGCGGTCCTCTCCCGGGCAACCGGTTTGCCCTGGATCACCAGATCCAGCCCGCGCAACACCAAGGTGGTGCCCGTGAGGGCCTCAATCCGGCGCAGGGTCGCTTCCGCTTCCCCCGCTAACGCTAGGGCCGCGTCAGGAGAGGGAAGCGGGAGTGTCAGCCGGTCGACGTTGGCGGCTTCCGTGGCGTTGCCGCTGCTGTTCAGGCTGCTGCTCAGGCTTCGGTGGCGGCTTCCTCAGCCTCGAGAGCGGCGCTCTGTACTGCAGCGGCTTCTGCAGCAGCCTTGGCCTCTGCGGCGGCGGCGGCTTCGGCGGCCTTGGCTTCAGCTTCGGCCTTCTTGGCTTCCGCAGCGGCGGATTCGCGGGCGGCGGCCTGCTTGGCCTTGCCGACGGTTTCACCGGGGCGCACCGTCATCTCGATCAGGCCGCCCTTTTCCAGCAGCGAGCGCACCGTGTCGGTGGGCTGGGCGCCCTGGCTGAGGCGCTTGCGGATCGCTTCGGTGTCGAGGCGGGTCTCCTTGGTGCGGGGGTTGTAGAAGCCCAGCTCCTCTAGGGGGCGGCCGTCGCGGCGCGACGTGCTGTTGGTGGCCACGAGGCGGAAGCTCGCTTCCCGCTTCTTACCGAACCGCTTCAGGCGGAGCTTGATCATCGTGGCCTTACCAAGAGGTGTCCAAACAAAGACTCTACCAACAGGAGTGACCGGCTCCTCAGAGCTCGCCGAAACCCTTGCGGTTCTTCCGGGGCTTGGCGGGCTTCGGGGGGCCACCACGTCCGCCTCGGTCCGCCGGAGCCCCCGCACCGGGCATCCCAGGCATGCCGCCGCCCATGCCGGACATGCCACTCCCCATCCCTGGGAAGCCAGGGAAGCCACCACCCATGCCGGGCATCCCGGGCATGCCGCCGCCCCGGGTCATCTGCTGCATGAAACCGCGCATCTTCTGGAAGTCGGCCAGCATTCTGTCGACGTCGGCGGGGCTGTGGCCGCAGCCGCTGGCAATGCGGCGACGGCGGCTCGGCTGGGAGGCGAGCAGCTCGGGCTGCCGCCGTTCGGCTTCGGTCATCGAGCCGATCATCGCCTCGATGCGCTTGAGCTGCTGCTCTCCCTGCTTGAGCGTGCCGTCGTCGATCTTGTTCATGCCTGGGATCAGCTTCATCAGCCCTCCCAGGGAGCCCATGCGCTTGATCAGGCGCATCTGCTGGAGGAAGTCGGTGAAGTCAAAGCTGGCGTCTTGCAACTTCTGCTGCATCTTGGCCACATCGGCCAGCTCCACCTCCTTGGTGGCCTTTTCCACCAGGGTGAGCACATCGCCCATGCCGAGGATGCGGCTGGCCATCCGTTCCGGATGGAAGGGCTGCAGGGCCTCCACCTTCTCGCCGGTGCCGATGAACTTGATCGGTGCGCCGCTAACCTTGCGAATTGAGAGGGCGGCGCCGCCGCGGGAGTCGCCGTCGAGCTTGGTGAGCACGGCGCCGGTGATGCCCACCTGGTCGTGGAAAGCGCGCGTCAGCTCTGCCGCCTCTTGGCCGATCATCGCGTCGACGACGAGCAGCACCTCATTGGGCTTCACCGCTTCGCGGATCCGTACCATCTCCTCCATCATCGACGCGTCGATCTGCAGGCGACCGGCGGTGTCCACCAACACCGTGTCGAAGCCCTCGGCCCGCGCCTTGGCCAGGCCGGCGGCGGCGATGTTCTCCGGTTTGGCATCGGCGCCGAGGCTGAACACCTCCACGTCGATCTGGCCGCCCAGGGTGGTGAGCTGGTCGATGGCCGCCGGGCGGTAGACATCGGCCGCCACCAGCAGCGCCCGGCGACCTTGTTCCTTGAGGTGCAGGCCGAGCTTGGCGGTGGCCGTGGTCTTGCCGGCGCCCTGAAGGCCGGCCATCAGGATCACGGTCGGAGCCTCGGCGGCCCGGACCAGGGGGGCGTTGTCGCCGCCCATGGTGGCCACCAGCTGCTCGTGCACCAGCTGGATGAACTTCTGGTCGGGGCTGACGCCGCGCACCACTTCGGCCCCTACAGCCTTGCGGCGCACCTCCTCGACGAAGTCCCGGACGACCGGCAGGCTCACGTCGGCCTCCAGCAGGGCCCGCCGCACCTGTTTCAGAGCTTCGTCGACATTCGTCTCCGAGATGGTGGCCTGCCCGCGCAGGCCCTTGACGGCGTCTTCGAAACGTTGGGAAAGCTCGTCGAACATCGGGGGTGGGGGTCAGTCGGCGGAGGTGGTGGCGGCCAGGCGCCAGCGGTCGCCGTCCCTGCCGAACACATAAACATTCCGCAGGGTGGTCTGCGGCGTGGTCCCCACCACCTTGCCGGAGGCGTTGCGGCGGCTGTCGCTGTAGCGCAGGGTGGCGGTGACGGCGATCCGCGCCGGGTTGCTCTCGCTGATGCTGAGGTCGGTGATCGACACGTCGAGGTTCTGGGTCTGGCCCGCCGCCACATCCTGCTGGCGCTCGCCGCTGAGCCGCTCGATCAGCCCCTCGCGGGCGATGGTGTCGAGGTTGGCGGGCAAGGGCGCACCGCCAAGGACCTGGGTCTTGCTGCGCAGCCAGGCCTCCAGCTGGCCGCGCAGCTGGGCTGCTCCCGGCTGGGCCGCCGTGAGGGCTGTGAGTGGCGCTGGTGTCTGCGTGGCAGGGGAGGTGCTGCTGGGCGGTGCTAGGCGGGTGGCGAGAGGCTGGGTGGCGGCCCGCTGCGGAGGGGGGAGGGGCGACACCGGGATCTCCACCACGCCCCGGGCGGGAGGCGTCGGCAGGGCCGGCGGGCGCGGCCGAAGCAGCCAGGTGGCCGCCAGGGCGATCAGCCCAACGCCTCCGGCGGCGGTGGCCAGCCAGGGGGCCGGCCGCTCGGGCAGCGTCAGCGCCGGCAGACGCCAGTTGGCGAGGCGCTCGGCCAGGCCCTCGGGCAGGCGCAGCTGGGGCAGGGACCAGCGCAAGGGCGCCTCGTCGTCATCGCCATCGCGTTTATGCTCCTCGCTGCCGAATCCGTGGGCGAATCCACTTCCGAAGCCAACGCCGAAACCGGTGCCCAGGGCGCCAGAAGGGGTCGCGCGCGGGGTGGTGTTGCCGGAACTGCTGGTTGCGACGTCGCTGAACCCGCCGTCTGCCCAGCTGCTGGAATCGAAGTTGAAGGCGCCGGCCCCGCTGATCACGCCCCCGCTGATCACTGCCCCGCTGGAGGCCGGGCTGGGGAAGTGTCGCCCGCTGCGCCGGTCTTCCTGCTCCACCCAGCTGATCACGTCGCGATCGCTGAAGTAGGCCTCGAGGTCGGGATCGGCATCGAGATCCCGGTAGCCGGGAAGGACGTCGCGGCCAAGCCAATCGCGGCAGTAGGCACAGAGCTGGGCCAGGGGATCCTCGCTCTGGCGGGCGGCCCAGGCCTTGAGGTCCTTGCCGGCGCCGTCGGCGAATTGGCGGCGGGCGTTGTCCACCTCCCCAAGCAGCAGATGCAGGTTGGCGAGCAGGGGTTCGATGCCCGGACGGCCGCTCGCCATCAGCCGGTCACGGGCGGCGGCGATCCGCTCCGGTTTGCGCCGGGCGAAGCCGGAGGCCGTCAGGGCCGTGCTGGCCAGGAAATCGGCCAGGGCTGAACCCTCATCGCCCCAGCGGCTGAACAGATCGACCTGTTCCTGCACGGTGAGGAAACCGCGGATCTGTTTGAAGAAGGCCTGGAATTCGTTGGGGCCGAAGTCGGGGTCGCCGCCGCCCTCAAGACCGCCACGGCGCTGAACCAGCTGCTCCAGCAGGGCCAGTCCCTCGCGGCGCTCCTCGCTGGCTCCGAGGTCGCGACTGAGCAGGTCGAGCACGCGATAGGGGCTCAGGGCCTCCAGCTCCCGCCCCATGCGCTCGCGCAGAACGGGGGCCTTTCCCATGCGCTGCAGCAATTGCAGGCCCTGCTGCAGGCTGCGGGCCGCCGATTCGAAGTGGCGAAGCTGCTTCGCCTCATCGGCGGCGGCCAGACAGGCCAGACCGGCCAGCAGGGTCAGATCCTGCTCACGGCCACTGCCGAGGGCCGGGGCCTGGGGGGGCTGCAGGCTGCGCCAGGCCAGCTCGAAGGCCTCCAGAGGTTGTCCGGCCTCCAGAAGCAGCAACAGGCCTGGCACCTCGCGGCTGCTCGGGATTTCAAGAGCCGGCACCACCGAGGTATCGGCCCCTGCCAGAGCGGTCAGATCGGACTCGTAGCCAGCGCGGCGTTCGCTGTCGCTGAGCAAATCGGCGCTGGTGCGCAGCAGTTCGGCCCGCCCCAGCAGGGTCTCCGCTGTAAAGCCGTCATCGGGAAGCCGATCGAGTCGTTGCTGCAGGGTGCGCAGCACGGTCTGGGCATCGCTGGACGGGCTGACACCCAGCAGGCGGAAGTGATCGATCGGCAGGTCCACCCGTGTCCTCGCACTCGGGCGTGACTGTAGTCAGAGGCAGCTGTTTTGACTGTCACCCAGGGAAGGACCCCTTACAGTCGTCGGTACGCATCCTTTTGGTCTCCTGAAATGACCCAGGAATTGACCGCCGCCCGGGCCGCTGAGCAGGGAGGTGTGCCTGTCGAAGCGGGCAGTCATGCCCTCCGGCACCAGGGTCTGTATCCCGCTCCGTCCGCTCTGGTGACGCGGGAGGTGGGAATGATGCTCTACCGCGACATGACCCTCGGTCGCCGCTTCGAGGACAAGTGCGCGGAGATGTATTACCGCGGCAAGATGTTTGGCTTCGTGCACCTCTACAACGGCCAGGAGGCCGTGAGCACTGGTGTCATCAGGGCGATGCGCCTCCAACATGACTGGTTCTGCAGCACCTACCGCGACCACGTACACGCCCTCAGCTGCGGCGTGCCGGCCCGGGAGGTGATGAGCGAGTTGTTCGGCAAGGAGACGGGCTGCAGCAAGGGCCGTGGTGGCTCCATGCACTTGTTTTCCAAGGACCACCACCTGCTGGGGGGTTATGCCTTCATCGGTGAGGGGATCCCGGTGGCCCTTGGTGCTGCCTTCACCAGCCGCTACAAGCGCGATGCCCTGGGGGATGACTCCAGCGATGCTGTGACGGCCGCCTTCTTCGGTGATGGCACCTGCAACATCGGTCAGTTCTACGAATGCCTGAACATGGCGTCCCTCTGGAAGCTGCCGATCCTGTTTGTGGTGGAAAACAACCGCTGGGCCATTGGTATGGACCACAACCGTGCCACCAGTGATCCGGAGATCTGGCGCAAGGCGGCGGCCTTCGGCATGGCTGGTGAGGAGGTCGATGGGATGGATGTGCTGGCGGTGCGTGCCGCCACCCAGCGGGCGCTGGAGCGGGCCCGGGCCGGCGAGGGGCCGACCCTGCTGGAGTGCCTCACCTACCGCTTCCGCGGCCACTCTCTCGCCGACCCCGATGAGCTGCGTGCTGCCGCTGAGAAGGAGTTCTGGGCCAAGCGGGATCCGATCAAGCAACTTGGTGCCCGCCTGATCGCCGAATCTCTGGCCACGGAGGCCGACCTCAAGGAAATTGAGAAGGAGATCGACACCATTGTCACCGACTGCGTTGAGTTCGCCCTGGCGGCTCCTGAGCCCGATGGCCGTGAGCTCACCCGCTACATCTGGGCTGAAGATTGAGCTCGCTCAGAGCGAGGTCGGCAGGCGGCGGGTGAGATTGCGTAGTTTGCGCAGGGCCTTGAGCTCCACCTGACGCACCCGCTCCCGGGAGACTTCCAACTGGCGTCCGATTTCGGCCAGGGTGTGGCGCTCCTGGCCGTCGAGACCGAAGCGCATCGCCAGCACGTCCCGTTCCTGCTCCGTGAGGTGGCCCATCCAGCGCACCAACTGCTCCTGATGCATGCCGCGCTCGACCCGATCGAGCGGCTCTTCAGCAGAGCCGTCAGCGATCAGGTCACCGAGGAAGCTGCGACCTTCATCGGCATTGATCGGGGCATCGAGGCTGGAGGTGGTGAGGGCCTGGCGCAGCAGGGAATCGAGTTCCTCGATCGGCATGCCGATCTCTTCGGCGATCTCCTGGCGGCTGGGCATGGCGCCGAGTTTGTGGGCCAACTCCAGACTCACTTTGCGGATGGTGGTGAGGCGCTCGCTCAGGTGGACCGGCAGGCGGATCGTGCGTGACTGGCAGGCAATGGCCCGGGTCATGCTCTGGCGGATCCACCAGAAGGCATAAGTGGAAAACTTGTAGCCCCGGGTGGGATCGAACTTCTCCACTGCCCGCTCTAGGCCCAGGGAACCCTCCTGGATCAGATCGAGCAGCTCAAGCCCCTTGCCCTGGTACTTCTTGGCGACGCTGACCACCAGGCGAAGATTGGCCTTCATCATTCGCTCCTTGGAGCGGCGGCCAACTTTGATTGTTTTGCGTTCCAGAATCGAATAGTCGTCTTTCTTTTCTTCTACCAGCTGCATCATGGACTGCACCTGGTTGCCAAGTTCGATCTCTTCGGATGGGGTCAGAAGGGGCTCTCGCCCGATGGACGCGAGGTACCAGGTCATGGAGTCACCTCCCTTGCGGCTGGAGCCTGCGCTTCCCTTGACGGTGGAGGCGGTCATGGAAAGCCGCAAAGTGACACTAACTATCCCCCGAGATTCCATCGAGTTGAGCCGCTTTTGGCAACCTTTTAGGTTTTGATTGCAAATCAACACATTGGCCGCAGATGCCTGCGGACTGAGTGTCTCTTCTGCTGAATTCTGCCCAAACCTTCCTTGTTTGCGAGCCTGCCAGTTCGTTTATGTCAGTTTCTCCGGACTTGGGATGGGGCGTCAAAGCGGCCTTCAGCCTGCCCGCTGTCCGCTGAGGGCGAGCTGCCGGGCCACGGCCATCGGCGTGACCCCCCCGGGGCCTTCCTGCCGTCGGCAGTGGCAGCCGGCCAGGGCGTGGGCCAGGGCGGCGGCGGCCAGATGCGCCGCATCGCCGTCGGCGGCACCGACCGCGCTGCTGCTGCAGGCCAGGGCCCCGCGGCCGGCTGCATAGCCCGCCAGCACGTCCCCCAGGCCGGCGCGGGCTGCATCCGCCGCCGCGTCCAGCAGCTGCCAGCGCCGGCCATCGGGGGCGGCCACAACGCTGCGGGCCCCCTTCAGCAGCACGGCGGCGCCGCTGCGGCGGGCGGCGGCGCCGGCGGCCTCCAGTGGCTCCAGGTCGGAAAGATCGGGGAACAGCCGATTGAATTCGCCCCGGTGGGGAGTGATCCAGCTGGGGCCGCGGCGGCCCTGCAGCCAGGTGGCCGCAGCAGAGCTTGAGGCGGCTACCAGCCGGTTGAGGCCGTCCGCATCCAGCAGCAACAGCCCTGCAAAGGTCTGTAAGCGACCCCAGGTGGCGCCCTCGTCCTCCGGTTCCACGCTGGAGGCCCGCCCGGGGCCGGAGCCCAAGCCGGGGCCGAGCACGATGGCGTCGAGCCGCGACCAATCGCCATCGGCCAGGGGAGCCAGATTTAGGCCGCCGTCCATGGTGGCGGGCAGGGCCGTTTCTACCACCACGTGCGGCTGGCTTTGCCAGATCGACTCGGCCACTTCTCGGGGCAGGGCGGCGCGGATGCTGCCGCAGCCAGAGGCGCTGGCGCCGCTGAGGGCGAGGGCGGCGGCTCCCCGATAGCGCTGGCTGCCGGCCACCAGCAGCAGTCGTCCGCGGTCGTATTTGGCCGCGGCGGGATTCAGGGCCGCCGCCGGAGCCTGGCCGATATCGCCTTGGCCCAGGCCCAGGGGCACCTCCGGCGCCAGAGCGCTGAGGAGCATCTCCGGCAGTCCCAGGTCGATGCGCTCGAGCTGTCCCACTCGAGCCAGGGCGATGTCCTGGACCAGGCCCCGTTTGATCAAGCCCACAGTCAAGGTTAGGGCCGCGGTGGCGCCGCCCGCGCCGAGCAGGCAGCCGCTGTCGGCGCAGAGTCCCGTGGGGACATCGATGGCGATCAGGCTGCCAGGGCGCCGCCGCTGCCGTTCCTCCAGCAGGAGTTCCAGCCCCTCGCCCGGCGGCCGCTTCTGGCCGATGCCGAACAGAGCATCGATCCAGAGGGTTGGATCGCCGGGATCGGGGTGGTGCTCCAAGATTGATATCCCCAGCCAGCCGGCATGGCGCCAATGGCACTCGGTGAGCGGCCGGCGCCGCTCGAATGGGCACCAGAGACGCACGGGCACACCGGCCAGATGCAACTCGCGGGCGATCACCAGGCCATCGCCACCGTTGTGGCCTGGCCCCACCAGCACAAGCACCCCCGCTGCGATCGGCAGCTCCAGCAGTCGACGGCTCAGCGCCAGGGCGGCCTTCTCCATCAGCGCTTCGACGGGCAGGCCACTGGCGAACAGCTGGGCCTCCAGCTCCGCCATCTGGGCACTGCTCACCAGCAGGTGGGCGGTGTCACGGCATGGCCAGGTTGGAGGGGAGGACACGACGACCGGATCGGGCTCGCTCCCATGATGGGAATAACTTCCGCGGCCATCCAGCGAGGCCCCTGCCGTGCCGGCTTTCACCTCCTCTGTTGATGAGTCCGCCCCCACCGCCACCGCGGCGGGGGCCGAGGTGCTGCAGAGGTTGCGCTGCTGGCCAGGGGAGCACCGGGTGGCGGTGGGCCTGTCCGGGGGCGTTGACAGTTCCCTCACCGCCGCCCTGTTGGTGGCGGCCGGCTGGGAGGTGGAGGGGCTCACCCTTTGGTTGATGAGCGGCAAGGGGGCCTGCTGTGCCGAGGGCCTGGTGGATGCGGCTGGCATCTGCGAGCAGCTGGGGGTGCCCCACCACGTCGTCGACAGCCGGGAGCACTTTCAGCAGCAAATCGTCGACTTCCTGGTGCAGGGCTATGCCGCCGGTGTGACGCCCCTGCCCTGCTCGCGTTGCAATCGAGAGGTGAAGTTCGGTCCGATGCTGGCCTGGGCCGCCAGCGAGCGGCGACTGTCGCGCATTGCCACCGGCCACTACGCTCGCGTACGGCACGGCGATGCCGGTGAGCCGCTACCCGTGCCCGGTGACGGCCACGGCCGCCATCAGTTGCTGCGAGGTCGCGATGTCCACAAGGATCAGAGCTACTTCCTCTACGACCTGCCCCAGGATGTGCTCGGCCAGCTGGTCTTTCCCCTCGGCGAGCTGACCAAGCCCGAGACCCGCGCCGAGGCGGCACGGCTTGGCCTGCGCACCGCCGAGAAGCCGGAAAGCCAGGATCTCTGCCTGGCGGACCATCACGGCTCGATGCGGGCTTTCCTCGACGCCTATCTGCCGCCTCGTCAGGGGGAGATCGTGCTGAACGACGGCACGGTGGTGGGGCACCACGACGGCCTCGAGCACTTCACCATCGGTCAGCGCAAGGGCCTGGGCGTGGCCTGGAGGGAGCCCCTGCACGTGGTGCGCCTCGATGGTGCCATGAACCGAGTGGTGGTGGCGACCCGTTCCGAGGCGGCCCGGGCGGCCTGCACCGTGGGTGCCGTCAACTGGGTGTCGATGGCACCGCCAGTGGCCCCGATCAAGGTGATGGCCCAGGTGCGCTATCGCAGCGCCCCCGAGCCCGCCCTGCTGACACCACTCCCTGCCAGCGCTGAGGACGCCGCCGCCTGCCGCCCACATCGCTGCCGTCTTGAGTTCGTCGAGTCCCAGTTTTCGATCACGCCGGGCCAGGCGGCCGTGTTCTATGCCGGCGAGGTGCTGTTGGGGGGTGGGCTGATCGACGCTGAGGCAATGGAGGCAGACGTTGCGAGTTTGCTTTGATCTCCCATGAAAATATTGAATGCTCATCGTGGCCATGCGCCTTGATTGGTTATTGCGTTAAGGATTGGCTAGGTTTCGGGGTGGTCACGATTGTATGATTTGGCATCAATGGGCAACTTCTGTGCTGCCCTTTCGGCTCAGGTGGGTGGGAAAAATTATAAGATCAAGAGCGACTCATGATGGTCCTTTGAGGTGGAATTTGACGCCCGGTGTTATGAGAAACTTAGGGTAGGGCTATAATAGATTTTGCGCATCGTTGGTATGGAGTTCAAGCTGATTGGGAGTTTGCCTGGTGGTGAATGGCTTAGTGCGCTTGGTATTGGCTTGGGATTGGAGGCTTACCAGTAGGGATCGCTGGCCAGTTCGACCCTGAGTTCTCCTTGGCGCGAGGCGGGAACGGTGGCGATGCAGGCGCGCACCACCTGCTGATTCACCTCGATTTCGCAGGCGCCACAACTGCCGCCCAGACAGCCGGTGGGGATGCCTATCCCGGCATTGCGCGCTGCTACCAGCCAGTCACAGCCTGGCTCTTCCAGGGTGAGGCGACCGTTGGGCCAGTGGATCGGGATGGGGGCTGGAGTCATCGGAGCAGCGGATCCAGATCCACATGCTGTTCGAAAGCGTCCGCCAGCCGATCCAGCAAGGCCTCACGCTGGCGACCATGGTGGGGCTGGTGTTCATCCAGATGGGGCAGGCCGCGTCGTTCCCGCAGCCGGTTGAGCCAGCGCCGCCGCCAGGGACCACTCTCGAAGACGGCGTGCAGATAGGTGCCGGCCACCAGGCCCCCCTGGCTGCCGCTGGGCTGCCACCAGCCCAGGCCGTCGTCCGCTGTGAGAGAGGCCGCGTTGCAGCGGCTGAGGCCATGGTGCAGTTCAAAACCCTCCAGGGACAGGGGCTCTCCTGGGGGCCAGAGGGCCCCGCTGCGTCGCTGGCGCAGCGTTTTTGCGCCGGCAAAGTGGGTCTCCAGGGGCAGGAGCTGCAGCCCCTGGGTCTGGCTCCCGTCGGGGCTCCCAGGCGGGGTGTCGGTGGCTGAGCTCTCCAGGCCGTCGGGATCGAGCAGCCGCTCGCCCAGCATCTGCAGACCGCCGCAGATGCCGAAGATGTGGCCGCCCTCCGCCACGTAGGACTGCAGCTGCTCCTGCAGGCCGCTGCGGCGCAGCATTTCCAGATCGCGCAGGGTCTGCTTGCTACCCGGCAGGATCACCGCATCCGGCCGGCCGAGGGGCTCGCCCGGCCGGATCCACTGCAGCTGCACCGTCGGCTCGGCCTCCAGGGGATCGAGATCAGAGAAGTTGCTGAGGGAGGGCAGACGCAGAACGGCGACCGTGACCTCGGCGCCGCTCTTGCGGCCACGGCGCTCGAGCAGATCGAGTGAATCCTCCGGCGGGAACAGCTCCTCCAGCCAGGGCATCACCCCCAGCACTGGCACACCGCAGTGGCGCTCCAGCCAGAGGCGGCCTTCGTCGAAGAGTTCGCGGCGGCCGCGGAAGCGATTCACCAACAGCCCTCCGATGAGGGGCCGCTCCACCGGCCGCAGCAGGGCAAGGGTGCCCACGATCTGGGCGAAGACGCCGCCGCGCTCGATGTCGGCCACCAGCAGGCAGCGGGCGCGCAGGTACTGAGCCAGCCGCAGGTTGGTGAGATCGCGGGGCTGCAGGTTGACCTCCACCGGGCTGCCGGCGCCCTCAAGCACGAGTCGGCCGCCGGGATGGACCTGCTGCAGCTCGGTGAGTCCCTGGCGGATGGCTGCCCAGCCGGGGCGGAACCAGTCGCGGTAGTAGTGCTCGGCCCGGGCGGTGCCCACGGAACGGCCCAGGTGGATCACTTCGCTGGTGCTGTCTCCCCGGGGCTTGAGCAGCACCGGATTCATCGCCACCTGCGGCTCCAGGCCCGCCGCCCAGGCCTGCAGCGCCTGGGAGTAGGCCATTTCGCCGCCGCCCTGATCCACCCAGGCGTTGAGGCTCATGTTCTGCCCCTTGAACGGCAAGGATGTTTCGCCGCGGCGGCGCAGCACCCGGCATAGGGCCGCCGTCATCAGTGACTTGCCGGCACCGCTGCTGGTGCCCAGCACCATCAGCGGCCGGGGGCTGCCGGGAGCGGGACGGCTCAATGGCGGGGCCTGTGGCGGCGGAAGTTCTCCTGGATGCGCTCGCGCAGCCCCGCCCGCGGGATTTCGCCCGGAAGGCGCTCCAGCAGGTCGCGGCCCATCGGCGTCAGCCGCACCCGTTCGGTGAGGCCCTGGCCATCCACCTCCCGGCGCAGGATGCCCAGGCGGATCATCCAGATGAAATGGGCCTCCGCCCGTTCCGGCCCGAAGGGGGCAAAGACCAGCTGCTGCCAGTCCTCGCGGCGGCAGAGCTCACTGCTGGAGATCGCCCGCTCCGCCAGCTGCTCGTAGAAGGCCCGCCGGAACGGCAGGCTGCGCATCGAGGTTGATGCCCGTTGCATCGAGCGCTCCTCCGCGGTTGAAGGCGTGGGCAATGGGGCCCGGGTTGGCGATGGGGTGGCAGCTGCCGGAGACGTCATGGCGAGGTTGGCTATGGCTTCATTCTCTCCCTCGACGCTCGCATGGCAGCGTGGAATGCGCACCCCTTTGGACAACGGCCTCGATGTTGCTACTGGCCTCCGCCTCACCCGCCCGTCGCCGTTTGCTGGAACAGGCCGGTATTCCGCATCGGGTGCGCGTCAGCGGCGTCGACGAGGGGACCATCCGTGTGGCCGATCCGAGCCAGCTGGTGCTGAGGCTGGCCCAGGCCAAGGCCCTGGCCGTGCTGGACGGGGAAGCTGCCGATGCCGCCGGCCTCAAGGCAGCTCAGCTCCCGACGCCGCTGGCGGTGCTTGGTTGCGACTCCCTGTTGATCTTCGAGGGTGAGCTTTTCGGTAAACCCGGCGACGCTGCGGAGGCCATCACCCGCTGGGAGCGCATGGCGGGTGGCAGCGGCACCCTGCTGACAGGCCACTGCCTGCTGCGGCGGGCCCAGCCTCCCTTGCTCGAGACGGTGAGCACCCAGCTGGGCTTTGCCCCTCTCGATCGGGGCGAGATCGAGGCCTATGTGGCCAGCGGTGAGCCACTCGCCTGCGCCGGTGGTTTCGCCCTCGAGGGTCGCGGCGGTCTTGTGATCGAGCGCCTCGACGGCTGCTACAGCAATGTGATTGGCCTCAGCCTGCCGTTGCTGCGCCGTTGGCTCGCACCGTTTCGTTGACCAGCTGTTGCAGCACCTCCTCCAGGCTGCTCTGGCGATCGCTCAGGCTTCAGTCGTTGTTTCGGCCGTTGTCCCGGGTGTTGCCTGCTCGGGCTTCCAGGACCATATCCGCCCAGCGGAAAACAACGCCACGCCCACGATCGTCGCGGTCTGCCGGCCAGCTGCGGCCACTGTCGTCGCGGATCCACAGGCGTCCGCGATCCTGGCGGAACAGGTAGCGGGTGCGGTTGCGCAAGGTGACCTCAAAGCAACCGTTGCGCCCCGAGCCGCAACGGAGTGGCTGACGAACGGGACATTGCGGCTGGTTGAGCAAGTTTCAACTTATCGCCCAACCATGAAAAAACCCCCGCCTCAGGGACGGGGGCAAGGAGTTGACGTCGACGATTAGTGACAATCAGTCGAGGTCGGGCATCGCCAGGGTGGGCTCGGCCTGACGGTCGATGCCTTTTTCAAAGCCGGCAGCTGCGGCGCGGGCGCGGCCCGCATGCCAGAGATGACCCACCAAGAAGAAGAAGGCAAGCACGAACTGGGTCGAAGCCAGCCACTGACGGATGTTGACGAAGTTCACCGAGTTGGGTTCAGTGATGATGCCGCCAACGGAGTTCAGCGAAGCGTTGGGCGCGTGGGTCATGTATTCGGCCGCACGACGCACCTGCCAGGGCTGGATGTCGTTCTGGAGTTTGTCGAGGCTCAGGCCATTGGGACCCCGCAATGGCTCAAGCCAGGGACCACGGAAGTCCCAGAAGCGCATGGTTTCACCACCGAAGATGATCTCGCCGGTGGGGGAACGCATCAGGTATTTGCCGAGGCCGGTGGGACCCATGGCAGAACCGATGTTGGCCCCGAGGCGCTGATCTCGCACAAGGAAGGTGAAGCTCTGGGCCTGAGATGCTTCGGCGTTGGTAGGGCCGTAGAACTCAGAGGGGTAGGCAGTGTTGTTGAACCAGATGTAGGCCGAGGCGATGAAGCTCATGAAGCTCAGGGCGCCAAGGCTGTAGCTCAGATAGGCCTCACCATTCCAGATGAAGGCGCGGCGCACCCAGCCGAAGGGCTTGGTGATGACGTGCCAGATGCCACCGAAGATGCAGATCAGGCCAATCCAAATGTGGCCGCCAATGATGTCTTCCATCGAGTCGACGCCGATGATCCACCCCTCGCCACCGAAGGGGGCACGGGTCAGATAACCGAAGATCACACCGGGGCTGAGGGTTGGGTTTGTGATAAGGCGCACATCGCCGCCACCGGGAGCCCAGGTGTCATAGACACCGCCGAAGAACATGGCCTTGAACACCAGCAGCAGAGCACCCACACCAAGAAGAATGAGGTGATAGCCGATGATGTTGGTCATTTGGTTCTTATCACGCCAGTCCTGGGAGAAGAACGAGGAGTAGTTCTCAAGGATTTCAGGACCGCGCAGGGCGTGATAGAGACCACCAAGGCCGAGAACGGCCGAGCTGATCAAGTGCAGCACACCCACCACGAAGAAGGGGTAAAGGTCGGTGACCTCACCGCCAGGACCAACGCCATAGCCGAGGGTGGCGACGTGGGGGAACAGGATCAAACCCTGTTCGTACATGGGCTTGTCAAAAGTGAAGTGGCTCACTTCGAACAGCATCATCGCGCCGGCCCAGAACACCATCAGACCGGCGTGGGCGACGTGAGCGCCCAGCAGACGGCCGGACAGATTGATCAGACGGGCGTTGCCTGCCCACCAGGCGTAGCCGGTGGAGTCGAGGTCCTTGCCCCCGACCGAAACTAGACCGGAATTAAAGGGCGTTTCCACGGGGCAGAACCTCTTCAGGGAAGACGAAGTTTTCGTGAGGCTGGTCGGCGGGGGCCATCCAGGCGCGCAGACCCTCATTCAGAAGGATGTTCTTCGTATAGAACGTCTCGAATTCGGGATCTTCCGCGGCACGGATTTCCTGCGACACGAAGTCGTAGGCCCGCAGGTTGAGTGCCAGTCCGATGATGCCGATGCTGCTGGTCCACAGACCCATCACTGGCACGAACAGCATGAAGAAGTGCAGCCAGCGCTTGTTGGAGAAGGCGATCCCGAAGA
>CAIRWM010000105.1 GCA_903882285.1 uncultured cyanobacterium
CCGCCACCGAGTGACGTCACCAAAGGCACACGATGCGCTTCACCCTCGATCCCCTGCTGAGCCCGGAGCAGGTCAGCAGCCTGCGGACGGAGCTGCTGGCCGACGACGCCCCCTGGCGGCCTGGCGCGGAGACGGCCGGCTAGCATGCCCGCACTGTCAAGCACAACCGCCAGCTGGATCGCCACTCAGAGCTGCAGCGGCGGCTAGCCGAGCGGCTGCACCAGGCCCTGCAGGCCCACCCGCTGCTGCAGGCGGCAGCCCTGCCGCAGCGGATCCACAGCCTGCGCTTCAGCCGCTGCGCGGCCGGCGAGGGCTATGGCCGTCACGTTGACGACGCCTACATGGTGGAGGGGCGCTCCGACCTCTCCCTGACCGTATTCCTCAGCGATCCGGCGCACTACGAGGGCGGCGAACTGGTGCTCGAATCCCCCACTGGCGAGCAGGCCATGCGCCTGCCGGCCGGCCATGCCCTGGTGTACCCCAGCACCCTGCTGCACCGCGTCGAGCCGGTGCGGCAGGGGGAGCGGCTGGTGGCGGTGGGCTGGATCGAGAGCCGGGTGCGCAGTGCCGAGAAGCGGGAGCTGCTGTTTGAACTGGACACAGCCCGGCGCTCCCTGTTCGCCCGCGAGGGCAAGGGGGAGGAATTCGATCTGCTCTGCCGCTGTCACAGCAACCTGCTGCGGATGTGGGGTCCATGAGGCGCTGGCGCCGGATCGCGCCCCAATCCGTCAGAGTCCTCCGCAGGATCCCGATGCCACCGCAGCCCCGATGACCGCCACACCACCGCCCGTCCCCCGAGCCGAAACCGCCATGGAGCCCCAGCAGGTGCTGGCGGCCTCAGCTCCCTGGCTGGGGGGCCTGCTCAATGTCGTGCCCGGTCTGGGCACGGGCTACATCTACCAGCGCCGCTGGCAGGCCTACTGGATCACCTCGGTGCTGGCCACGAGCTGGTTTGTAGCGGGGGCGCTGTTGGGCCAGGAGGCCGACGGCGACGCCGAGCGCCAGAACCAGCTGATCGGCCTGGCGGGCCTGCTGCTGCTGGCGGGGGTGACGGCGATCGAGGCCTTTCTGGCGGCGCGCACGGCGCGCATGGACTGACCCACCCGGCACTGCCTACAGCCCCAGCTTGCGTCGGCCCGCCAGGAAGCCGCCCCAGTATCCGAGCACCAATAGCAGCAGATCAAAACGGCCGAGCAGCAGCACCAGGCCGACCAGGCCCACAGCCCAGGGAACCAGCAGCGCAGCGGCGAAGAACAGCTGGCTGGTACGGTTGCCTCGGGCCAGGGAGCCTGAACGCTGTACCAGCTGCGGCACCCCCCGGCCCAACAGCCAGCCGGCACCGCCGCCAAGGGCGAGGCTGATCACAGCGAAAAAAAGCGAAAGCATCCGGTAAGACCAGCAGCAATGAACGATGGCAGCATGAAGGCTATGCGTACTTCCGCTTTCCTCCTGGCGCTGCTAGTGCTTCCCGCCCCGGGGCTGGCCGCCACCTACGACGCCCTCTGTGACAAGCCCGACGGCGGCACGGTCCGCTGCCGAGTTCGGCTGGACGCCAACGGCATCGCATCGCCGTCAGGCTTCATTGCCGCTCCACGAATCGCCCGCTGGGTGTCGAGCGACACGCGCCGGACCGGCAGCGGCAGCGGCACCGCCGCGGTGCTCGGCACCGGCGCCGCGGTAGCCGGCAGCCTGCTGCCCTGGCCGGCGGGTGCTCTGGGGGGCCTGCTGGGCAATGTCCTGGCTGGGGGCCGCTCCGGACCGCCGGTGGAGATGGCCTACATCGTCACCGGCTACGACGCCGCCGGCCAACGCCTCAGCCTCAGATTCCGCTTTCTGCACCCCCAGCCCGCCGCCCAGCTGGGCAGCGAACTCGGCCAGCTGAGCGGCCTGGCGATGGGAGAAACGCGCTCCCTGGAGGAGCTGCGCAACCCCAGCGTCCAGCCACGAGGCGGTGCCGCCCTGCCCGAGACGCTCTCGCCCCTGCCCACTGGGGCTTCGCCCGGAACCACGACTGGTACCACGGCTGGGCCCTCGGCTGGGCCCAAGGCCACCAGCCCGACCACGGCCGCGGCCGGCGACTGGGAGAGCTACCTGCGCAGCCGACGTCTGGAGGCCTGGGCCAAGGCCAACCCCGCCCTGGCGGCCAAGCTGCGCCAGCAGCTTTACCCCACCCCATGAGCAGCCCGCAGCAGGCCGAAGGCCGCAGCGGACCGATGCTCAGCCTGCTCGCCCGAGGGCTGGAGCTCTGGCTGCATCAGCAATGCGACGCCATCGAAGATCTTGAGATCGCCCTGGAGGGGTCAGCGGCGGAGTTGCTGCGGGGCCGCCTCGAAGGGGTGCGGCTGACAGCACGGCGGGTGGTGTACCAGCGGCTGGAGATCGAGCAGGTGAACCTGCGCAGCGAAGCGATCCGGGTGCGCATGGGGGCGCTGCTGCGCACCCGTCAGCTGCAGCTGGACAACACCTTCCGAGTGCGTGGCCAGGTGGTCTTCAGCGCCGAAGGGCTGACGCGCTCCTTTGCCGCTCCGCCTTGGAGCGCCTTGGGCGATGCCCTGGCGGAGGAGCTGCTGGGCCTGGCCCCCCTGGGCGGCCTGCGCATCCGCGATGACCGACTGATCCTGCTGGCCGCCGGCAGCGGGGCCGTGGCTGGGTCGAGGAGTGGGTCCAGATCAGGGCCGGGCGAAGGGGAAACGATCGAACTGGCCACCCAGGTGGCCGCAGTCGACGGCACTGTGGAGCTGCGGGCCGATCCCGGCGAGCGTCGCTGCCGCCTGCCGATGGACCCGAACATCCACATCGAGCGCGCCGACCTGGGTGGCGGCCTGCTGGAGCTGGGCGGCGAGGCGCTGGTCTCGGCCTGATTCGCTTTCTGCACACTCCGATCACGAATCAGCCGCCATCGCCATGGCAAGGGATAACGAAACAAAAAGCACTCCTTAGGGTGACCGCGGAATGTTCTGATTCGCCTCATGCGCCGCACCGCCCTGCTTACCGTCGCCCTCACCACTGCCCTGAGCGGCTTGGCTCTGGGTCTGAATGCCCCCGCCGGTCATGCCGGCGACGACGACGCGAAGATCGAGGCCCGCGTGGGCAGCTGGGGCCGCAACTGCAAGACCGCCATCGCCGACAAGTTCAAGGCCAAGTCGATGGCTGATGTGGAGGTGACCCTCTCGGATTCCCTGCGCGCAGGCATCGACGCCGGTGAAATCAGCCTGGCCGATCTCAAGAGCAGCGGCCTCTCCTACAACTACCGCGTGCACCATGCACCCGGCAAAGATCCCGAGGGCTACTGCAACACCGACGGCCAGGGCAACGTGGAAGAGATCATCAACATCCACAACTGATCGTCCGCAGCGGGAAGCATCGCCAGAGCCTTGCGCGAGGAGCTCAGACCATGCCGCCAACGGCCCGTTCTCCGCGTTCCTTGCCGGCTTTGGCCAGCAGCTTGGGCCTGGCGATGGCCAGCCTGTTTGGCATCGGCCTGACGGAGCTGAACCGGCCCGTCCAGGCCTACGACCTGCACTACCGGCAGAACAACAGTGCCATCGGCGGCAAGGAGCTGCGTCGCCTGTTTGATCGGGCCCTACCCATCAGCTACGTCCATACCTTTGACGATCGCCAGTGGAGCACCTGGCTGTTGCTGGATGTGCACCCCGACAAGGGAATGGTCGCCATCACCCTGGGCCTCTGCCCGCGCCTCTCCAGCAGCAGCGCCGGTGACCATCGCCCTATGAGGGACGGTCAGGGCGCCTGGGCTGATCAGTGGCCGTCCCAACGTCACGCTGCGCAAACAGGGCCGGAGCAAGAACGTGATCCAGATGCAGGCGATCTGAGGCGCAATCGGAAGGGTGGGGCCGCAGCACATCAAGATGGGCCACTCCTACCGACGATCGAGGCGTCATCAAGGCCACCGCCATCACCTTCAGCCTTGTCCCTGGCCCCTTTCCAGCCCTGGGAGCCGCCGCCGCTTTCGGCTGGAGCCGGCGCCTCAGAAAGCGCATCCAAAGATCCCCACAACCGGCGGCTCTGAACTGACGCGAGCTCTCACGTCCCACGGGAAGGCGGCCTTGACGGACTGGCGGACCTGACGGGCCCACAGCGCCTGATGCCCCCCTTGCTCGCCTGCAGCCATCCATGGACCACCGGCCCGACCTCCCGCCCGACGCCCTCCCGGAGCCGCGGCCCGACCACCTGGCGAACGATCAGCCACACGAGGCCTGCGCGGGCTTTCTGGCCGTGCTGTCGCTGTCCCTGTTCGGGATCTTCGCCGTCACCGCCGTGGCCTCAGCGCTGCAGCTGCTTCAACCCGACTGGCAGTTGCGACTCAGCACCAGCCTGATCGAGAACGGCCCGATCGTCGCCCTAGCCCTGGTCGCCGCCTGGCTTGCGGTGGTGACTGAGCCCTGTGCCAGGACGCTACGAGAGCCAGCTGACCACCGTGCGTCAGTGGGCCATCGCCGCCGCACTCGGCTGTCTGTTGCTTATTCCCCTGTAGAGCAGCGCTGCCTGGCGGGGCCTGTCCCAGGTCCTCAACGCCGAACGTCAGGAGCACCGCCTGGCCGCGGGCCAGTTGGCCGCCCTGCGCGCGGTGGTGCGCTCCGCCCCCTCCGCCACGGCCCTGGAGCAGCAATGGCGCGCCCGCAGCGGCACGCACCTCAGCCCGGCCGATCTAACCCGGCCCCAGCCACAGCTCCGGGCCCAGCTCCTGAGCCAGCTGCAGCAACTCGACAACCGCGTCGAGGCGAGCCACAACAGCGGCGTCCGCCTGGCTCGGATCTGGGCCGTGGTGCAGAACACCCTGCGGCTCTGTCTCTCGGCGCTGTTTCTGGCCCTGGGCTTTGCCGCAGCCGCCAAGGGCAGGCACAGCGCCTTCACGCTGCTGCAAGTCTGGCAGGACAGCTGGTTCGGCGACCCCCAGCGCCTCCAGCGCCTCCGGAGCCGGCACGCTGGCCGGGGCCGACGCGGCCCAGACAGTCCTGAGGTTGAGGACTATTTCAACGCGATCAGCCCCAAGGATTAAGACCGCGTCCCTACGGCGGAACCAAAACTTCCCCCTTAAGATCCGAAAGTGAGCGGGCTGAGCATTAGCCAGCTGCCATCGGCTCGCCCCCCCTCGGCCCCCAGTCCCTGCCTGAGCCTTCCCAGCACCCAGCCCTTGAGCCCTGCTCCAGCGGGCTGCGCACCGTGTTGCGTACCCAAGACTTCAACGCCTGGCAGTCGGCCCTAGCTGGCCTCCTGGGCGATCATCGCAGCGACTTGCTCAATAGCCGCTTTGAACAGGCCGATCTGGGATTTCAGGCCCACCTGCGGGCTGGCCAGATCGGCAACGTGGGCGTGGTGGCGATCGCGGGCGTTGGACGCACCCGCCTCGATCGCCATCAGGCCGCCGACAGCGTCGTGCTGTGGCTGCCCCGGCGCGGCTGGGTGCGCGAACAGATCAATGGCCAGGAGCACCTCGCCGAACCAGGCATGGCCCTGCTCTGCCGACAGGGCCAACACCTGCGTGGCGAGAGCAGCGCCCGAATTGAGGGGCTGTCCCTGATCCTGCCGGCCCGCTGGCTGCAGGATCTTGGCCTGGGTTCCGGAGCTCGCCATCCCGCGCTGATCGACCGGGGCCCGGAAGCCCGGGCCGTGATCGCCCAAGTCCACCAGCTGGCGACCCTGGTGGAGCGGCCCGCCACCGCCAACGCGGGGCTGCACCCCGAAGAGCAGGTACAGCAACTCGGCGAGGCCCTCCTCAACTGGGAAGCCGCCGCCACGGGCCAGGCCGAGGCCCCGGCCGCCCCAAACCGCAGCGCCGCAATTGTGGCCGAAGCCGAAGCCTGGATGACCGCCCGGCTGGAGCAACCCCTGCGCATCGCCGATCTGGCACGGGCGCTGGAGCTCACGACCCGCAGCCTGCAGCTGGCCTTCAAGCGCGAATGCGGCTGCAGCCCGCTGCAGCGGCTGAAACGGCTGCGCTTCCAGGCCCTGCACCGGCTACTGGAGCGTCCCGACCACGGGGTCCTGTCGCTGGACATCCTCTTCGGCTCGGTGGGACTGCCCCGCCACGGCCGCACCCGCCAGGAATTCGGCAGCTGGTGCGGCTCCCTGCCGAGCGAACATCGCCGTCTGGCTCTGCTGCGCCAGCCCTACCCCCGCTCCAGCACCGGCAAGATCAGCGTCACAAAGGAATAGACCACTGCGGGCACGAACAGGTAGCTGTCGATGCGGTCGAGGATGCCGCCGTGGCCGGGTATCGCGTCACCGGAATCCTTGAGGCCGGCATCGCGCTTCATCATCGATTCGGTGAGGTCGCCGACTAGGGCGAAGATGGCGACCACCGCCCCCAGCAGGGCCCCGATCAGCCAGCCCCAGCGCCAGCCCAGCCAGAGGCCGCCGCCGCCGCCCACCACCATGGCGCAGAGAATGCCGCCGAGGGCTCCCTCCACCGTCTTCCCAGGGGAGATCGGCGAGAGCGGATGGCGGCCGAGGCGGCGGCCGATCACGTAGGAGCCGATGTCGGTGGCAACGATCAGAAAGCAGGCCAGCAGGGTGAGGGCCAGGCCGGAGCTCCAGGGCCAGCCGCTGAAGGGCAGGCTGCCCTCGAGGTGGGGGGCCAGCGCCGGGTCGATGAGAACGCGCAGCTTGATCCAGTGGCTGGGCAGGAATCCCAGATAAAAGAGCCCAAAGATCGAGGCGGCGATGTCGGCGATCGTGCCGGTCACCGGCTGCAGCAGCAGCCAGCCGCAGATCACCGCACCGGAGGCCGGCAGCACCGCCGCCGCCACGTCGCTCACCATGCCGCCCGAACCCCAGCCGCTGCCGGCAGCGGCCTGGGTGGTGAGCAGCAGCAGCTGCACCGCCACCAGAGTGGTTTTAGTGGCCGGCCGGATCCCTTTCGACTGGGCCATGCGGAAGAACTCCAGCAGCCCCAGGTGCACGATCACCCCCACGGCCACCGTGAACCACCACCCCCCCAGCAGCACCACCAGGGCCCCGAACCCACCCGCAGCCCAGCCGCTGCCGAGGCGGGCCAGGGAGGTGGCGGGGCGGGAACGGAAGGTCAACGGTCGAGGCGGGCGGGGCAGGGGTGGAGAGGACAGGGCCGGATCAGCGCTCCGCCGCGATCAAAAAAAGTGGTTCGGCCGCCGCCAGCTTGGCCTGACTGCCGCGCCGCTGCATGCGGTGCACGGTGGCCTGCACCACCTGCAGATCGCGGGCCTGCAATTGGGTCAGAGTATCGGTGGCATCCACGAGCCCCTCGAGGCTCACCGTGCTGATCACCAGGCGGCCGCTGGGCTGCAGCGCCTCCCACACCGCCCGCAGCACATCCACCAGGGGACGCCCCACCTCCAGCAGCACCCGGTCGGGATGGGGGGGAAGGCAGGCCAGATCAGCGGGGGCCTGGCCGGCGTGGATGTGGAGGTTGTGAATGCCAAAGCGCAGCCGGTTGCGCTCCAATAACTCGATCGCCTCCGGATCCCGCTCCAGGGTGTGAACGCTGCCCGTATTCAGCAGCCGGGCGATCTCCAGCGCCAGGGCCCCCGTGCCGCCGCCCACATCCCAGACCAGCGAATCGGCGCGGGGCCGCAGGTGGGCCAGCAGCATCACCCGCAGCTCCATCGGCGTGGGGCTGAAGCCCGGGGCATCCTCGAAGGCCCCATCGGGCAACCCGGGGGTGACGAAGTCCCAGCGGTAGGCAGGCGAGGCGTCAGAGGGGGAACCGGGGGGGGTCACATCCGCCATCGAACCCGGAATCACTCGGCCACCACGGCCACCGTAGACGCGATCTGTCCGGGCCACAGGGCCCGCTGCGCCGTCAGCCAAGCCGCCCGCGCCGGGTCGATGCGCTCGCCCGGCACCAGCAGCGGAATGCCCGGCGGGTAGGGACAGAGCGGCTCCGCCGCCAGCCGCCCGGCGCTGGCCTCCAGCGGCACCGCGATCCGTCGGGCACGCCAGGCCTCCCCGAGCGGCAGCTCCGGTGATGCCACCAGGGGCAGGGGGGGAGGCGTGAACGGCGGCAGCGGTGCCCCGCCGAGGGCCCGACGCAGCTTCCGCAGGCAGCGGGGCAGGCGCCGCTCCAGCGCCCGCGGCGGCACCAGTCCCAGGCAGAAGGTGAGCGCCCCGGGCTGGGGCAGCTCGGCAATCACGCCGCGCTGCATCAGCCAGGCGTCGGCCTCGAGGCCATTGATGCCCAGCGCGGCAGTGAGCAGCACCAACCGCAGCGGATCGGCGCTGGAGAGCAGCGGCAGCTCCTGGGCCTCCAGTCGCTGCCGCAGCCGCCGGCCGCGGGCCTCGGCCCGGGCCCGCTGGCGGCGGCCGGCGGCGCTGTGGGCCTGCTCGATCGCCGCGGCCGAGGAGGCCAGCAGCAGGGCGCTGGGGCTGGAGGTCTGCAGCCAGAGCAGGGCCCGCTCGATCGCCGCAACCTGCACCCGCTGGCCCCTGCCCAGCAGGGCGGCGCTCTGGGCCAGGCCACCGCCCTGCTTCTGCAGCGACAGCACGGTGAGATCCGCTCCCGCTGCCACGGCGCCTCCGTCGCCGTGGGCCTGGTCCACCAGCACCGGCAGGCCGGCGTCATGGGCCTCGGCGATGAGGGCCGCCAGCTCGGAACGCTGCCCCTCATAGGTGGGATCCACCAGCACCAGTGCCGCCACCGGCCCCCGGGCCAGCGCCGCCGCCAGCACCCGCCGCAGGTGCTCCCGGCTGGGGGGGAGCCACAGGCCGCTGAGAGGATCGAAGGGCAGATTGAACAGCAGCGGCTCCAGCGCCCCGAGCACGCAGCCGTGCAGCAGAGAGCGGTGCAGCTGCCGAGGCAGCAACACCCGAGCACCCGGCGGGGCAAGGGCCAGCAGGGCCGCCTGCAGCAGCCCCGAGGCGCCGTTGACCCCGAACCAGCAGCGGTCGGCACCGAGCAGCGCCGCAGCGCGGGCCTGGGCCTCGGCCACCGCCCCCTCTGCCTCCAGCGGCCCACCGATCGCCGGCAACTCGGGCAGATCCCAGCAGCCTGGCGCCAGCCGCAACAGCCGCTGCAGGCCCGGGGCCAGGCCACGGCCGCGGCCATGGGCCGGCAGGTGCAGCGGCAACGGCGGTGCTGGGGCAGCCAGCGCCCGCAGCAGCGGATCGCCGGCGGCCGGAGCCATGGCGACGCGATCGAACTTTCTAGAGTCTGCGCAGCCGCCGGCCCGAGCACTGCCCGACACCGTGATCGTCGCCGCCCCAACCCCAGCCTCTAGCAGCGCCAGCCGCCCCCGGGGGCCGCTTGACAGCAACTCCAGGCCGCAGGCCGCCAGCGCTGATTCCGAACTCCGCTACGACCCGGCGGCCGACCTGCGCTGGCTACTGCTGCGCCCCTGGATCTGGATCGGCCGCCTGGTGGTGGTGCTCAGCACCCTCGGCTCCCTGGCCGTCAGCCTGGCAGTACAGGGCAACAGCAGCGACCCCGAGGTGCAGCGCGGCCTGGCCCGCCGCATCCTCACCACCCTCTCCGGACTGGGTCCCTGCTTCATCAAGGTGGGCCAGGCCCTCTCCACCCGCCCCGACCTGGTGCGGCGCGACTGGCTCGATGAGCTCACCCGCCTGCAGGACGACCTGCCCGCCTTCCCCCACGCCATCGCCCTGCAGCTGATTGAGCAGGAGCTGGGGGCCCCGGCCGATCAGCTGTTCGACGACTTCCCCGACTACCCGGTAGCGGCTGCCAGTCTCGGGCAGGTCTACAAAGCCCGCCTCGCCGATGGCCAGTGGGTAGCAGTGAAGGTGCAGCGGCCCCAGCTGCCCTTCCTGCTGCGTCGCGACCTGGTTCTGATCCGCAGCCTCGCCATCCTGGTGGCGCCGCTGCTGCCGCTCAACCTGGGTTTCGGGCTCGGCGCCATCATCGATGAGTTCGGCCAGACCCTCTTCGACGAGATCGACTACCGCAAGGAAGCGGCTAACGCCGAGCACTTCGCCCGCCTGTTCGAGGGCCAGCCCGAGGTGATGGTGCCGCGGGTGGAGCGCCATCTCAGCGCGCGGCGCGTGCTCACCACCCAGTGGGTGAACGGCACCAAGATGCAGAACCGCCGCGAACTGGAGGCCCACCACCTCGATCCGTCCGCCCTGATCCGCACCGGCGTGATCGCCGGCCTGCAGCAGCTGCTGGAATTCGGCTACTTCCACGCCGACCCCCACCCCGGCAACCTCTTCGCCCTGCCAGGCAAGACCAACGGGCTCGGCCATGTGGGCTATGTCGATTTCGGCATGATGGATTCCCTCAGCGACAGTGACCGGCTCACCCTCACCGGCGCGGTCGTGCATCTGATCAACCGGGATTTCGAGGCGCTGGCGCAGGATTTCATCGTCCTCGGCTTCCTCAACCCCAAGGCCGATCTCGCACCCATCGTGCCGGCCCTGGAGGAGGTGCTCGGAGGAGCACTGGGCGAAAACGTGGGCAACTTCAACTTCAAGGCGATCACCGATCGATTCTCGGAGCTGATGTACGACTATCCCTTCCGTGTGCCGGCCCGCTTCGCCCTGATCATCCGGGCTGTGGTGAGCCAGGAGGGGCTGGCAATGCGCCTCGATCCCGACTTCCGCATCATCCGCGTTGCCTACCCCTATGTGGCGCGTCGACTGCTTGCCGGCGACACGGCCGAGATGCGCGAGAAACTGCTGGAGGTGATCTTCGATCGCGAGGGCCGGCTGCGCATCGAACGGCTCGAGAATCTGCTGGCGGTGGTGGACAACGAACAGCCCGGCGCCGACCTGCTGCCGGTGGCGCGCGATGGCCTGCGATTGCTGCTGGGCCGTGACGGCAGCGGCCTGCGCCAGCGCCTGCTGCTCTCCCTGGTCAGCGACGACCGGCTCAACACCGACGATCTGCGGGCTCTGCTGAAGCTGGTGCGCCGGCGCTTCTCCGCCCGCCGACTGGCCGGTGGGGTGCTGGCGCGCCTCAATCCCCTGGCGGCCTGAAGCGCGCCGGCGGACTGTCCCCCTTTAATGTCGGCCATCGCCTCCGACTCTGCCGCGTGACCCTCCTGCCGATCGAGCTGGCCAGCCTGCCGGCGCCCCCCGTCGACCTGCAGGAAGCGGCGCTCGATCAGGCCAGCGGCACTTTCGGCGATCTCGATGCCGCCGAGATCCTGTTGGAGTACGCCACCATCTCCCAGCCCCCGTACCTGCTGGCGGGCGTGGGGCTGGCCATCGCCGTGGCCTGCGGCCTGACCTTCGCCAAGCTGGTGCAAAACCGCCTCGACGGCTGGAAACAAGACCGCCTGGCCCTGCTGCCCCTGGCCAGCGTCGTCACGGTGCTGCCTTGGAGTGGCCTGGTGATCGGCGTGACCCTGTTCATCGGCGGCAGCCTGCAGGTCTTCGGCTTCGGGGCCGGCGCGGCCCTGCTGGTGGCCTTCGTGCTGTCGATCGCCACGGCCGGGGCGCTTTGGGTGCAACTCGAGCAGCTGATGGCCCAGGTGCAGGCCGGCACCTTCAGCGCCGTCGACTTCGACAACTTCGACCAGTTCTTCTGAACCCCATGACCCGAGGGCTTCGTGATGCTCACGGTGCTGATCGCTCGCCCCGTGAGTTCCACCGGCTGAAGTGTGAGGCCTGATCGCCGGGGCTTAGGCCTGTCCTACGGCTGCTGGTAGACGCTGGCCCCCACCACCAGGGTGCGGCCGTCGGGGGTGACCACCCGCTTCAGATAGGACAGCTTGCGGGTGGGCCGCCGAGTCTGGCGGGCGCGGGCGCGCCGAAGGGCCGGCAGCAGGCCGCCCGCCGACAAGACGAAGCCTGCCAGGCCAAGAACGGAGCAAGCGCCTCGACAGGCGGGCCGGGAGCGGAGAGACGACAAGAGCGGCGCGGTGCACTGCCGCCACCATGCCAGCTGTCGCCTCCCGGCCCTGGGCCGAGCGAACCGGCAGCAACAAATTTCCCCGGCGGATTCTCCATCAATCCTCAACCAAGGAATAGCTGACATTCTCACTACAACCGGTTGGCGAACAGCGATTCACGCAACGATTAAGCTGATGGCAGTGATGACATCGGACTGTTCCTTCATCTCACGAATCCATGCTCGAAACCCCAGCCACCAAGCACCCTGCCCCGCAGCCAGCAAGGCGGTCGTCTGACGCTTTCGATCAGTACTTGCAACAGATCTCCCGCATCCCCCTGCTCACCTCCACCGAGGAACTGCTAGTCGGGCGGATCATTCAGGAATGGCTGAACCATCCCAGCCCCCCCCCGGCTCTGGAGCGCCGCGGACGCCGGGCCCTCGACCGGATGGTGTCGGCCAACCTGCGGCTGGTGGTCACGATCAGCCGCCGCTTTCTGCCCCGCCTCCAGCGTTTCCGTCTCGACCCGCTGGATCTAGTGCAGGCCGGCAATGTGGGGCTGATCCGGGCCGCCGAGAAATTCGATCCGCAGCGGGGCTATCGCTTTTCCACTTATGCCTTCTGGTGGATCCGGCAGGCGATCGGGCGCTCCATCCCGGAAGCCGGGGCCCCGGTGCGCGTGCCGGCGGCGATCACCAGCCTCGCCGCCCGGGCCTCGGCACGGCAGGCCACCTGCCCCCGGGGGATCGGCATGGCGCAGCTGGGCGCCGATCTGGGTGAGGAACCGAAGCGCATCGAGGAGGCCCTGCTGATCGCCTCCCGCTTCCATGTGCTATCCCTCGACCAACCGATCGGCAGCGCTGCCGAAAGTCTCACCCTGGGCGACTCCATCCAGGACGAACAGGGGCCGCAGCTCCGCGACGATTTCCACTGGCTCACGCGCCACCTGGAGTCGCTGAGCGCGCAGGAGCGGCAGGTGATCGCCCTGCGCTTCGGCCAGGACGACGCCCCCTCCCTCACCAAAGTGGCGGCCCGGCTGGGCCTCAACAAGAGCCAGACTCAGGGGATTGAGCGAAGGGCCCTGCGGAAACTCCGCAAGTGCCTTGCACCCGTCAGCTGATCGGTTGCTCCAGGCCCCGTTCCGGCGGGTCGTGGTCTGACGGGTCGCGGTCTTCGGGGTCCAGGCCTTGCTGAGGCCCCCCAGCCAGCAGCGGCTCGAGACGATCGGCCAGGGCCAGGCAGTCGTCCATTTCCTCCCAAAGCAGGGAGCGGCGGCTGCCATGCACCGCATAGGAGCGATGGTGCAGATCGCGGGCCTGATAGCGCAGGGCATCGCGGATGCGACGCCAATCCGCCGCAGCGAGCGCAGGGGCGCGCGCGGGCTCAGGCTCAGACCCGGAAACGTCGGGCGCCATCGGCAGGGCGGCGGAAAACACCTCCCCATTGTCCGGGCATGGGCCATAGGCTGCCGCAACCTTGCAAGACGTCGGTGCCCCAGGACCCCGAACCCTTTCTCTATGAACCTCTCGAGCGGTTCGGCGAGGGCCTCACCACCAGTCGGCCCTGGAATGTGGCGGCCCTGACGGCCGTGGAGCGGCTCAACGGCCGGGTGGCCATGCTCGGCTTTCTGGCCGCCGTGCTGGGGGAGCAGCTCACCGGCCGCGGCATCGTCGGGCAGCTGGCTCTGATGCTGCGCTGGCTGCTCGGCTAGCCGCCGTCCCCCTGCGCCCTTCCGGGAGTCCGCCGCGCCATGGTTCGCTTTCTGCACACGGCCGACTGGCAAATCGGCAAGCCCTACGCCAACGTCGGCGATGAGCAGAAGCGCTCCCGGCTGCTGCAGGAGAGGTTCGCCGTCGTCCAGCGGATCGCCGCGGTGGCCGAGCGGCAGGCCGTCTGCTTCGTGCTGGTGGCTGGGGACCTGTTCGACTCCACCACCGTGCCGATCGCGGCTGTGATGGAGGTGCTCGAAGCCATCGGTGCCATGACCGTGCCGGTGCTGGTGATCCCCGGCAACCACGATCACGGCGGCGCCGGCAGCCTCTGGCATCACGAAGAGTTCCGCCGCCAGCAGGCCCGTTTCGCCCCCAACCTGCAGGTGCTGCTGGAGCGGGTGCCGCTGGAGCTGGAGCAGGCGGTGCTGCTGCCCTGCCCGCTGCTGCGCCGCGCTGACAACAGCGATCCTGCCGCCTGGATCGCCGCCCTCGACCCCGCCAGCCTGCCCGCCGCCAAACCCCGGCTCGTGCTCGCCCACGGCGGCACCCAGGGCTTCAGTGGCCGCGACTACGACCTCGACGACGAGGCGCCGCCCGGGGCCAACAACTGCATCGAGCTGGCGCAGCTCGGGGAGGCGGGCGTCGACTACGTCGCCCTCGGCGACTGGCACGGCCGCAAGGAGATCACCCCCTGGGCCTGGTATCCCGGCACGCCGGAACCGGACCGCTTCGGCCAGGGCGACAGCACCGCCCGCGGCCAGGTGCTGGTGGTGGAGGTGGAACGGGGCAAAGCGCCGCGGGTAGAGAGCGTGGCCACCGGCCGGTTGCGCTGGCATCGCCTCAGCTTCCACTTCGGCGACGACGCCGACCTCGATCGCTTCGAGCGGCTGCTTCATGACCAGCTCGAAGGCCGAGTCGCCCGCGATCTGCTGCGCCTGGAGGTGAGCGGCAGCCTCAGCCTTGCCGGCCACGAGCGCTACGACCGCCTGATCGAGGAGTTGCGCCACCAGCTACTGCACCTGCGCCTCAAGGGCCAGTGCGACCCGGTGCCCCAGGCCGCGGAACTGGAGGCCCTCACCCAGCGCCCCGGGGACCCGCTGATCGCGGGGGTCGCCGCCCAACTGCAGCGGCGCCTCGACGACGCAACGGCGAGCGATCCGGCGGAGGCCGCCCTCTGTCGCGCCGCCCTCTGCCAGCTGTACCAGCTGGTCAGCGGTCGCTGAGCCCGCTGCCGCCGAGCCCCCATGCGCCTGCTGCACTGTCATCTCCGCCACGTCCGCGTCCACGGCGACCTGACGCTGCGCTTCGCCCCCGGACTCACCGTGATCGGCGGGGCCAACGAGACCGGCAAGAGCACCCTGGTGGAGGCCCTGCACCGGGCGCTGTTTCTCAAAGCGGCCGGCAGCAGCGCCCCCGCCGAGGCGCTGCGCTCCCGCAACCAGGCCGGGTTGCCGGTGGTGCAGCTGGGCTTCGAGGCCCGGGGGCAGCGCTGGACCCTGATGAAGCGCTTCAGCGGCAGCAGCGGCAGCGTCAGCCTCACCCCCGACAGCGGCCCGGGCCTCAGCGGTCCAGCCGCCGAAGAGACCCTGGCGGGCCTGCTGGGCGTCCGCGAGATCCTCAGCGGCGGCCAGAAGAGCCAGCTGCCCAGCCGCTGGGCCCATCTCTGGGTGATGCAGGGCCAGGCGGGCGAGAACCTGTTGGCCAAGGGGGGCGCCCACTACGACCTCGACGCCCTCGTGGGCCAGCTGGAGCAGGGCGGTGGCGCCGCCCTGCAGTCGCCGCTCGACCTGCAGGTCAGCGGCCGGATCGACGCGCTGCTGGCCGAGAACTTCACCGCCCGGGACAACCGCATCAAGGCCCGTTCGCCGCTGCAGCGGGCCCAGGAGGCCCAGCGGGATGCCCAGGCCCACTGGCAGGCCACCGGCGAGCGCCTGGCCAACTACGAGGCGGCCAGCGACGAGCTGGCCCAGCTGGAGGCCCGCCTCACGGAGCTGCAGCAACGCCAACTGCCCGAGCTGCGACAGCGCCGCCAGGCCCTGGCCGCCGCCAAGGCCACGGCCAGCCGGCTGCGCCAGTCCATTGCCCTCCAGAGCCAGGCTCTCGAGCCCGACCGGCTGCTGCTGCGCGGCCTACGGGCCGACAAGGGAGAACTCCAGCAGCTGGAGGGCGCCATCCGGTCGTTGCAGGAGAAGCTGGGCCGCCTGGGAGCGCAGCGCGAGCAGGCGGCCGCCACCGTGGGCGCGCTGGCGACAGATCTGACCCGCCAGCAGCAGCAGCGCCAGACCCTGGCGACCCAGCTGCGGCAGATCGAGCGCCGCGGCCAGCTGGTCGCCGCCCTCCTGGATCAGGCGCGGGAGGAACGCGAGCGGGAGCGGCTGCAGCGCGAGCGGCAGCAACGCCTGGCCCGGGAGCAGCAGCGGCGGATCCTGGAGAAACGGCTGGCGGAGCTGCCGCGCGTGGACGGCCGGGAGGTTGAGGACTTGCGGCGGCAGCAGGCGGCCGTGCGCGATGCCCGCACCCGGCTGGCGGCCCTGGCTACCGGCGTGGAACTGCTGGGCGGCGCCCAGGCGGTGCGGCTCGACGGCCAGCCCCTGACCGTGGGCGACGAGCGCCAGCTCAGCGAGGCCTTCGATCTACAGGTGGGAGACGACGTGCGGCTGCGCATCAGCCCCGGCGGCGGCCAGGCCCTCGGGGCGGGCCGTCACCAGCTCGCGGAGGCCGAGCAGGCGTTCCAGGCGGCGCTGGAGCGCCTCGGCGTCGCCGATGTGGCGACCGCCGATCAGCTGGCCCGGGAACGGGAGAGCCTGCGGCTGCAGCTGAACGGCCCGGACCTGGCCGCGCCGCAGCCGACCGGGATGGCCACGGAGCCCGCCGCAGAGACCGCTGCTGAGACCGCTGCTGAGGCCGCCGCTGAGGCCGCCGCCCAGGCATACCAGCTCGAGGCGCTCCGCCAGCGGCTGGAGACGCGGCGCGGTGAGCTGGCCGCCATGGAAGAGGTGCGCCGGGAGCTTGAGGCCGAGGGCGGCCCCCTGCCGCAGCAGGACGACGCCCTCGCGGCCCTGGTGGCGAGCCTGCGGCAGACCTACAGCGCCACGCGCACGGCGCAAGGCAGCGCCGAAACCGTCCTGGCCTCCCTTGAGGGGCGCCTCGAACAGGCCCGCGCCTCCGAGGCCGCCACCGCCCAGCAGCAGGCTGTGCTGGAGGCCGAAGGACGGAGCCGCCAGGAGCGGCACCGGGCCCTGCTGGCGGAATACGGCAGCGCCGACAGCCTGGCCCAGAACCAGGAGGCGGTCGAGCGCCGCGTTGCCGCCGCCGCCGGCGCCATCGCCGAGCTGCAGCGGCAGCTCGCAGAGCTGGACCCGGGGGACGGCGAGGCCAAGACGCAGCGGCTGGAGGGCGAAATCGAACGGGCGGAGCTGGAGTGCCACGACCTGCTCGCCCGCCAGGGGGCGGCCCGGGAACGCTGCGCCAGCATCAGCGCCGGCGACCCCTATGCCGCCGAGGAGCGGGCCCGGGTGGCCCGCGACAACGCCGATGCCGCCGCCGCCGCGATCGGGCGGCTCACCGGCGCCCAGCAGCTGCTGCGCCAGCTGTTCCACGAGGCACGCACCGACCTCTCGAACCGGTACACCGAGCCGCTAGCCCTGGCGATCGGCCAGTACCTGGAGCCACTGCTGGAGGAGACGCCCACCTGCCAGCTGAGCTTTGAACAGCCCAGCGGCTACACCGGCCTGCGCCTGCGGCGCGGCGCAGATTTTTTCGACTTCGACGAGCTCAGCGGTGGGATGCGTGAACAGCTCAGCGCCGCCCTGCGCCTGGCGATGGCTGACGTTCTCAAGGGCGGCCACGAGGGGAGCCTGCCGCTGATCTTCGACGACGCCTTCACCAACTCCGACCAGGGGCGCGTGGGCGGAATCCAGCGGATGCTGACCACCGCGGTGCAGCGGGGCCTGCAGGTGATCGTGCTCACCTGCCACCCGGAGCGCTACACCGGCCTGGAGGCCGCGGCCATCACGCTGCCCTCCGCGCCAGGCGGCGGGCAGCCCTGAGGGGTTCCGGGCGGCCCAACCCCGGCCAGACTGGCTGCCAGCCCGCCCAACGAGACCGGAACCGCCCCCTCAATGGCTGCACTCCTTTCTCTTTTACTGCTGTTGCCGCTCTCGCCACTGGTGTTGTGGTGGCGCCGCCGCCCTACTGCTGTTCGCCTGCATCGCCTGACGGCACAGCTGGGCGGGGAGGCCGATCCCCTGCTCTGTTATCCGCTGTTCATGGCCATCGCCGTGGTGCTGACCAGCCATTACGACCGCTCCCTGCTGACGCTGCTGCTGGCGGTGGAGGCGTTCGCGATCTACGTGCTCAACGCCGTACTGCGCGATGGCCCGTTCCGGGCCGTGGCACTGATCGCCCAGGGGCTGGTGTTCGTGGGGGTTGGGCTGCTGATGCTGGCGATGAACGGCATCGCCAGCCGCTATCGCGGCCGCTTGCGCTGAACGCCCACCCCGCCCTCAGGCCACCAGGTAGCTGTCCAGCTGGCGGGAGTGGTGGCGGATGCCCTCGAGGGCACGCCGCTCGAGGTTGCGCGTCTTGTCACGGCTCATGCCGAGGGTGCGGGCGATCGAAGTGAGACTCATCGGCTCCTCCCCCTCGATCCCGTACCGCATCTTCAGCACCTTCCCCTGCAGCTCAGGCAGCTGGTCCAGCAGCGCCCGCAGATCACCCTTCAGGCACTCCCCATCCACCATCTCCGCCGGCAGCACCCCATCCCCC
>CAIRWM010000106.1 GCA_903882285.1 uncultured cyanobacterium
GGCCAGCTGTATGTGTCGATCGACACGGTGAAAACCCACATCCGCAACGTGCTGATGAAACTGCCGGCCCGCGACCGCACCCACGCTGCCGTTGTGGGCCTGCGGCTCGGCCTGGTGGACTGGCCCACACCCTGAGCAGACCGCTAGTTTCAGCTGCGTCCCCCCCAGCACCGTTCCTCCAGCATGGCCCGACGGCACTGGCTGGATCCGCTGGCCCGGCGCCTGCTGCGAGCCAGCGGCCAACTGCCTGGCACCTCCGGCTTCCTCCAGCCGTCAACCGAAGCGGCGGCGATCCAAATGGCGGCGACAGAGTCGGCGGCCATTGAGCGCGAGCTGATGGCCCTGAAGCTGGCCCACGCCCCCGGGCGGCCCCTGCGCAGCGCCGAGGAGGTGAAGCACGCGGCCGCCCTCGGTTGGCGCCTCGACGTGAACCGCGCCACGGCCGCCGATTGGCTGCGCCTGCCGCACTGCCGCCCAGACCAGGTGGATCTGCTGCTGCGCCTGCAGAGCGGTGGCGTGCAGCTGAGCGGCCCCGACGATCTGCAACGCCTGCTCGATCTCAGCGACAGCCAACTGCGCAGCTGGTTGCCGTTGCTGGATTTCCGCTGGTACGGCACGCCCCCCGGCGGCGAAGGCAACACCGCCATCGCGGTGAACCAGGCGGAGCCCCGCCTGCTGCAGACCCTGCCTGGGCTGACGGCCGAAGGGCTGCAGAGGCTGCTGCGGGAGCGCCGCCGCCGGCCCTTCCGCGACCTGGCCGAGCTGCAGCAACGCCTGACCCTGCCTCCGTCGCTGGTGGAAGCCTGGATCGGCCGGGTGCGCTTTGATCCCGCCCCGGCGGGTCCGGTGCTGCCCCCCCGCCGTCGGCCGGCCGCATGAGTCCCGGCCGAGCCCGCCAAGGTGACCTGTTCAGCGCCGCTGCCCTGCCGGAGCGGGCCGCTGCCAGCCCGCTGCCACCGCCGCTGCTGCGCCAGCAGCTGCTCGACTGGCAGGGGCGGCTGAGCGCCCACCAGGCACCCCTGTTCTCCGCCGCAGGCGGGCCTGACACTCCCGGCGGAGCCAGCCAGGCGCTGCAGGGCCAGCTGTTCACCCCAGCGGAGGCGGCGGCCGACCCGACCGCCCTGGCGGCGGCCTTCGATCCCCTCAGCCTGCGGGCCCAGAGCCTTTCGTTCTGGCGTTGGCCGAGCGCGCCGCAGCGGGGAGCTGCCATCTATCTGGTGCTGGACCGGCCCGAGGGCAGCGCCACGCCCCTGGTGCTCTATGTGGGGGAGACCGGCTGTGCCGATCGCCGCTGGAAAGGGGAGCACGACTGCAAGATCTATCTGGCGGCCTATAGCGAGGCCCTCGGCAAGGCCGGGCTAGCCACGGCGCCAAGCATCCGCTTCTGGTGCGACGTGCCCGAGGCGATCCGGGCCCGCCGTGCCCTCGAGCAGGCCCTGATCCGCCGCTGGCTGCCGCCCTTCAACAAGGAGTCGCGGGAGCGCTGGGTCACCCCGTTCACCGCCGAGCTGGCCTGAACCGCCGCCAGGGCGGACCGCTGCAGCCGGCCAGCGCAGGATGGCTACGATCACGAGCCGACCGCGCTGGGAGCATGGAGTTCCGCTGTGTTGCCGTCCCCGGCACCCCCCTTGAGGCCTGGCAAGGCGACAGCCTCGTCGTGGGTCTGTTCGCCAATGCCGAGCATCCCGGCCGGCGCCGGCTGGTTGAGCTGTTCGGCCAGGCCCTCGACGAGCATCTCGAGAAGCGCCGCTTCAAGGCCAAACCGGGGGAGCTGATCACGATCGAACGCCTCGGCCAGAGCCCGGGCAACCTGATCGTGGTAGGCCTCGGCGACGCCGCCGACTTCCATCTCGCCGGTCTGCGCGACGCCTGTGCCGCCGCCGCCCGGGCCGCCGCCAAGGTGGGCACCCGCCAGCTGGGGCTGCTGATGCCGGTGGAGGGCCTCGGAGCGGTGGCGGCGGCCGCAGCGATGGCGGAGGCGACGCGGCTCAGCCTCTATGTGGACCATCGCTTCAAAAGCGAGGCCGAACCTCGCAACCTGCCCGAGGACGTGGCCCTGCTGGGGCTGCCCGAGGAGGGCTGGGAGGGACTGAGCCATCTCGATGCCATCTGCGGCGGCGTCGAACTGGCGCGCCAACTGGTGGCGGCTCCCCCCAACGTGGCCACCCCGGCGGCCCTGGCCGACATCGCCCAGGCGATCGCCCAGGGCTTCGATCTGGAGCTGAACGTGCTGGAGCGCAGGGATTGCGAGGCCCTCGGCATGGGGGCCTTCCTGGGGGTAGCCCAGGGCTCGGACCTGCCGCCGAAATTCATCCATCTCACCTACCGACCCAGCGGCGAGGTCAAGCGCCGTGTCGTTCTGGTGGGCAAGGGGCTCACGTTCGATTCGGGCGGCTACAACCTCAAGACGGCCGGCTCCCAGATTGAGATGATGAAGTACGACATGGGTGGCAGTGCCGCAGTGCTGGGGGCCGCCCGCGCCATCGGCCAGCGCCGTCCCGAGCACGTGGAAGTGCACATACTGGTAGCCAGCTGCGAGAACATGATCAGCGGCGGCGCCATCCACCCCGGCGACATCCTCACGGCCTCGAACGGCAGCACGATCGAGATCAACAACACCGACGCCGAAGGGCGCCTCACCTTGGCCGACGCCCTCGTCTACGCCTGCGGTCTCGAACCCGACGCAATCGTCGACGTGGCCACCCTCACCGGGGCCTGTGTGATCGCCCTCGGGGAAGAGATCGCCGGACTCTGGAGCTCCAGCGATGTGCTGGCGGACGGCCTGCTCTCCGGCGCCCGGCAGGGCGGCGAGGCCCTCTGGCGCATGCCGCTGCAGCCTTCCTACAAGGACGGACTCAAGAGCACCCTGGCGGACATGAAGAACACCGGACCCCGCCCCGGCGGCTCGATCACGGCGGCCCTCTTCCTCCAGGATTTCGTCAACAAGGACATCGCCTGGGCCCACCTCGACATCGCCGGCACGGTGTGGAGCGACAAGGGCAGGGGCCAGGCCCCCGCCGGGGCCACCGGTTTCGGCGTACAGACCCTGGTGCACTGGATCTGCGACGGCGCGCCGGCCTAGCGCACGTTAAATCTTAGGTTGGGCTCGCCTCCTCGTGCAGCCCCCATGGCCGTTCACAAGATCCGCTGGTATGTGAAGGCCCAGCTGGGAGTGCTACTGCTGCCGGCCGGGCTCTGCCTGTTCGGCGAGGCCGTGCAGCGCAAGACGATCCAGGCATGGTCGGCCCTGGCAGCCTCCAGCAGCAGCACGGCGGCTCTGCCTGGGACAGCCCTGCCCGGGGCAGGTCCCTGGTTCTGGTACGGCACTCTGGGCCTGGCCCTGGTGGTGGCCGGCGTCGGCCTGATGATCGAGAGCGGCCTGCTACGCGGCTACCCGGGCACGCCGCGCGGCTGAGAAGGGGCGCTCAGGCCGCCACCGCCGTGGCCTGGCCGTAATCCTGGCGACGGTTGGCGGCTCTGGCGGCGGGGGCTTCCAGCTCGTGAATCTGCCAGTGGGCCCGCTCGCCGCACTGGGCAAGCAGCTGGTCGAGATCATCAGCCGCCAGGGCAGGGGTCTCATAGGGACCGATGTGGCGGGTCTGCAGACCGTCGCGGATGGTCAGCAGATACATACACGAACCCGCGCGTTGGCTCAGTCAAGCTAAGGGGAACACCTGGCGCTGTCCAGCCTTCAAGCGATCTTCTGGACTGGCTTTCAGGCCCCTCGAGCCAGCCCACGCCTTCAGCATTTCCATAGAATTGCCACGGGCGATTCGACACAGACAGCCGCGCCCGGGGCAGGCGCAATATCCACAGGTGCGAAACCGACAGCCCCGCCTCGACGCCCCGGAGCGATGGGATTCAGCTCGCCTGCCAGCGGTCGAAGCGGCGGGCCCTGGCTCCCCAGACCGCATCGAGGCGACGGTCCCGGCCGCAGGCGAAGCGGTAGTAGCGGTACTTGAGGCCGTTGCGGCGAGCGTAGTTCTGGTGGTAGTTCTCCGCCGGCCAGAAGCGGGCCAGCGGCTTGATCGCCACCTTGATCGCCGAGGCCGGCCGCCCCAGCTCCCGCGCCGCGGCCACCAAGCTGTTGCGCGCCTCAACCGCCTGGGTGGCATTGGTGGTGAAGATCACCGGCCGGTAAGACTCACCCCGATCACAGAACTGACCGCCGCCGTCGAGGGGATCGACGTTGCGCCAGTAGGAGCGCAGCAGGGTCTCGTAGCGGATCTTGGTGTTGTCGAAGCGGACCCGCACCACCTCCTGGTGGCCGGTGCCCCCAGCCGACACCTGGCGGTAGGTGGGCTTGGCCAGCTTGCCTCCGCTGTAGCCGCTCTCCACATCGAGCACCCCCGGGACGACCTCGAGGTCGTGCTCGAGGCACCAGAAGCAGCCCCCCGCCAGCACCGCCTCCTCCGTGGCGGCCAGGGCGGGGGCCACCGGGCCGGCCAGGAGCAGCAGGCTCAGCAGCAGGGAGATCAGACGCATCGGGAGGATTCGGGGAAGGCGGTGGACGTCCCATCCGGGGGAGGAGCGGCGACCAGCACCTCATCCAGGATGACGCCAGCCGCCCGGCGCGTGACCCCCGGGGCACCGAGAGCCTGGCGCAACCTGGCATAGCCCGCGCGGATCTGAGCAGCAGCCTCACCGTTGCTGGCCAAGAGCGGTTCCACCGCCGCCACGATCGCCTCGGGAGTGAGGCCCTTCTGCAGGAGCTCCGGCACGAGCCGCTCCCCCAGGATCAAATTCACCGGCGAGATGTGATCGACGTGGAAGCGCAGCAGATGCTCGGCCACGAAGGCGGTGGGCCGACTGACGCGATAGCCGGTCACCTGGGGCACGTCCCGCAGGGCCAGCTCCAGATTGGCGGTGCCCGATTTGGTCAGGGCTACATCGGCGGCGGCGCAGAGCTGGGGGCGCAGGCCATCTGCCTCGCGGGCCGGAATCACCCGGGCGCGCACGCCGGCGGTCTGCAGCACCTGCTGCAGCGTTGGCTCGAACCCCGCCTGTCCCGAGGGCACGAGCACCTCCAGCCGGGGATGGCGCTGCTGCAGCAGGGCAGCGGCGGCGGCCATCGGTGGCAGCAGGTAGCGCAACTCCTGAAGACGGGAGGCGGGCAGCAGCAGCAGCACCGGGACGTCCTCGGCCAGGCCCAGCTGGCGGCGAGCCTCCGACCGGGCGGGGGGTTGGCCGAGGGTGTCGAGCAACGGATGGCCCACCCAGGTGACGGCGGCGCCGCGGGAGCCGTAGAAGCGGGCCTCCTCGGGAAAGATCGCCAGGATCCGGTCGGTGAAGCCGATCAGCCGCGTGGTGCCCCCCTCACCGAGGCGCCAGGCCCACTCCTGGGGGGCGATGTAGTAGAGGATCGGCACCTGCGGGTAGCTGCGCCTCAGCCGCAGGCCGAGGTTGACGTTGGCGCCCATGTAATCGATCAACACGACGCCGTCAGGCGGGTTGCTCTCCAGCCAGCGCCGCAGCCGGGCCTGCAGGCGCAGCGTCGGCAGAATCAGCGGCACCGCCTCGAGCAGCCCGATGGCACCGAGGCGGGACGTGTCCGCCAGTAGTTCAGCGCCGGCGCTGCGCATCCGCTCCCCCCCCAGAGCCACCACCTCCAGGGGCAGGCTGCGGGCGGCCGCCTCCTCGTGCAGGGCCCGGATCAACAGCGAGCCCTGCAGATCCCCAGAGACCTCGCCGGTGCTGACCAGCAGACGCACCATCAGCGCTGTGCCGGCAGCGGTCCGCGGCGTCCGGGCCCCACCGAGGCCTCCAGGAAACGGCAGAGTTCATCGGCTGCGCCCAGCAGGGGCTGCTCCCGAGCCCGGCGGAGGGCCTCCTTCAGCACCAGGTCACCGCGGTAGAGCAGGGACCATATCTCCTGCAGCTGGCGCAGCTGGGCGCCGTCATCGCACTCCGCCATGCCGCTGCGGCGCAGACCGATCTTGTTGAGACCCCGTACCCGGCCCGGGTGGCCCTCCACCATCATGAAGGGGGGCACATCGCGGTCGATGCGGCTCATGCCCCCCACCATCGCCAGGGTGCCGATGTGCACGAACTGGTGGATGCCCAGCACGCCGCCGATCACCGCCCGGTCGCCGATCACCACGTGGCCGGCGACGGCGACGCCATTGGCGATGACGATGCGATCGCCGAGGTGGCAGTTGTGGCCGATGTGGCTGTAGGCCATCAGCAGATTGCCGCTGCCAAGCCGCGTCTGCTCACCCTCATCAGTGGCGCGATTAATCGTGACGCACTCCCGGATCGTGTTGTCGTCACCCAGGACCACCTCGGTCGGGGCACCGCCGTACTTGAGATCCTGGGGCTCGAGGCCGATGCAGGCCCCCGGAAAAACGCGGTTTCCGCTGCCCAGCCGCACCCGGCCATCGATCACCACGTGGGGGCCGATGCGGCTGCCGTCGCCGATCTCGACCTCCGGGCCGATCACCGCGTAGGGGCCGATCTCCACGCCGCTGCCCAGCCGGGCCCGGGGGTCGACCACCGCCGTGGGGTGCACCGATGTCGCCAAGGCTGCGCGGGTCATCGGCTCAGTCCACCAGGGAGAACATCAGCTCCCCGGAACAGACCAGTTCACCGTCGACGGTGGCCTGGGCCCGCACCTTGCCGAAGCGCTTGCGCTTAAGGCTGAGAAGTTCACAGGTGATGCGCAACTGATCGCCAGGAACCACGGGCCGGCGGAAACGCACGCCGTCGATGCCGGCGAAGACGAACAGGCCCTTGGGCAGATCGGGCATCTGGGTGACAATCAACCCCCCCACCTGGGCCATCGCCTCCACGATCAGCACGCCGGGCATCAGGGGTCGGCCGGGAAAGTGCCCCTGGAACTGGGGCTCATTGAGGGTGACGTTCTTAATCGCCACGGCCAGACGGCCGGGCTCGTAGGCCACCACCCGGTCGACCAGGGCAAAGGGATAGCGGTGCGGCAGCAGCCCCTGGATCTGCTCACTGGCCAGAACCACCCGGTCGGCCGAGGGCGGCAAGGCCGGCACGGCGCCAGGGAAGCCGGCCGCGTCCGCTGGGGCTGGAGGGGTCGGAGTGACGGGGCTGGTAGTGGCGGTCAAGGGCTCAGACAGTCTCGGGAACGGAACGGGCGGCGGTTGGGGCAGGGCCAGGGTTGGCGACGCCGACGCCGGCGATGGCGGCAGCGAGGGCCGTGTGCAGACCATGGGATCCGCGGTAGGCGAATACCTGGGCCTGCGGCAGTCCCACCAGCGCCAGATCCCCTAACAGGTCCAAGAGCTTATGGCGCACCGGTTCGTCGGCGAAGCGCAGCGGCGGATTCATCCAGGTCTCGCCGTCGCAGACGAGGGCGTTGTCGAGCGCGCCGCCGCGGATCAGCCCAGCGGCCAGCAGCGCCTCCACCTGGTCGCGGAAACCGAAGGTGCGGGCCGGGGCGATGTCGCGCACGAAGGTCTCGGGGGTGAGCTCAAGTGAGAACAGCTGGTTGCCGATCGCCGCCTGGGGAAACTCGATGGCTGCGGCGAGCCGCAGGGTCTCTGCCGGCAGGGCGACCACGAAGCTGACCCCCTGGCGCAGGGTGATCGGCTCGGCCCCCAGCCCGGGAGCCACCCGCTCCCCGACGGACTCAAGCCCAGCGGAGGCGATGGCCTCCACCCAGGGGAGAGCCGAGCCGTCGAGCAGGGGAATCTCCTTGCCTTCCACCAGGATCTCGGCCTGGCTGACCCCGCAACCAGCCAGGGCTGCCAACAGGTGCTCCACCGTGGCCAGACGGCGTTCGCCCAGGCGCAGGGTGGTGCAGAGCTGGGTCTCGCTCACCTGGCCGGGATGGAGCCGCTGCAGCGGCAGGGAGGGCTGATCCAGCCAGCCCACCCAGTACCCCGGGCGGCTGGAGCTCTGCAACCTCACCCGGGAATACTCGCCGCCATGCAGGCCGACTCCGACCCGTTCGACGGGGCCGGAGAGGGTCCAGGCCATGCGGTAGTCGCTCGGCCAGTCCATGCTCAGAACTTCCAGCCGACGCCGAGGTTGAAGCGCCAGTCGCCAGTGAAGTCCTGGCTGGCCACCTCGAGGCGCAGCGGACCCACCGGCGTGGTGACGATCAGGCCGGTACCCACGGAGAAGCCCTCGCCGGGCTTCTTGAGCAGCTCTCCAGGATTGCCAGGCACATTGGCCTGGCTGCCGAAGGTGGTGCCACCGTCGACGAACAGCTCACCGCTGATGATGCTGAAGAGCGGAAAGCGGTATTCGAGCGTGGCCTCGCCGTAGTTGCGTCCCACCCCTAGATCACAGTCGTAGTAACCGCGCACGGAGTTGCCACCACCAACGCAAAAGGCCTCGTAGGTGGGGAGGTCGCCGATACTGGTGCCGGCCGAGACCTGGAAGGCCAGGGCCTGCTTGCAGTCTTCCGTTTCGCCAATCTTGGGCCGGCAGCCCTTGTAAATCTTCAACCAGTTCACCGGGATGAAATGGGTGAAGCTGCCGCGCAGGCGGTTGAAGGTGGGGGAGTTCTCGCCCACTGAGATGAACTGCTCCGTGCCGAGGCTGAGGAAGTTTCCCTTGGTGGGGTTGCGGGGGTCGTTGAGGGTGTTCATGGTCGCAGCCAGCCTCACCCCCAGCAGGGTGTTCTCGGTGGCGCAGTTGTAGGCCACACAGAGCACCGAGGTGAGCGGCACCTCACCGCCACTGTTGTTGAAATCGTTGCTGGCGACGCCATAGGGATTGGACTGGCCGGAAAAGTCCATCGGCGTGACCTGCTGAGCGTTCAGTCCGACCACCACGCTCCAGGGCACCCGCTTGTAGGGGTTGCCGCCATTGAGCGGACGCACGAACTGCAGGTTGCCACCCACCCGCTGGATGACGATCGAATTGCCGTTGTAGTTGAGCCAGCTGAGGTTGCTGTCGGCATCAATGGCATCACCGATGTTGCCGAAGTCCTTACCAAGCGGATTGTTGTTGCTGTTAATGTTGTAAGCGACGTTGGTGCCCGGAGCTTCATAGAAGTCGCCGGCGGTGAGGATGTTGCCGTTGCTCTGGCTCTGGAAGATCTGGGGCACGTCGCGGCTGATGAAGCCCTTCATCCGGAAAGCGGTGCGA
>CAIRWM010000107.1 GCA_903882285.1 uncultured cyanobacterium
CGATGGCCACCACGATCATGAGCTCCACGAGGGTGAAGCCCTGCTGGCCAGCGGCGCGGCGGCGCTTGCGCTGGGAAAGCGCCAGCAGGAAGCGGTGCTGGAAGGATGGATTCAGGGATCTGGCGCGGGCCTGGAAGGGGGCGGTCATGGCAGGAGGAGCGTTGTCGCCGAGTGCTGGGAAACGGGTTGTGGTGGGCGGTCGATGCTTGATGTACCGACCACTTATGAGCATGGTAGTGGCGCTGGCTACGCCCTTCATTTCCAAATTATGATAAAGACAGATTTGATCTGCCGGAAGAGCTGCAGCTGATCGCCCCGCTGGCGGTGCTGTAGGCGAGGGAGGCCTTGCTGGAACTGGGCCAGAGCAGCGATGAGGCCTGCCGCGCGGGAGCGCAGGTAAGCCGGCGGCGCCACGGCCGACAGAAGACCCACGATCGCCACAACGATCATCAATTCCACCAGGGTGAAGCCCCGCGCCGGCTGGGTTCAGTCGAGCAGCACGAGGTCTCGCTCATGGCCGCGGATCTTGCTCAGGGCCTGCTGGCCGGTGGCTGTTTCTTCACAGCTATAGCCCTCGACCGCCATTTCGGTCGCAAGGAAGTTGCGCCGTTCCGGGTCGTCATCAACGATCAGCAGTTGAGGCGCTGGGGGCATAGCAAATCCACGTTCTACTCATCCAGGCAAATCTTGCCAATCCGTGGTGTAAACGATGAAGGCTTGTGCTGGGTTTGCCAATGCGGCGCGCCGGTCTTGAATGGGGCCTTCTCGTTCCGCTGACACCGTGCCCCTGCGCTGGCAGCCCCGTTCCCTCTCCGGCCGCATGGCGCTCTGGGGGGTGGCGATCGTGCTCGGCTACGTCTTGGTGGCCCTGCTGACCCCTCTGCTGATCCAGCTGGGCTGGCTCGCCGATCCCAACGCCGGCCTGGAGAGCCCGATCTATGCGGCACCTTCGCTTCAGCACTGGTGTGGCACTGACAGGCTCGGCCGCGACGTCTGCGTGCGCACCCTGGCCGGCAGCGGCGTCGCCCTGCAGGTGGTGCTGATCGCCCTGGTGCTGGCGCTGTTGATCGGGGTGCCGCTCGGGATGGTCAGCGGTTATCTCGGCGGCGCCATCGACCGCACCCTGGTGCTGCTGATGGACACGCTTTACACCCTGCCGGTGCTGCTGCTCTCGGTGGTGCTGGCCTTTCTGTTGGGCCGCGGCCTGCCCAATGCGGCGGCGGCGCTGTGCGTGGTCTACGTGCCGCAGTACTTCCGGGTGGTGCGCAACCAGACGGCCCAGGTGAAGGCGGAACTGTTCGTGGAGGCAGCCCGTTCCCTGGGTGCCGGTCCCCTCTGGATCCTGCGCCGTTATCTTCTGCGTAATGTGATCACCTCCGTGCCCGTGTTGCTCACCCTCAATGCCGCCGATGCGGTACTGGTGCTCGGTGGCCTGGGTTTCCTCGGGCTCGGCCTGCCGGAAACGATCCCCGAGTGGGGCGGTGATCTGCAGCAGGCCCTCACCGCCGTGCCCACCGGTATCTGGTGGACGGCCCTCTATCCCGGGCTGGCCATGTTCCTGCTGGTGCTGGGTCTCTCCTTCCTGGGCGAGGGTCTGGAGACCTGGCTCTCGGCCCAGCCGGAACGCAGCGCCTGAGCGGAAGGCTCAGGTCCGCAGCCGCACGGTGCGGGGCAGGTTCTCGGCGATCGCTCCCTCATGGTCGAGCGGCGGATAGGGCCGCTGCTCCCGCCGGCACCAGGCGGCGACGTCCGGGTAGGCCCACTCGAACAGCAGGCGCTGGTAGCGCTCGGGATCGAGCCCTTCACCGTGCTGCGGCACCATGCCGGCGGCCTGCCGCTGACGCAGCGCTTCGAACAGCAGGGTGGCAGTCGCCACGGAGACATTGAGCGACTGCACCATCCCCTGCATCGGGATGAAGATCGCCTGGTCGACCAGCTCAGCCGTGGCCTCCCCCAGGCCCCATTTCTCCGCGCCGAGCACGAAGGCGGTGGGCCCGGTGAAGTCGCAGCGGCGATAGTCCACGGCGTTCACGCCCAGATGGGTGCCATAGATGAGGAAGCCATGCTGCCGCAGGCTGGCAACCGCCTCCGGACCACTGGGGTGCAGGTGCAGCGGCACCCACTTCTGGCTGCCCTGGGCCGTGTCGTTGAAGGTGGGCACGCGCTTGCCGAGGCAGACTGCATGGGCCTCCAGGGCCCCGACGGCATCACAGCTGCGCAGGATCGCCGAGAGGTTGTGGGGCTTGTCCACGTACTCCAGCAGCACGGTCAGGTCGCCCATGCGGCGGTCGAGGACGGCCTTGAGGCGCTCGAAGCGGCGGGGCAGCAGCGGCATCGGAGCTGGCAGGTCTGCGGCCATGCTGCCTCTCTGGCGGCAGCATGGCCGCAGCAGGGGAGGGCCGCGGCAGTGACCGGCAGCTTCGATCAGCGGGTGTGGGCGGTGGTGGCGCGGATCCCGGCTGGCCGGCTGGCCACCTACGGGCAGGTCGCCGAGCTGATGGGTGCCTGGGGTCAGGCCCGCCAGGTTGGCTGGGCGCTGCGCCGCCTGCCGTTGCCCTCGCCGATTCCCTGGCACCGGGTGGTGAATGCCCAGGGGCGCATCTCCATGAGTCAGGCCCGCGAGGGCAGTGACTGGATGCAGTGTGAGCTGCTGCGGGCCGAGGGGATTCCGGTGGACGGGGAGGGACGGCTGCCCCTGGCCCGCCACCGCTGGCAGGGTGAGGCCAGCGCTCCAGTACATCTGGAGCAGCCGTAGACGTCGATGACCGTTTCGCCCGGTGGTTCGCCCCCCTCAGCCACTCCCTCAGCCACTCCTGCTGCTGTAGCCGAGATTTCGGGTCTGGCCTCGCGGCAGGCCGCCTGGCAGGTGCTGCTGGCGGTGGCGGCGGGGGCCTGGGCCGATGCCGCCCTGGAGCGGGAGCTGAATCGCCGGCCGCTGTCCGCCGCCGACCGTGCCCTGGTCACGGAACTGGCCTATGGGGCGATCCGGCAGCGGCGCCTGCTCGACGCCTGGCTCGATGCCCACGGGCGGGTGAGGGCCGAGCAACAGCCCCCAAAGTTGCGCTGGCTGCTGCACGTGGGGCTATACCAGCTGCTGTTCAGTGCCCGGGTGCCGGCCTCGGCGGCGGTGAGCACCACGGTGGAGTTGGCCAAGCGTGGAGGGCTGGGGCGTCTGGCCCCGGTGGTCAACGGACTGCTGCGGGCGGTGCTGCGGCGGCGCGAGCGGGAGGTTGCCGGGGCTGGCCTGGCTGGGGTGGTGGCTCTGGAGCCGTGGCAGGGGCTGGAGCTGCCGCTGGATCCGGCCGCCGCCTTTGGTCTGCGCCATTCACTGCCCAACTGGCTGGCGAGCGCCCTGTTCCAGTGGCTGCCGCCGGAGCAGGCCGAGGCCTTCGGCCGGGCGGCCAATGCGCCGCCGCCGTTGGATCTGCGCCGGCAGCAGCTGCGCTGCCAGCCGGAGACCCTCGCCGCCGCCTTCGCCGCGGCGGCGGTGCGGATTGCGCCGCTCCCCGGCCTGGATGCTGGGCTGACTCTGCTCGATCGTCCCGGTGCCCTGCGTCAGCTGCCCGGGTACGAGGAAGGTTGGTGGAGCGTGCAGGATCGCAGCGCCCAGCGGATCGTGGGCCTGCTCGACCCCCAGCCCGGCGAGCGGGTACTCGATGCTTGCGCCGCCCCGGGCGGCAAGGCCACCCAGATCGCCGAACGGATGGCGGATCGGGGCGAGATCTGGGCGGTGGACCGCTCCGAGTCGCGGTTGCGGCGCGTCGCCGCCAATGCCGAGCGCCTGGGCCTGAGCTCGATCCGGGTGCTGGCGGCGGATGCGGCCAGCCTGGTGGTCGAGCGCCCCGACTGGGGCGCCCGCTTCGATCGCATCCTGCTCGATGCGCCCTGTTCCGGTCTGGGCACGTTGGCCCGCCATGCCGATGCCCGCTGGCGGATCACCCCGGCCACGGTGGAGGAGCTGGCGGCGCAGCAGGACCAGTTGCTCGCCGCGATGCTGCCGCTGCTGGCCCCCGGTGGGTGGCTGCTCTACGCCACCTGCACGGTGCATCCCCGCGAAAACGGGGAACGGATCGCCGCGCTGTTGCGCGGGCATCCCGACTGGCAACTGCAGCGTGAGAGCCAGTGGTGGCCGGGGCAGGAGGGAGGCGGTGATGGTTTCTACGCCGCGCTGCTGCGGGCGCCGGAGCTGCGCTGATCAGGGCGGCAGGGGTCAGGGCAGAGGCGGCGGCGCGCTGACGGGCGGCGGCGGCGCAATGGGCGGAGCGGCCACGGGGGCCGGCGGAGGGGCGGGCGCCGCTATGGGAGCCGGGGCGGGGGCAGGGGCTGCGGGAGCCGGAGCGGCCGCCTCGCGTGGCCTCGCCGGCGGTTCCCAGCGGGGTTCGGGAGCGGGGGTGCTGCTGCTGGGAGCTGGGGCCGCCGGCGGTTCCCAGCGGCTGGGGCCGCGCTCCACCGGAGGGTCCAGGCGGCTCTCCTCGCGCTCGGCGGGCGGATCCCAGCGGTTGTCGGGGAGGTCGCGGTAGCCGCGACCTCCGGCTCCGCCACCTTCGAGCTGGGCCGATGACTCGGACTTTTTGGGCTTGGCTTTCTGCTTCGGCGGGACATAGGGGATGAACTCGCCGCTGAGCTCAGGTTTCGGCGGGAATTCCTGCACGGGGAGGTCCTTGATGACCGAGGCCATGAAGGTGCGCCAGGCGGAGGCTGCGGTGGCGCTGCTGCTGCCCGTTTTCCAGTTTTCGTCGTAGCCCAGCCACACACCGGTGGTGAGCTGGGGAATCGAACCGATGAACCAGAGGTCGCGGGCGCCCTCGGCGGTGCCGGTCTTGCCGGCGGCGGGCCGGTCGGGCAGGGCGGCATTGCTGCCGGTGCCGCCGCTTACCACGCGCTGCATCATCCAGATCAGCGCGTCGGCGACGTCGCTGCTGACGGCGCGCTTCGGCTTGGGACCATCGAGGCGGCGGCTCCAGATCAGTTCGCCGTTGGGGCCGTAGATCTCATCGAAGGGAATCGGCTTGACGTAGACGCCGCGGTTGTTGATCGCGGCATAGGCCGTGGTCATGTCGAGCACGGTCTGCTCGTTGGAGCCCAGCACCATCGCCGGGTATTCACCCAGCTCGCCCGGGATGCCGAGGCGATGGGCCACGTCGATCACGCGCGGATAGGCCACCTTCTCGGCCAGGGCGACCGCGGCGGGGTTGAGCGACAGGCGCAGCGCCTCCGAGATCGACACACTGCCGCCGGCTCCCGGAATGCAGAAGCGTTTGGGGGGCCAGCCGTCCTGGTAGCAGCGCTCGCGGGCCGAGATGGGGTCTTCGGGGCGCAGGCCCGCCTCGATCGCCGCTGTGTAGGCGAACAGCTTGAAGGTGGAGCCGGGGGAGCGGACCGCCTGGGTGGCCCGGTTGAACTGGCTTTTCTCCCAGTCCTTGCCTCCCACCATCGCCCGCACCAGTCCGGTGCCGGGTTCCATGGCCACCAGGGCCCCCTGCAACCCACCGGAGGCGTAGCCGTTGATCGTTTCCTGGGCCTTGAGCTGCCAGCCCAGGTGGAGGCCGGTGCGGATCGTCAGGCCGCCCACCTCAAGCTGCTCCTTGGTGAGCACCCGCGGCAGCTCCTGCTCCAGCCAGCTGGTGAACCAGGGCGCCGGATTGTGGAAGTACTTCGGTTCGGCGGGCTTCAGGCCCAAGGGTGCCGCATCGGCACTGGCCTGCTGGGCATCGTCGATGAAGCCGGCTTCGCGCATGCGCCGCAGCACGATGCTGCGCCGTTCCTTGGCCAGGTCAGGGTTGACGAGCGGGGAATAGACCGAGGGGGCCGGCGGCAGGCCGGCGATCAGCGCGGCTTCTGGCAGGGTGAGTTCGTCGGGGGTCTTGGAGAAGTACACCCAGGCGGCGTCGGAGACGCCGTAGGCACTGGAGCCGAGATAGACGACGTTGAGGTATTGCTCAAGGATCTGCTCCTTGCTGAGCTGGCGTTCGATCTTGCCGGCCAGCAGGGCCTCCCTCAGCTTGCGCACCAGGGTGCGGTCTTGGCTGAGGAACACGGTGCGGGCCAGCTGCTGGGTGATCGTGCTGGCGCCCTCCTCCACCGAACCCTGGCTGAGGTTGCGGACCATGGCGCGGCTGATGCCCACCATGTCGACGCCGTCGTGCTGGTAGAAGCGGCGATCTTCCGCCGCCACGAAGGCCCGCTGCAACAGCAGCGGCATCTTGCCGGCGGGCAGCTTCTCGCGGGTGGCGGGGCCCTGCTTCACCACGATCTTGCCTTCGGAGTCGACGATGGTGAGGGTGCCGGGACGGTTGTAGCTGTTGATGCGGGTGGCATCCGGCAACAGGGTGTCCAGGCCCGACACCACTGCCGATTGGGCCACGGCGACCCCGCCGCCGAGCGCCAACGCGGCCAGCGCCGGCACCACCAGGCGGGAGCGGCTGCCCAGTCGGCGCTGCCCGGCCTGCAGGGTGTTCTCCAGCATCTGGCGTGGAGCCCTGGCGCGGACGGTGCGGCTCAAAGCGCTGGGAAGGCGGTGCCAGCCAGGGCGACGGCCGCGGCCGAGCCAGACAGGCGGATCAGGTCGCTATGACCGATGGCCAGGGCGGTGACGAGCATGCCGAGCACGAGAAAGGGCTGGGCACTGGCCTGGTATTTGACATCGAAGGCGACGGGATCACGCAGCAGCCAGATGTCCTGGAAGGTGATCTGCGGCACGATCAACAGCACCAGCAGCACGGCCGCAAAATTCTGGCCGATGGCGATTAGCACACCAACCATGGCCAGTTGGAAGAGGTCGATCATGGCGGCGCTGATCCAGCTGGCCTTCTCGATACCGAAGACCACCGGCAGCGACTGCAGACCCAGCGCCCGGTCGCCCTCGACGCTCTTGAAGTCGTTGACCACGGCGATGCCGAGTCCGGCCAGGCTGTAGGCCAGGGTGAGCAGGGCTGTGGTCCAGGTGAGGTGGCCGAAGAGGGCCTGGCCGGCCCACCATGGTAGGGCGATGTAGCTGGCGCCAAGGGCGTAGTTGCCGAGCCAGCCGTTCTGTTTGAGTTTGAGCGGTGGAGCTGAATAGATGAAGCTGACGAAGGAACCGGCTAGGGCCAGCAGCAGCAGCACCGGGCTCGTGTGATTCGCCCAGCGATCGAGACCCCAGGCCACCGCCAGCCCGGCCAGCAGCAGCACCCAGATCTGCAGCTTCACCTGGCCGAGGGGGATGGCCCCTGAGGGGATCGGCCGGTAGGGCTCGTTGATCGCGTCGATTTCGCGGTCGTAGTAATCGTTGATGGTTTGGGTGTAGCCGGCGAGCAGGGGGCCGCTCATCAGCATGCAGGCCACGGAGGCGAGCACGTCGGGGAGGCGCCACTGGAAGTTGCCCGAGGCGGCCGCCCCGCAGACCACGCCCCAGATCAAAGGGATCCAGGTGACCGGCTTCATCAGCTGCAGCCGAATCTTCCAGATGTTGTCTGTGCTGCTGGCCCCCTTCATGCCGAGGAGCTGGCGGGCGCCGCCGTTGACGGGTGGATTGACGGCGGCTGGGGTGGGGCTGGGACTGTCGGTCACGACCGGGTAACGCTCGGTTGCCTGTCAGGCAGGGGTGATCTCATCGTCGAAGAACCAGGAGGTGCCGCCGCCAGTGAGTTGCACGACCACGCCGATGCCCTTGCCGTCGGTGACGCGGAAATCCTTGACGGTGCCGGTGGGATCGGCCTTCAGGGCCGCCACCAGATCGGCGGGAATGCGGTCACGCACCCGGGTGACCCGCACCTTCGAGCCGATGGTGATGGCAGCCTGGGACATGGCCGGCAGATCGGAAAAGTGGCGCAACCTTAACAGCGGCCTCGAAGCCGCCAGCCTCGCCGCCCCTGCCCCTGATCTTCCGTCGGCTCCACCAGCCTCCCCTGCCGCCTCCCCCTGCCGTCATGGTCGCCAAACGCATCATTCCCTGCCTCGATGTGGCCGATGGCCGGGTGGTGAAGGGGGTCAATTTCGTCGGCTTGCGGGACGCGGGTGACCCGGTGGAACTGGCCTGTCGCTACAGCGCCTCCGGGGCCGACGAACTGGTGTTTCTGGACATCGCCGCCAGCCACCAGGGCCGCGGCACGCTGGTGGAGCTGGTGCGCCGCACCGCCGAGGCGGTGACGATCCCGTTCACAGTGGGCGGTGGCATCAGCAGCGTCGAGGGCATCACCGAGCTGCTGCGGGCCGGGGCCGACAAGGTGAGCCTGAATTCGGCCGCCGTGCGCGACCCCCAGCTGGTGGCGCGGGGGGCTGAGCGCTTCGGCTGCCAGTGCATCGTCGTGGCGATCGATGCCCGGCGCCGGCTTGGGCCGGCCGGAGGCTGGGATGTGTACGTCAAAGGTGGCCGCGAGAACACCGGCCGCAATGCGCTGGCGTGGGCGCGCGAGGTGGTGGCGCTCGGGGCCGGGGAGATCCTGCTCACCTCCATGGACGGCGACGGCACCCAGGCGGGCTACGACCTGGCCTTGACCCGCCAGGTGGCCGATGCGGTGGACGTGCCGGTGATCGCTTCCGGCGGCGCCGGCACCATCGACCACATCGCCGCGGCGCTGGAGGAGGGCCATGCGGCGGCGGCCCTGCTGGCCTCGCTGCTGCATGACGGCGTGTTGACCGTGGAGGCGATCAAGCAGGATCTGCTGGCCCGGGGACTGCCGGTGCGGCCCCTGCTTGCCGACCGCGGCGTCACGCCCGCCACCGCCGGGTCGTTACATTAAAAAAGGAAACTTTCATAAGTCCTTTCCCGACGGCGTTGTCTGCTTTTTTCGCCCCTCCTGCCCCGCTGCTCAGCGCCATCGCCCTGCTGACACTGACCGTCGTGGTGGGCCTGGTGGCCTGGGCACTGCAGCTGATGCAGGCCGCCAGCGACCGGCGTGAATTTTCGTTGATGCTGGCTGGCTGCATGGTCTGCTCCGCCGCCGTGGGTCTGGCAACGGTGCTGGTGCTCACCCTCACTAGTCCGGTGCGTCTTGAGGCCCGGGGGCTGTGGGTGAATCCTCCCGACAGCGACAGCGACAGCGGCATCAGCCTCGATGCGATCGTGCTCCCCTGGGACGAGGCCGCCGTCGCGCCAGGCAGCACCCCCTCTTGAAACCCGGTGATCCCGAGGCGGTACGCGACCTCTTCGAGGAGATCGCCCCCCGCTACGACCAGCTCAACGACCTGCTCAGCCTGGGGCTGCACCGGCTCTGGAAGCGTCAGGCGGTGGCCTGGCTGCGGCCACGCCCGGGCCAGCGGCTGCTCGATCTCTGCTGTGGCACCGGGGACCTGGCCCTGGTGCTGGCGGCCCGGCTGCGGCCCGGCGGCGAGGTGCTCGGCCTCGATGCCGCCCTGGCTCCGCTGCAGGTGGCCCGGCGCCGTTCCGGACGCCAGCCGTGGCTTCCCGTGCGCTGGCAGCAGGGCGATGCCCTGGCCACCGGCCTGGCCGATGCCTCAAGGGATGGGGCGGTGATGGCCTACGGCCTGCGCAACCTGGAGGACCCCGGCGCCGGTCTGCGCGAGCTGCGCCGGGTGCTGCGCCCCGGGGCCCGGGCAGCGGTGCTGGATTTCAACCGGCCCGGGGGCGCGATGGCGGTCTTTCAGCAGCTGTATCTGCGCCGGCTCGTGGTGCCGACGGCCCGGCTGGCGGGACTGCCGCAGCATTACGCCTACCTGGAGGCGAGCTTGGAGCGTTTCCCCCGGGCGGCCGAGCAGGGCGAGCTGGCGCGGGCGGCAGGTTTCACATCCAGCGCGCATCGCCCCCTGGCCGGCGGCCTGATGGGGCTGCTGGAGCTGGTGGCTTGAGGGCTGGGGCAAGTTGCTGATTTCTTTCAGCTTTTCTTGCCTAGGATGGAGTGTCTTTTCGCACCACTCATGGGCGTTCCCCTGTTTGATTTCGCAGCCAACATTGGTAAGAAAGTGTTCCATCGCGGCGAAGACAAGGCTGCGGAAAAGCTCAAGCAGCACATCGAGAAGAACAATCCCGGTGTCACGGGTCTCGATGTGGCCGTCAGCGATGAGACCGTGACGATCAGCGGCAATGCCAAGGATGCGGCCGCCTTCGAGAAGGCCGTGCTGATCGCCGGCAATGTGGAGGGTGTGGCCAAGGTGGAGGCCGGTGGGCTGGGTGCGGCTGGTGATTCCACCTTCGTGCTGGTCAAGGAGGGCGACACCCTCTGGGGCATCGCCGAGCGCGAACTGGGCAACGGCGGCCGTTACACCGAGATCTTCGCGGCCAACCGTGAGGTGATTGAGGATCCCGATCTCATCTTTCCCGGCCAGAAGATCCGCATCCCCAAGGGCTGAGATCAGCCGCCTGGGCCAAGCCCGGCCGCCTGCAGGCGGCCGGGCTTGCGTGGCACGATGCTGGCTTCGCGGGTGCTTCCCTGCCCGGCCAGCGATCTCCGATGCATTTCCAGGACATCATCGCCACCCTCAATGGCTTCTGGGCGGAGCGGGGCTGTCTGATCCTGCAGCCCTACGACACCGAGAAGGGGGCCGGCACGATGAGCCCCCACACGGTGCTTCGGGCGATCGGACCGGAGCCCTGGGCGGTGGCCTACCCGGAGCCCTGCCGCCGTCCCACCGATGGCCGCTATGGCGACAACCCCAACCGGGCCCAGCACTACTTTCAGTACCAGGTGCTGATCAAGCCGTCGCCCGAGGGCATTCAGGAGACCTACCTGGCTTCGCTGGAGGCGCTCGGCATCCGGGCCGCCGACCACGACATCCGCTTCGTGGAGGACAACTGGGAATCGCCGACCCTCGGCGCCTGGGGGGTGGGCTGGGAGGTGTGGCTCGACGGCATGGAGGTGACGCAGTTCACCTACTTCCAGCAGTGCGGCGGCATCGATTGCCGGCCGGTGTCGATCGAGATCACCTACGGCCTCGAACGGCTTGCGATGTATCTGCAGGATGTGGAAAGCATCTGGGATCTGCGTTGGAACGGCACCCACCGCTACGGCGACATCTGGCTGCCCTTCGAAAAGGGGCAGTGCACCTACAACTTCGAGGCCTCCGATCCGGAGCGTCTCAAGCAGCTGTTCGCCCTCTACGAGGCCGAGGCCGCTGATCTGGTGGCGAAGGCCCTGCCGGCTCCAGCCCTGGACTTCGTGCTCAAGTGCAGCCACACCTTCAATCTGCTGGAGGCCCGCGGCGTGATCTCGGTGACCGAGCGCACCGCCACCATCGCCCGCATCCGGCATCTGGCCCGCCAGGTGGCCGAAGCCTGGCTGGCTGAGCGGCGCGCCCTCGGTTTTCCGCTGCTAGCGGAGGAGAAGCGCCAGGCCTGGCTGGAGCCGCCGACCAGCGAAACGCCAGTTCCGGTGTGAAGCGCACCCTGCTGGTGGCGGTGTTGGTGCTGGGCAGCTTCCAGGCGGGTCGGCTGTCGGAGCGGGCGATCTGGCCCTGCCGGCTGCGGCCGGTGGCGATGCTGGTGGCGCCCCTGCTCGGTCAGGAGATGCCCAGTGGTCAGCTCTGTGAGCTGCTGCTGCGGATTCCCCAGTTCTGAGCTGCAGACCAGACCTGCAGGGCGTCGGCAACCTGGGCGATGGCCGCTGTCCAGTCGCCGGGAGACGGCTGGCGGAACAGTCGCAGGGAGGGATACCAGGGGCTGGTGTCGCCCTCAAGGCGCCAGCGCCAGTCGGGGATGTGTTTCAGCAGCAACCAGACGGGCAGACCCAGCCCACCGGCGAGATGGACCAGCCCGCTGTCGGAGCTGATCAGCAGATCGCAGCAGCAGGCGATCGCGCCGGTGTCGCGGAAGTCCAGGGCGGCATCGACCGCGTCCTGGGCCTCGATGAAGGCGGAGCGGAACGGACAGGAGGCCAGCTGCTCGGAGCCCACCCCCTTCTGCAGGGAGACGAAGCGCAGGCCGGGAAGGCGGCTGAGCGGCTCCAGCAGGGCCAGCGGGAACGAGCGCCCCCGGTTGCTCTCGCGTTCCGCGTCCTGATTGCCCTGCCAGTGCAGTCCGATCAGGAGCTCCTCGCCGCGTCGCAGCCGCGGGGCCCAGGCGGCGATGCGGGCCGGCGACATCTGGAGGTAGGGAACCGGAATGGCGAGCTCGTCAGGGGTCTGGCCGAGGGCGTGGAAGATCGACAGCAGGGGCAACCAGGGACCGGTGTGGCTTTCGGCCTCCTCCGGGGTGCAGACCCGATCGGCCAGCTGCGCCTCCGTGAGCAACCCGACCAGGCGCCGGTCGACGCAGAGCACCACCTCATGGGCCCAACGGCGCAGCAGCGGCGCGTAGCGTGCGAACTGGATCATGTCCCCCAGCCCCTGCTCCCCGATCAGCAGCAGGCTGTCAGCGTGGTCGGCGTCGGGCGTCCAGCGGGGCTGGCTGGGACGATGCAGCAGGTGATCGTCAGTCACCAGCCGGTGTTCGTAATCCTCCCAGCCGTCCTGGCCGTTGCTGCGCAGCAGCACGATGTAGGCCCGGTTGCTGCGCCACATGCTGGTGTGCGGTTCGAGGGCGATCGCCTCGTCGATGACCGTGTTGGCGGCCTCCAGTTGTCCCTGTTCATGCAGGACGAGGGCCCGGTGACCGATCACGCGCGCTTCGGCGGGAGCCAGGGCGAGGGAGGTGGCGAAGGCCTCCAGCGCCTCGTCCGGCCGTCCGAGGGCGCGCAGAGCCAGCCCGCGGGCGTCATGGGCGATGGCGGAGTCGGGGTTGAGAGCCAGGGACCAGTCGGCGGCCTCGAGGGCCTGCGGCAGCTTCTCCTGCTGCCGCAGGGACTGGGAGAGGTTGGAGAACGCCGCCGCGTTGCTGGGATCCAGCTGCAGGGCTGTGCTGAGGGTGGTGATCGCCTCGCCATAGCGCTTGTGCTTCAGCTGGAGGGCCCCGAGCAGTGCGTGGGGCTCGGACCACAGGGGACGCGCCGCCAGACAGGCCTCGAAGACGGCCTGGGCTTCCTCTTCACGCTCGGCCAGGATCAGGTCATGGCCCAGGGTCAGCAGCAGCTCAAGGGCGAGCTCGTGATCGGCCTTGAGCTTCAGGGCCTGGCGCACGGCCGCATCGGCTCCCGTCAGGTCGCCGCCCTCGCGGCGGACCACCGCCAGATTGGCCCAGGCATCGGCGTGGTCGGGGTGGAGGGTCGTCGCCTGCTCCAGCCAGGGCCCCGCCTCGCTGCTGCGGCCGAGCCGCTGCAGCAGGGCGCCGAGGTTGGTGAGGGCCTGTCGGTGGCGGGGATCGCTCTGCAGGGCCTGGTGCAGCAGCACTTCGGCCCCCTGGGTATCGCCGCTACGGGCCCGCACGATCGCCAGCCGCTCCAGCGCGTCGGCGTTGTTGGGATGCTGCCGCAGCCACTCCTGGAGCAGGGCCTCGGCCCTGTCCAGTTGCCCCTGTTCCAGGGCCAGCCGGGCGGCCGCCAGATCGGAGGTCATGGACAGGTGGCCGGTCGAGCCCCATTCTCCGCGAAGTGCCGGCGGCGGGAACGCTGCAGCAGGGAACGCGCCCGTGAAGATGGAGGTTGGCTCGCTCGATCGTCAGCGCCCCTGGACCCACCGCCTGCGCCCCCTGCTGGCGGGGCTGGCGCTGCTGCTGCTGCTGGTCTGGCGCCTCGGCCCTGCCGAGCGGCCCGGTCCTGAGGATCCCAGCCGCTGGCTGGCCGGCGGCATGGGGCCGGTGCCGGTGCAGCTGCGCGGCCAGCTGCTGGAGGATCCCCGGCCGAGTCCGGCGGCGGCGCCGGGCTGCCGGGTGTTGCTGGAGACCAGCGGCGGGCGCAGCGAGCTGGTCTTCGCGCGCTGTCCGCCGCTGCACCAGGGCTGGGTGGTGCGGGTCAGCGGGGCGCTGCGGCGGCCCCCGGCCGCGCCCCATCCGCTGCTGGCGGGCGGGGCCGAGCGGCTGGCGCGGCAGGCGACCTGGTCACGGCTGACGGTGGAGCGGCTGGAGGTGCTGGAACGGCCGGCCACGCCGATCGTGGCGCTGCGGCGTCGCATCGCGGAGCGCCTGATCGCCGCGGCGGGTCCGGAGCGGGGCGGCCTGCTGGCGGCGCTCGTGCTCGGCAGCGCCGTGGTGCCGCTGCCCTGGGAGCTGCGCGAAGACTTTCGGGCTTCGGGGCTCTCCCATGCTCTGGCCGCCTCGGGTTTCCACCTCACCGTGCTGCTCGGGGCGGTGCTGGTGCTCGGTCGCCCGCTGGGTCGGCCGCTGCGGCTGGCGCTGGCCGCGGGGGCCATCCTGCTGTTTCTGTTGCTGGCGGGTCCGCAGGCCTCGGTGGTACGGGCGGTGGTGATGGGCAGCGTCGCGCTGCTGGCGCTAGAGGCTGGTCGGCGCACGCGGCCCCTGGGCTTGCTGATCCTCACGGTGGTGCTGATGCTGCTGCTGCAACCCGCCTGGTTCCACGACCTGGGTTTTCAGCTTTCGGTGGCGGCCACCGCCGGCCTGGTGGTCACCGCCACACCGCTGGAGCAGGCGATCGCTGCCCGCCTGCCCGCGGGCCGCGGCGGCCAGGGCGGCTGCTGGCGTCGGCACCTGGCGCCGGCCCTGGCCGTGCCCGTGGCCGCCACCCTGTGGACCCTGCCGCTGCAGTTGCTGCACTTCGGCGCTGTGCCCCTGTTCGCTGTCCCCGCCAACCTGGCCGCGGCGCCGCTGCTGACGCCACTCACCCTGGCGGCGATGGCCCTGGCGCTGGTGGCCTTGGTATTGCCCGCCGTGGTGCCGGCGCTGCTGTTGCCGGTGGATCCTCTGGCGCGGCTGCTGCTGGCGATCGCCCACGGCTTCGCTGCGCTGCCGATGGCCCAGTGGCGCACGGGCCGGCCGTTGCCGTTGCTGGTGGCCCTGTTCGCCCTGGGTCTGCTGCCGTTGCTGTTGCCCGGGGCGGCTCGCCGCTGGCGGCGGCTGGGGGCCCTGCTGCTGATCCTGGTGGCGGCGCTGCACCTGGGGCTGCTGGGCGCCGACCAGTTGCTGCTCGTTCATCAGGGCAGTGCCGGCGGCAGCCGCGATCTGCTGATCGCCCGCCACCGCGGCCGGGCGGCCCTGATCAGCACCCGGGCCGACCCGTTCAGCTGCCAGCAGGTGCGCCAGCTGGCCACCGGGCTGGGGGTGGACCGCTTCGACTGGCAGCTGTTGCTCGATCCCGTGGCGCCCGCCGATCCGGCCTGCTGGCAGCGGCAGGGAGGGCTGGTGGTGGCCTATGGCGAGGAGCGACCACCCCTGGCCGCCGGCCAGGGACTGGCCAGCCCTGGTCTGGCGGTGGAGGCGCTGTCGATGGACAGCCATGCCCTGCTGCTGCGGCTGGGGCGACGCGCCTGGTTGCTCCTGCCTGACCGCCAGGCGCTGCAGGCCTGGCGGGACCATCCCCGCCCGCGGCCCGATGGGGTGTGGCTCGGCTTCCGTCCGGGGGCACGCGAGCGCCGCCGCTGGCAGGCCAGCGCCGAGCTGCCGGCGAGGGTCTGGCTCAGCGGCGCTCCGCCGGGCGGCGAGCGGCTGCCCTCCTCCTGGAGCACCAGCGGCGCCAGTGGATCCCTGCTGGCCTACGGGGGCTGATGGCTCCGTACAGTGCCGCTGGTTCCGCGTTCAGCGGCGGCTGCCTCGTGCAGTCCCGCCAGCGTCAGAGCCGCTGGAGAGGTGGCTGAGTGGTCGAAAGCGAACGACTCGAAATCGTTTGAAGGGCAACCTTCCGTGGGTTCGAATCCCACCCTCTCCGTTTTC